>DUQO01000024.1 GCA_012837765.1 Mollicutes bacterium | reverse complement strand
TTTAATTTTATTAGTGGAATTATATATAAAAATAAAATAAAAGAAATCAGTAAATATAGTTCTAGTGAAATGATAGATTACACTTTAAAGAACAATAAAAATGCAATTATTTCAATAGCTATTTATGATGAAAATGGTATAACTTATAATATATATGGTGGAGAATATAATTTGAAATATGACTATGAAATAGGTTCAGCTACAAAAACTTTTACAGCAATGTTGATTTCTAGGGCAGTAGAAGAAGGAAAAATAAATTTAGATGATAATATTTCTAATTATCTAAAACTTGAAAATAGGTACTATCCAACTATAAAACGAATAATTACTCACACATCAGGATTTAAACCATATTATTTAAGTTTTCAAAAAATAATAAATTATTTTTCTTGTGGAAATGATTTTTATAACATTTCAAAGGAACAATTATTAGAAGAATTAAATAAAACAAAGTTAGAAGATAAAGATTATGATTTTAATTATTCTAACTTTGGAATATCAACATTAGGATTAGTATTAGAAAAAGTATATGACAAAAATTATTATGAATTGTTAGAAGAATACTTTAAAGAACTAGGTATGAATAATACTTCTGTTGCAATAGGAAAAGGTAATTTAAGTGGATATTGGAAATGGAATGAAGATGATGGATATATTCCAACTGGAGCAATTATTTCTAATATTGAAGATATGTCAAAATATCTAGAAACTCTAATCACATCAGATGAAAGTTATATTATAAAAACTCAAGAACCACTAACTGATGTAAGAGCAGTTAATGATATTTATAATATGTTTGATATAAATGTTGATAAAGTAGGAATGACTTGGATGATAGACAATAAAAATGATATTATTTGGCATAATGGTTCAACAACTAATTTTAATAGTTATATTGGATATAACAAAGAAAAGAAAGTTGGAGTCGTTGTATTATCAAATATATCTCTTAAAAGTGATGTTAATATGACTTTCATAGGAAATAAAATATTACACGAAATGTTAGATAAATAAAAAAATAACAATAGCGATAAATTACAATTTATAAGGAGGTAAGAAAATGAAAAATGAACAAAAAGATAATAAAGGAAAGATAACCTTTATATGTTTTTTGATTGCTTCAATATGCTTTTATATTAGTGCTATTTTTTGTTTTATAAGTGAAACAACAGATAGTAGTATGGGAGTTGTACACTTATGTTTAGGCTCTGCATTTTTATGTTTATCATCTACGCATTTAAATAAAGAAAAAAACGATGATAAAAATAAAAAAGGAGAATAACAAATTACAATTTATAGAGTAGATAGAAACATCTATTCTTTTTTAATATTAGAAGTGCCATATGACCTGGCAACTATATATTAAAGGTTGATGTTGATTTATCTGACCCTAAATAAATAATATAAAAATGTGATAGATTATTAAAAAAATAGCCTATTTATGATATAATTTTATTAGTTTTAACTTTAAGGAAGTGATTTTATGAACGAAAATAAAACTAATATCAACTGGTATCCGGGTCATATGGCTAAAACTAAAAGACTTATTAATGAAAAAAAAGACTTAATAGATGTTGTTTTTGAAGTAATAGACGCTAGAATTCCATATTCATCTAGAATTAAGGATATTGATA
>DUQO01000023.1 GCA_012837765.1 Mollicutes bacterium | reverse complement strand
TATTAGATATACCTGGTACTGCTATTGCTAAAATAATTGCTAGTATCACTATTACCGCTAAAAGTTCTACTAATGTAAATCCATATTTAGACTTCAAATTAACTTTCATTTTATCACCACACCTTATCATTATATTTATATTATATCAAGCGTTAACAGCGTTGTAAACACTTTAAGAATTTAGATTTACACTTTGTAATTATATTATTTCCTTGATTTTACTAATAATGTTTTCAATGCTCTTAGTTCCCTTTAAAATGTCTAAGGTGCTTTTGATCCTTTCTATTTCCATTTCAATGTCACTTGACTTACAACTTCTATCAAGTAAAATTTCATAATTACCATCAACAAAAGAACCTTTATCTGATACAGATTGTTTGCCTTCATCAATTATAATAAAGGCCACTTTTTCCTTTATTAACCTCTCTTCAATATTTTCAATGACTTTTTCTGGAAATCCAACCATGACATAATTGGACATCTTATTTATTTTGTACTTGAAAAGGTACGCAATTATATAGGCATCATTATTAAAAGTTTTATAAAAAATACCGCTTTTTAGTAATATAATAGAATTATTATTACTTTCTTTATTCATATTATACTTATCAATCAATTTCACTAATTTCACCTTCATATATTTCAGCATTTAATGCATAAGCCATATTTATAATAGCTTCTTTCTTTTTTCTATAAAAATAGTTTGAATCAAACCCTAGATTGTTAGCAGTAAACCCATCGTTATTCTTCTCTTTTATCATGTAAGAATAATATATGATTTTCCTGTCTAACACACATAAGCGATTATATCTAGATATTATATATTGCACATATTGGAGTTTTTCCTTTTCCTTATCTGAAATATTTCTATCACTGATATCAAGTTTAATTTCAAAACTTTTTTCATCCAGCAAGAATTGATCATCATCAGCGATTGAAAGTAAGTATCTATTATATATTTTGAAACCTTTTTCAACTAACTTTTTTGTTTTTCTTATATCAATAGGTCGTACTAACATTTTCATCTCCTTGTTCTACATACAATATCAATGTTATCACTTGTAAGTAATACTGTGTTATCTTGAAACTATCTTTTTCCTATCTTAATATTGGTATTAATTACCATTTAATTAATAGTTGTATAATAATTTTTAAAATATAAAACTCTCATCCTTTAGATGAGAGTTATGAGATATTATAATAATTATCCTTTAGTAAAGTTTTATATATATCATGATTTAATACCTTGGTTTATTGATTTTCACCTCTATTTTTGAATTGAAAAACAATTGGTGTTCCTTTAAAGTCGAATGCTTCTCTTATTTTGTTTTCTAAATATCGTTCATATGAAAAATGAATTAGACTTTTATCATTGACATAAAAAACAAATTTAGGAGGTGCTATATCAACTTGTGTAACATAATATATTTTTAATCGTTTTCCTTTATATGAAGGTGGAGACGTTAAAGTAACAGCTTCATTTATCACATCATTTAAAGCACTAGTTGTAACTCTTTGACGAGCATTAGTATATACTTCATCAATTTGAGGAATCAAAGTATGAATACGTTTTTTAGTTAAAGCTGATAAAAACACAATAGGAGCATATGGCATAAATTGAAATTCATTTCTAATTCGTTTAGTAAATGTCCTAATGTCAGTATCTTTATTTTTGATAGTGTCCCATTTGTTGACAACAATTACGACTGCTTTACCAGAGTCAACGATATAACTTGTAATATGTTTATCTTGTTCGATGATACCTTCTTGAGCATCGATTATCAATAAACAGACATCACTTCTTTCAATAGCTTTTAACGCTCTTAAAACACTGTATTTCTCAATATTTTCAAACAGTTTTCCTCTTTTTCTGATTCCTGCTGTATCAATAACAACATAATCTTTTTTATTATAAACAAACGGTGTATCAATAGCATCTCTTGTAGTTCCTGCTTTATCCGATACAATAACCCTATCTTCGTTTAATAGTGCATTGACAAGCGAACTTTTTCCTACATTAGGACGTCCCACAACGCAAAACTTTATCACGTCATCACTATAATCTAAATCATCCTGATCATTAAAGTTAGAAACTATAGCATTTAATAAATCACTGGTTCCATCACTGTGTTCAGCACTGATAGGAACGTATTCATCAAACCCTAATTCATAAAAATCGTATATATTTTCAGTTGCTTTTTTAGTATCCATTTTGTTAATTGCAACAATAACTTTCTTATTAGCTTTTAAAAGCATATCACGAACAGCATAATCATTTGTTGTAAGGCCATCTTTTCCATCTACAACTAAAACAATTACATCAGCTTCTTCAATTGCTATACTAGCTTGTACTATAATTTCTTTATTAAATAGTTCCTCACCTACATCAATACCACCAGTATCAATAAGATGAAAACGATAATCTTTATAATTGACATCACCATATATTCTATCTCTAGTAATTCCTGGCGTATCATCTATAATAGAAATTCTTTTACCTACAAGACGATTAAATAAAGTGGATTTTCCTACATTTGGGCGACCTACTAACGCTACAGTTGGTATTTTCATAAATAATACGCCTCCTTCTATAAAGTATTATTTACAGAAAAAATAACATTTCTTTATAATTTAAAAGATGTTGTTATTATTTCATAAGCATCATCATCAAATATGATATTACTATGTTCCATTAGATAAAGATAAAAAGTTTCATCGACATTTTTATTTAATTCAATATAATATTTTTGGTTTTTATAATACACATTCTTTATATTTTCTTCATATTTTTTTGTAAAAAAGAAATCATCAAGTTCATATATAAAAACATTATCTTTATCAATTGCTATTTTCATATCTACCTTATTATTAGGCATTTTAAAATAATCATTGCCTAATTTAAAAACATCTACAATAAGACCATAATTCTTATTAGCATATACTTTAATATTATAGTATCCATAAATATCCATGTGATGATTTTTTTTGAGTTTTAAAAACATTGCTTTAAAATAGTTTTCAATACTCTCCTTATTATCTAAATCTAACCCTATAAGATAATCTTTATTTAAATAAAGATAAAAATTATAGTCATTAACATACTCAACCTTCATAAAATCACCTAAGGTATTCTATGAGAAGTTTGTTTTTTTGTTATTTATTCTACATCTACAAAATCTAAATATCGCTCAATTATAGCATGTGCTTCTTTTTTACCATCTTTAGTAACATTAGAAAACATTATTAAACTATCTCCTATAACTAAATCTAAGGTATCTAGAATTAATCTTTTGTTTTTTTCTCGTTGATTAACAGAAACTTTATCAACTTTAGTAGCTACTACAGTTACTCTTTTATCATGATATTTTAAGAAATCATACATCATAAGATCGTATTCAGTTGGTTTGTGACGAAAATCTATCAACATAAATACTTCTTTTAAATTTGTTCTGGTCGCTAAATATTCTTCTACCATCATTCCAAAACGCATTTGTTTTTTCTTGGTTAAAGAAGCATACCCATAACCAGGAGCATCAACTAAATAAAAATCATTGTTGACAAGATAAAAGTTAATGGTTTGAGTTTTACCTGGTCTACTAGATATACGTGCATAGTTTTTACGGTTAATTAAAGTGTTGATAAAACTACTTTTACCTACGTTAGAACGTCCTACTAATAAAAATTCAGGCTTCCCATCCTTTGGATATTGACTTCGTCTAACAGCACTAATAGCCAGTGTAACATTACTTATTTTCATCCTTCTCGTCCCCTTCCAATTCTTCTTTATACTTTTTGCATAAACTATCTAGCTTTTCAACTATTTCATACGCTTCATTATATGATGGAACTCTAGCTCCACTTGCATATTTATGGCCTCCACCATTATATTCTTCAGCTACTGTATTAATATATGGCCCCCTTGACCTAATGTTTATACGGATTAAATTTTGTTTTTTGTCTTCCGATATCATAAGCCAAACTAAGACACCTTCTATATAATTAAAATTGTTAACTAAATTGCCAGCACTAGCTGAATCAACATTATGATTTTTTATAACTTCATCTGTAAGTACTATGTAGCCAACGCCATTTTCAGTAATTATCAGATTCTGTGATATATACCCTTGTAATTTCATTTCATTGATATTTCTCATATATAAATTTGAATACAAAGGAGTTGTATCTATTTTAGAAACTTTTAATAATTTTTTTACTAAATCAAAGGTTTTAATAGTCGATTCATTATCATAATTGAATAAAAATCTATTTGTATCGGCAACAAGTCCCATAAATAATCGTTCTGCACCATACTTAGATATCTCTAGTTTTGTTTTCATGCAAAACTCAATTATCATTTGGCATGTACTTGATGATGTATCATCAATCCATTCTAAATCACAAACTTTTTCGATAAATGGATGATGATCTATTTTTATAGTTTCTTTAAATAAATCAACATTTACACCATCAATTCGCTTTTTATCAGGAGTATCAACAACAATTAAAAGGGCCTCTTCAAAAACAACATCATCATTTAAACGATCAAGAGTACCAAGATATTTAAATTTTGCGGTAGGAGCACCAACTGCATAAACTTTCTTATTTGGAAAGTTATGTAAAATGATATCTCGAAGTCCTATTTGAGCTCCTAATGCATCTGGATCAGGCCCAATATGTCTTGCAATGACAATTGTGTTGTACTTTTTTATTCTGTTATATATTTTTTTGTGCATAAAAACTCCCTTTCTATTTTGAAAGTTCATAAGCTTCTCTTGCCATCATTAATTCCTCATTAGTTGGTATAATATAGCACTTTATTTTAGAATCCTTATCTGATATTAATCTTTCAACACTTCTAACTTTATTAGCTTCCTCATCTATTACCACACCTAGTGGTTTTAATGCATTCATTATATCCTTACGAGTATCGATGCTATTTTCTCCAATACCTGCTGTAAACGCTATAACATCTGCACCACCTAAAATACAATAATATGATGCTATAAAAGATGTTATTTTACGAATATATATATTATGTGCTAAAAAAGCTCTTGTATTTCCACTTGCAATAGCTTCTTCTATATCTCTTGAGTCACTACTAACACCACTTACTCCTAAAAGACCACTCTTTTTATTTAGATCAGTCATAACTTCGTCAATTGTTTTACCAGATGTTCTCATAACATATTCAACAATAGATGGATCAATATCACCACATCTTGTCCCCATTGGAATACCTGCAACAGGAGTTATTCCCATAGAAGTTTCAACGCATTTTCCATTCTCTACAGCTGTTATACTAGCTCCATTACCTAAATGGCAGATAATAGCTTTAAATTTATCTGTGCCTAAAATAGATGATATACGATTAGATATATATTGATGACTTGTTCCATGGAATCCGTAACGTCTTACACCGTAATTAGTATACCATTCATATGGTACTGGATAAAGATATGCAACATCTTCCATTGATTGATGGAATGCTGTATCAAATATAGCAACATTTTGAGCCTTTGGCAACGCCTCTTTTATAGCTCTAATACCTAATATTCCTGCCGGATTATGAAGAGGTGCAAGTGGAATACATTTTTCAATATCACTTATCACTTCATCATCGATTAAAACAGATTTGTTATACTTATCTGCTCCATGCACGATTCTGTGACCAACGCAAGATATTTCATTTAAATCGTTTATAATCTTATTATCTAACAAATCCTTTAAAAATAAACGAACTGCATCTTCATGATTAAGTAAAACTGCTTCCTTTTTTGTTTTCTCATCATTTACCTTTATTGAATAAAAGCTTTTGTCTAAACCAATACGCTCAAAGGTTGAAGATACTAACACCTTTTCTTCAGGCATTTCAAATAATTGAAATTTCATTGACGAACTTCCTGCATTTACAGCTAAAATTTTCATAAGATTAACACTCCCTTTTCTATAATTATATTATACACCGAAATGAGCCCTTTGTCTAAAAATACAATAAAAACAGTGTATAATTACACACCGCTTTTACATAGATGTTTTTTAAATCTTATAGGCTACAATTATAATCCTAATTATACATAAAAATTTAAATGATTACAAGTTTAAAAAAGCAAGACTCAGATGAATCTTGCTTTATTTATTATTTATCTTTATTTGCTTTGTGTATTACCAAAGTTTCCTCCAGCTTGAGCTTGTGAACCACCTAATTGTGCTTCGCCCATTTGAACTAAACGTCTAGTAATTTCACCACCAACACTACCATTACTACGAGAAGTTGCGTCTGGTCCTAAGTTAACACCAAATTCGTTTGCTATTTCATATTTCATTTTATCTATAGCCTGTTTTGAACCTGGACTAACTAATCTATTACTATTGTTACTTCTACTATTGTTGCTGTTCATTTCTTTCACCTCCTATACACTAATAGGATGTGAATTTTTAAATTAATCATACACCTTTCGGCATGGTAATTAATACCTATAGCAAATCGTTGAAATTATTACCAGTTTCTATTTTTATTGTTCTTATATTTTTTATGCATTCTGTCAACAATTCTTCAAAATCCAACGACTTTTCATTATCTACACATTTTTCTTCTGTTGGATTGATAACAGGGTGTTTAGGTACAAAAATGGTGCAACAATCCTCAAAAGGTAAAATACTTGTTTCGTATGTTTCAATCTTTTTAGCAATGTCGATAATTTCTAATTTATCAAAACAAGCTATTGGTCTAATAATAGGTATTTTTACAATACTATCGATAACCATCATACTTGCTAATGTCTGACTTGCTACCTGACCTATACTATCACCACTTATTATTACTTTTGCACCATTTTCTAGAGCAAATCTTTCAGCAATTCTATACATCATTCTTCTCATAATTGTAATCATATATGTAGGATCAACATTTTTGTATATTGTTTCTTGCAATTTAGTAAACGGAACAACATGTAATTTTAAACTTAAACTATATTTTGATAAAATTTGGCATAATTTTGTAACCTTATTTAAAGCTTCTGGACTTGTATGAGGTGGAGATTCAAAATAAAGACATTCAATTTCTATTCCTCTTTTCATGCTTAAAAAACCTGCCACTGGCGAATCAATACCACCACTTAACATTAATATTCCTTTTCCTTGGATACCTAAAGGATATCCACCTAATCCCTTTATTTCATTAATATATAAATATGTATAATCTCTTCTTATTTCAATATTGAGTACATAATCAGGGTCATGAACATCCACACTAATATTAGAAACATTAGCAAGGATGTGTGCGCCTACTTTCTTATTTACTTCCAAACTTTCATACGGAAAGGATTTGAAAGGTCTTTTAGTTGATACTTTAAAAGTGTTAATGTTTCTTGATTTTATTGTTTTTAAAGCTTCTTCCTTTATTATATCTAAATCTGTTTCAACTCTGTTAGATATAACTATACTATGAATTCCAAACACTTGCTGTAGTCTTTTAATAACTTCTTGTTCGTTATCTTCTTGCAATTCAATGTATGTTCTAGCTATATTACGGTCAATAGTTACATTACAATCCTTTAATTTTTGTTTAATATTTTTGTATAGAGCATCTATAAAAAACTTTATGTTTCCTTTTTTAGTATTTAATTCCCCATATTTAACAAAAATAATTTTTGTCATTTTTATTATCCCTTCTTTCAATTGTATTATACATTAAGCATTGTTATTATATCATGAAAAAAAAGTTATTAAACAAAAAAAGAAGAAAAATTTCTTCTTTAATTTTAACAAAATAATTATAATTGATAATGCTACTATTTAGTTCTATTAAGTACTGGTGCTACACTTTCATAAAATGTGTTCAATTTATCGTATCTTTCTGTTAAATAATGATTATTTTGAATTAAGTTGTTATTTCTTTCCTCTAACTCTTTATTTCTAAGGTTTGCATTAGCAAGTTCTTGTTCAACATTTTTCTTTTCATTATCTAATTTATCAAATTTTGCAGTGATCTCATCAAGCTGTTTTCTTACACTTTCAATTTGAATTCTCCAATCATTTTCTTTTGCTTGCATTTCTTTTATTGCATTATCTTTTTCTTGTTGTAACTTTTCAATTAACTTGTCACGTTCAGCAAGACTATTAGTCAACTCATTTACTTTCGCCTCTAAACCATCTACTTTTTCTGCTTTTTCAACTAATTGATTAATTTTTGCTATAGCATTTTGCACTTCTTCTTTTTCATCTTTTACTGGATGAACATTTGTTGGTGCTTCTACTTTTTCTTCCTTAACAGGCGGAACGTTTGTAGGAGCTTCTACCTTTTCCTCATTAATAGGTGGAACAATAGGTTCATATGCCTCATTTTCAATATTAGGCATATCTTCTCCAACAGGTGTTAGATTTGCATTGTTCAACTCATTTGTTACTTGTTCTCCTAAACTTTTTTCTAATTCATTAGTCACTTGTTTTGTAATATCTTTATTTTCGTTTACATTTTCATTTAATTTTGCATTTACACTTTCCAATACATTGCTTATAGATTGTTCTGCTTCATATGGTTTTGCAAAAATTCTTTTAATTTTTTCAAATCTTACGAAGTTGTTTTCCCTTTTAGCTTTCATCTTCTTCATTTTTAGTAAGTGTTTGTTATAAATGTGTAAATTACGAGTATCCTTTATACTTAATTCACCATTTTTATTTCTTATGTCAGCAATTTTATTTTTTGTCAATTCCATATTTTTGTTAATCGCTTCAATTTCTTGTGCTTTTGTTGAAACGCTAGCAGTAAATCTTGGATATGGATTACTTTTTCTAAACGCCACTCTAAAAACATTAAGCATTGAGTTTTTAATTAAAACCGCTCTATTTTCTTTACCTAAAACCTTGTTTTTGTTCCATCTTGGTCTGCTTGCACCCGTAATATCATATTTGTTTTTCATATATATAAACCTCCCCTACGCTTGTCCTTGCTTTGATTGGGCCATGTCTCTCATAACATCCTTTATTGTAGCCCATTCCTCAGGTGTTTCAATTGCTTCAAATGAAAACATATCGCCTTTTTCAACTAGAGTTGATGCATATATTTTTACCATTTCATTCTCGTCAACTTCATCAAAAGTGTACAAAATATATTCCTTATTATATTCGTGAATTCTAAAAGTAACTAACACTTCTGCTTCTCTTTCTTTCCCGTCTTTATCTATAACAATGACCGTTTCTTTTTCTTCCACTTTATTCACCTCTTTATATTCTTTTACTATTAACATTATAACATAAATAATTAATTTTTGTATACCCTTTTTGCAATAAAATATTTGCATTCATAAGCACAATAGTTTTTGATGTATTTTTGAATATACTTATAATTGTTTAAGTCTTTTGCCTTTTTGTTCTTCGGATCATAAAATCCTTTTAATCTAAGTTTTCCATAAGCCCAATCACCAAGTATATAATCATAGTCATAAAAATAATCTGTTAATTTTGATTTTAACTCTTCTTCATTGTAACCATCCTTATAATTTTCTATAATTTTATAAGTTTGATTGTTAATTGTTACAACTTTTTCCATATCAATACTCCTTATCATATACCTCTTTTTGGCTCTTATATCGTTCTAAGTTGGAAGAAGAAAGCCATGTCATATAACCACCATTTAATCCCTTATCAAATAAACCTCTAATTTGTGCATCAATTTCTTTTACACCATATGGGTATCCACCTGAATGCTTATAGTTTGGTACATCTGATACTTGAATCCAAGTTCTAACAACTGCTGGTGTAGGTATTTCTTCTTGTCTTTTAACTACATACGAACTCCATTTGCTTAATAATTCATATGGAACCGTCCAAACTGGTACATTAAAACCAAATTCATATTTGTTAAAATGATCAGGATACGGCATTCCACTTATTACATCTACAACATTTGATATAGCAGGCCAATATTGACCATAGGCTGTAACATAAGTATACGCTGATTCTCCAAAAACATCAACCGATACATATACATTTAACTTATGTAACTCATCGGTTGCATACATAACAAACCGTTGTATAGCTTGGGCTTTTTCTTCATCATATTCATTTCTAAAGTCCATGGCACCACTTTTTTCTGCATCACCAGTTCTATCAGGAAATCTAACATAATCAAACTGAATCTCATTAAATCCCATTTCAATAACCGCTTCCTTGGCGAGTTTTACATTGTATTCCCAAACTGCTCTTTGAAAAGGGCTTGGCCAATAAGTACCACCATGTAAATACGGTTCATTAGTAGTTGTGTTTCTTATTGCATGTTCAGGATGGTCGATTGAATAATATTCATCTTGAAAAGTAGTTATTCTTCCTATTGCATAAAAACCTGCAGACTTAATTTTTTTAATATTTTCTTTATATTCTTCAAAACTACTGTTTGCATATTTATAATTTGTTGGGGAAAGGCTTTCAAATACCTTAGATTTATATGCTGGGGCGCCATTATCTTTTATATCTACTACAAAAGTATTTATTTTAGTTGTTTTTGCAAATTCAATATAATCATCAACATTTTTTATTGCGGATCTATTTAAATATAATGCATACACTTTTTCTGGCATCACATTATCTTCAAATTTTGCCTTTTCCACAGGATAATAATCTAAGTTACCTGCATGTCCACCCTTTAATTGGTCGCCTCTGTTATTGTGAACATCATAATATTTGGAAGGATCATAATTTGCTAATGCATCTTCTTTATTTGTTAAAACATATTTTTGATAAACGTATCCAATTATATCTCCTTTTTTAACTTGATACGCATTAACCCTACCATCACTTTTTAGTTCATCGTAACCAATCACCTCCAACTCGTCGCCTTTTTTTACCAAGGACTCTATTTCACCAGTTTCTAGGTTTTTATACAAAGTTGCTGGCGTCCTCACATATACTTTTTTTTCTTTTACAGCATTTTTTATGTTACTTACAAGATTGTCTTTTTTTACATATAATATTTCTCCATCATAATACACTTTTACATAAGAAAGTTTTTGATCATCAGTAATAACTTCATTATATACTTTAAGTTCTCTTCCACGATGCACTTTATTTACCTCTTTGAAACTTACATCGTACACACTTACTAGCTCACTTTCACTTGCTACATACATAGCACTAAGGCTTTTTGGTTGTTGATTGTTTAGAAATAAATATATGCCATATATCATTAAACAAAAAGGGATTAACAAAAGAGGCAGTAGTATATATTTTTTTTGTTTTTTATTTTTCTTCTTTTCCATTGTATCACTTCCTTGTTCTATTCAGTTATAGGTAAACTAAAAATAGGTGAATTATGATTCATGCCACTAACATTATAATATTCTGGGATTTTGCCTTGTACTATTTTCATCGCAATAGGTATTGTAGATGAAACAGTAACAGATTTAGTAGATAGAGGTAAATTAATCTTTTCAGTAACTTCTATTTTTACAGACACCTCTATTAACGCATTATTGATACCATACTGATTAATTTTAGTATTTAGATTACTTGATACACTTCCAATCAAATTTAATTTAACAGGCACTTTTGGTCCTAAATTTGATAAGAATGCATTGCTTGTTATAACCCCTAAAGGTATTTCAAATACAATACCCTTTTTGGCTTTTTTCTTGTCGTATTCAACTAAGATACCATCTGGTAGTTCTATCATATCAATATTACCTTCTTCAACAGCTTTAAGACTTAAATAGACGGCATTTGTTGTTTGGTTTAAAATCTTATTTACAATAATAGGATTAAAATCAATTGTTTGAATTTCACCATCATTATTTTTTACCATAGTAAATAAATTGTCGATATCAAAACTGTTGACTATTTGTTTGCTGACTGCTCGGTTCATTATCAGATTTGCTAATTTTTGCGTCTCAATTTCAGCATAATCAAACAACAAAGGTGATAATTTACGATTAAAGTAACTTAAAGTTATAATTATCGACAAGAACAACAAAATTATAACAACTATGATAGTGTTTTTTTTGTCGAACTTTCTTTTTTTTCTTAATTTTATTCTTTTCATATATATCTCCTAATAATATATATGAAAAATTACTATTATTTAATAGTAATTACAGAATTGCTAATACAAAGAATAAAACAATGGCAATTAAAACAATCACAAGAATCGATATTAAAACTTTTATTAATCTGTTGTTTTTATTTACTGTCGTTTGCAAATCTTGAAAATCTTCAAAGTCTTCTTTTGTAAAACTTAATGAGCTAGTATAGAATGTATTGGCTTTATTACTTGAAACCTCCTCTGCTTTAACTGGTTCAGTCAAAACAGTATCATCTTTCCCTTTTAGATCTTCAAACAAATCAACATTCATTTTTGTATTTGATCTTGTTCTTTCAAATATGTTTTCTGTTTTTTCATTTAATGACGTGATCAATTCACGCATAGTTTTATCTTTTGTAAAGAAATCGGGATCCATTTCTTCTTCATATTCTTCATTTAAATTTAAATTAGTTAATATGTTATATTGAGTGTTTCTTAAATTACGATATTTTTCACGTTCTGTTGGTTCCCTTTTTGATCTCGCTTCTTCCAATATCGCGTTTATATCATAGATCTTGTCATCTATATCCTCATATATGTCATTTTTTTCTTCATCATTTTCTTCTAGGTTTGGTTTTAACAATACTGATTCAAACTCTTTTATACGTTTATAACCTTCTCTTTGTTGCACAAGATCCTTAATTTTTGAGATGTCTATCTCGCTTTCATTATCAAGTAATGCTACATCGGATGATGGTAAAGCTTTTTCATAAATTTTTTCATATAGAGCTTCATTTTTTTGAGTTCTACATGTTCGTTCTTGGTTAACTTTGTAACGTTCCATTCTAGTTTTCATGAACATCATCCTCCATATATATAAATAATATCATATAAAAATTGTTTTGGGAATAATAGCATTGCCTTTTTTGACGCTTTACGCTTCAAAAACTTTATTTTTTCATATGATATTGCTTTTTTAAAACTATGATATTATAATGATTATAGTTTAAGGAGGAGTTATGAGAGCAAAAGTTGATAAAGATTCATGTATAAGTTGCGGAGCATGCGTCAGCATATGTCCTGAAGTATTCGAGTTCGATGATGATGGATTTGCAGTAGCAATAGAAGAAGAAATAAATGAAGATGATTTTGAAAAAACAAAAAGTGCAATTGAAAGTTGCCCAACAGATGCCATCTTTGAAATAAAAGAAAACGATTAGTTAATCGTTTTTTTAGTTAACTTATATAACTGTTTTAATTCTTTGGATGTGATTTTTCTATATTCACCTGATTTTAAATTTTTAACATTTAAATTGCCAAATGATTCTCTTTTTAATTTTATTACCGGAAAACCTACCGCTTCAAAAATTTTCTTTATTTCGTGATTTTTACCTTCATGAACAGTTATTTCCACCACCGACGTTTTCTTTGCAAGATCCTTTTTCTTTAACTTTACACGTGATGGATATATGATGGTGTTATCTATTTTGACACCACTTTTTATTTTGTTTATTGATTTCCCATCAATTAAACCTTCTACTTTAGCAATATATGATCTATCTATTTTATATGATGGGTGCATCATTCTATTAGCAAAATCGCCATCGTTAGTAATAATTAATGCTCCTGTCGTGTCATAATCAAGACGACCTACAGGATATAACCTTTTGTCATTATCAAAAAAATCCATTACTGTTTTACGGTTTTTATCATCCTTGGTAGATGTTATCACACCTCGTGGTTTATTAAAAAGATAATATTCTTTTGATTCTGCTTCAATCATCACTCCATCAACAACAATTTCATCAGTTGGTAACACTTTAGTTCCCAATTTCTTTACCACTTCTCCATTTACCATTACTTTTCCCTTTAAAATTAATTCTTCTGCCTTACGACGTGAAGTTATTCCTGCATTCGCTATTACCTTTTGTAATCTTTCCACACTATTACCTACCTTATCCTACCTTATAATAATAAAGTAATTATTGCTTTAATAGTATATCCTATATACTTAAAATATTCTATTAAATAATTGTTTTTTGCTTATTTATTCTCTTGCTATCATTTAATAAATTTTGGATTGTTTTTTCAACATTATCTAAATTGAGATTAATATAACTATCATTATCATTTCTAATACATTCTTCTAATATTAAAATAAAAAAGTTAATGGGCATCATTATCCCAATTAAATAATTTTTCTTATCCTTATAATCATTTGCATATATCCCTTTTACTGCTGCTTGATATCCAAATTGTTCAGTTTTTTCACCATAATAATCTAGCATTTCTTGAAATAAACATAATATTTTTTGTTTTTGTTCAAAAGACTTCGGCAATAATTCAAGCCCGAATATTTTGTTTGTATCAATAATTGTAAAAGATGAGTATGTCTCATATTTTAAATGCTTTATTGTTGGTTCTGTTAAAAAACGAGCATTTATTTTTTCATGCATTACGCATCCTCCTTCTTGATTATTTTTTCCTTATAAGCAAAAAATATAATAATTATCTAAAACATCATTTTTTTCATATAAATATATTAACACATTTTTTCAATAATATATATATATAATCATCCAAAAAAAAGATACGCTACTAATACACTTGCAATGAAACCAAATAAATCAGATATTAAACCTACCAACATTGCATATTTTATCTTTTTTATTCCTACAACGCCAAAATAAATAGTCAATATATATATTGTTGTATCAGTACTACCTTGAATGACAGAAGCAAGTCTACCTAAAAACGAATCAACTCCATATTTAATAAAGACATCATTCATCAGTGCTAGACTAGCATTTCCTGATATTGGTCTCATTATGGCCATTGGAATAATTTCAATTGGGACTTTTAGTAAATCAAATAAAGGTTTTAACAAATTCAACATATCAGGAATAAAGCCGCTTTTAACCATAAGATTAACACCAAATATCATTGCTAATAAATATGGAAATAAATTAAAAGTAACTTCTAGACCTTCTTTAGCACCATTTATGAATGAATCGTATATATTTATTTTTTTTACAAAAGCATAAGTTACAATTGTAATTACTAAAATAGGCATAATAAGCTTAGAAAGAAGAACCATTATCTACATCTCCTTCCAACTGCTCTATCTAATATAAGACCAAAAATTAAAGATACTAATGTAGCAATAATAACAGCACCTATTATTTCAAGAGGATTTTCACTATTATGCATAACACGAAGTGATATTACAGTCGTCGGTATAATTGATAAACCACTAGTGTTTAAAACTAAAAAAGTTATCATGCTTCTTGTAGCTGTATCCTTTTTCTCATTTAAGCTTTGAAGTGATTCCATTGCTTTTATACCAAATGGAGTTGCTGCATTACCAAGTCCAAAAAGATTAGCTACTATATTAGATGAAATTAACCCAAGTGACTCATGGTTTTTTGGAATATCTGGGAACAAAAAAGATAAAAGTGGTGAAAAAAAGCGAGCCAATTTATCTAACAATCCTGATACAGAAGCAATTTTCATGATTCCTACCCATAAAGAAATAACAGGTAACATATTTAAGACCATATCTAATGTTATTTTTGCACTGTTTAATATTTCAGCATTAATCTTATCTGATTGACCGGTAAAAAGACCATACCCAATACCAATTATTATAAATAAAAACCATAATATATTTATCATTTTTTAAACCACCCTATTATAATATCCCAAATACTTCTTTTAGGATAAGAAGGAACTTTTACATATACGTTTTCTTGATGAACTAGTTTTTCATTATAAAAAACTTCAACGACACCTACCTTATCTTTGTCTTTGTATTTTTTTAATTTTTCTAATTTTATTTTTAAATACATATTATCTGTTTCTGTAATTTTGAGTGGATAATAGTAATCATTTTTAATATATAAATCTTCTTTATAATAATCACTTTCTACGTTAAAATTGTTTTTATTCAACACTCGATAATTCCTATAATTTTCAAATCCATATTCGTAAAGTGTTTTATGCGTATTCCAATCATTCCCATCATCTAAAGTAACTACAATTAAATTAAGATTGTTTTTTTGAGCAGTAGAAACAAGGGTACGACGCGCTTTTTCGGTATACCCTGTTTTACCTCCTGTTGTATATTTATATGATGTAAGAAGTTTGTTTTTATTAGTCCAGGCGTACGTTTTATAATTTGTTTTAACAATATGTTTTTTAGTCCCTGCAATTTTACGGTATTCATCATATTGATTGGCATATTTGGTTAGAAGCGCCATGTCATATGCTGTAGAGATGTTACTTTTAGCTTCATCAAGTCCATGAGGGTTAATAAACTCGGTGTTACTCATGCCAATTTCTTTAGCTTTATCATTCATTCTTTTAACAAAATGTTCTAATCCACCTAAATGACTTGCTATTGCTATAGCGGCATCATTGCCACTTCGTAACATTAAACCATATACTAAATCACGAAGACTCATCTCTTCTCCAACTTGTATATATATATTAGAACCATATGATTTTAAAATGCTTTCATCAACTGTTACAATATCATCTAACTGATTTGACTCTATCGCTAAAACTGCTGTCATTATTTTTGTTGTACTAGCTATCAATTTACGTTTATGTATATTTTTACCATATAAAACACGACCCGATCCTTCTTCCATTAAGATAACACCATCTCCACTAGTAGTTATCGCATTGGTTGGTAATACGAATACAAAAAGACAAAAAAACAACAATACTGCTTTATACATGATATCACCCTATAAAATAATATGAAAAAAAAGGACTTCTTAGTCCTTTATAAATCATATAAGCCATGAATTTTTTGTCTTTCCATGTCACTTAATTCATCTAATTTCCAGATGTCATCTTCTTTAGTTAGGCTTAAATCAAGAGTATATTTTGTTCTTTCTTTCACATTTTTTAATTGATCTATTTTATAATTTTGATATAGAACATCAGACAATTGATTGTTATCATCTAAAAAATCTTCTTCGTGTCCTGAAACATAAACTTCTGTTTCATTATTAGCTTTAGCAAAATTAAACACTTCTATTTCAACAGACACAACAGCTGTTTCATCATCTATTGTTTCCTTTTTTATATTATATGTTAAATTTTGATATTGCTTTTTCATCAAATCTCTATATTCTTTTTTTTGTTCTTTAGTGATATTTTGACTATCTAATACTTGGTTTAATTGCTTTATAACTTCCTCATTAAGTGATTGATATTTACCTAGCAATCTTTCAACCACTTTTGTTGGTGATGAAGATGTCGTTGCAACTGTACACCCTACTAAAAATATAAAAGTTAGAAAAACAATAAGTGCTTTTTTCATATTTTGCCTCCTCAAATATATATTTGGCAATAATATGAAATTTATTCCTTAAAAATCACAATTGTTTGGAGTTCTTGGGAACGGAATAACATCTCTAATATTTTCAACACCTGTTAAATAAATTAACAATCTTTCAAATCCCATACCAAAACCAGAATGAACACAGGTTCCATATTTTCTTAAATTTATGAACCAATCAATTGAAGATTTATCAATATTCATTTCATCACATCGTTTAACAAGCTTGTTAAAGTCTTCTTCACGTTGTGATCCTCCCATTAACTCTCCAGCTCCAGGCACTTGAAGATCTACGGAAGCTACAGTTTTACCATCAGGGTTTAATTTCATATAAAATGGCTTTATTTCTTTTGGCCAATTTGTAATAAAAACAGGAGCATCAAAATATTCAGTAATATACTTTTCGTGTTCTTTAGCAATATCCTCGCCAAATTCAGGTTCGAAATCCCATTTAACAGCTGCTTTTTTCAAGATAGGTATAACGTCTTCGTAATTGATTCTTACAAAGTTACTACTAACTAATTTGTTTAACTTATCTAACAATCCGTTTTCTACAAATTTATCTAAAAATTGCATTTCTTTTGGACACTTATCAATAACTTGTTTAACAACATATTTTAGCATTTCTTCTTCAATATCCATTAAACCTTCTAAATCACAAAAAGCAATTTCTGGTTCAATCATCCAAAATTCATTAGCATGTGTTTTGGTGTTTGATTTTTCTGTTCTAAAAGTTGGTCCAAAAGTATAAATCTTTTTAAAAGCCATAGCAAAAGCTTCTCCATGTAATTGTCCTGTTCCTGTAATATATACTTGTTTACCAAATAAATCTTTACTTGCATCAAACTTACCATTTTCATCTTTAGGAAGTTTATCAAAATCAACTGTTGTAACTTTAAACATTTGATCCGACCCTTCACAATCAGAAGTTGTTAATAATGGTGTATGCACATAAACGAAACCATTGTTTTGAAAATACTCATGAATAGCCATAGCTACTACACTCCTAATTCTAAACACTGCTTGAAACAGGTTAGTTCTAGGACGCAAGTGAGCTACTTCTCTTAAGAATTCACGCGTGTGTCTTTTGGGTTGAATAGGATAATCTTCAAGCGAATCACCTTCTAATGTTATTTTTTTAGCCTTCACTTCAAAAGCTTGACCAGCTCCAGGCGACTCCACAACAACTCCCTCTATTGTAAGTGAACATCCTGCTTTGAGTTTTTGAATATCTTCAAAATCATCAATATCACTTTCATATATAATTTGGATTGATTTAAAACAAGTTCCATCATAAAAATCAATAAATCCAAATTCTTTTTGTTTACGATGTGATCTAATCCAGCCTTGTAATATAACTTCTTTTCCAACATGGTCTTTCTCATACAATTTTTTTACATCAATTACCATTTATATCACTCCATTTCCATTATAACTTGAATAATTGCAATTAGCAATTATTCTTTTAGTCTGCCCCATATAAAAACAGTTTCATCCTAATGGGACGAAACTGTTTCCGCGGTACCACCCAAATTGCTATTATATAAACAATATAGCCATCTCATCAATAATACGTAACGGATTATTCCGGCTTAGCCTACTGCTATTTCGGTAAGCAACTCCAAGGTGTTCTTCATATTAACTTTTAATGTTAGCTCACACCATACCTAACTCGCTTTAAAAAAATGTTAATATTACTTTCCTCTTCACAGTCTTTTTTATGTCTCGAATTATATACATTATTATATTCACTGTCAAGTATATTATTTATTCATTTCAGCAATATTCATTGCAATTATATCTTAAATAAGGTTTTTGAAATCTTTATTTTGAGTAGAAGGTTGTTGATTCTACCTCGAATTGCATCGTAACCGATTTATCCAGCTAAAGTAATTGTAAAATTTTTCTATTATTGTTTAATAACTATTATATAGTCATTAAATCTTTTTCTTTTATTTTTAATTTATCATCTATTTTTTTATTATATTCACCAATCAAATCTTGAACGCGATTTATACCTTTGTTTTCTTCATCCTCTGGTAAATCTAATTTCTTAATTGAATTATTAGCTTCTTGTCTAATGTTACGTAATGCAATACGCGTTTCTTCAGCCATTGCTTTTACTTGTTTAACATATTCCATTCTTCTTTCTTCGGTTAAAGCTGGAAAGTTAAGAGTAATTGTTTCACCATTATTATTTGGTGTTAAACCTATGTTTGCTTCAAATATAGCTTTTTCAATGCTTGAAATAGAACTTCGGTCAAACGGTTTGATTGATAAAACACGTGCTTCTGGAATAGAGATAGTTGCCAATTGAATTAATGGTGTATCAACTCCATAATAAGATACAGTAATACCGTCTAATACTGAAGCATTAGCACGTCCTGCTCTGACATTTGCAAATCTTTTTTCCATTGCCTCAATGGCTTTATCCATTTTTTCTCTTGCACCATTTATAATACTATCCATATATTATCAAACATCCTTTCTAATATAATTATACAATAAAAGGACTAAAAAGTCCTTAACAATCACATTCAATGTTGTATGTTTTTTCTATTAATCCTTTATAGATATTTCTAAGTTCCTTTTTTTGCTCATCATTCAAAGGCTTTTCACTTGGATCTGTATGGCTGTCAACAGTTTTAAAATGATGTCCTACTATTTTGCCACCAGAAACAAAGTATACATCAGGAACGTATAGTTTTTTGTTTCCATCTACATCCGCATTAAGATTGTCTCCTAATAATTCTACAATTTCTTTATAAGTATCTGTATTATTAGCTCTTATCTCTTTTGGATTAAAATAATACATTTCTTTAATATCCATATCTTTTACAATATCTATAAGAACGGGAATTGCTGCTTTACACCAAGGGCATTCAGGAAATCCAAAATAAATAATCCCAGTCCCGTTTTTTAATATATCAATAATTTCTTCATCTGTTTTATAAACAATTGGATTATCTTCACTTATATTAACTGCCGAATATTCTTCACTAAAACGTTTAGCATCATTATTTGTTTCATATATTGGAGTAATAGAACAACCAGTCATTAGTAAAACGCCTAAAAATACGCACAACAATTTTTTCATATTTACTCCTATCCGTTAATCTGATTCATTACTTCTTCAGCAAAATTATCATTTCTTTTTTCTAATCCTTCGCCTACTTCATAACGATACATTGCTTTGATAGCACCATTGTTAGATTTAACATAATTACCAACAGTAGTATCAGAGTCTTTTACAAATTCTTGTTCATCTAAACAAATTTCTTTGTAAAATTTATTGATACGACCTGAAACCATTTTTTCAGCAATATCAGCTGATTTTCCTTCATTAATAGCTTGTTCTTTAATGATTTCCTTTTCTTTATCAATTACATCTGTTGGAACATCATTACGTGTAACATAAAGAGGTTTCATAGCTGCTGCGTGCATAGCAACATCTCTTGCAACTTCTTCATTAGCACCTTCAATTAATACTAAAGATGCTATTTTGCCACCCATATGAATATAGCTACCAAATGCTTCATTTTCATATTTTGTAATTTTTTCAAATCTTCTAAATGATAACTTTTCACCAATCTTAGCTGTTTTAGCCGCTAATAAATCATTGATAGTTCCTTCATCTGTATTAATAGCCATAACTTCCTCTACGCTATTAACATCATTATCAAGTATTGCTTTTGCAATAGTTGAAACTAAGCTTGTAAACTCTTCGTTTTTAGCAACAAAATCCGTTTCAGAATTAACCTCGATAATGACTGCTTTATTATCTTCAATAAGGATATGTGCCAAACCATCAGCTGCAATGCGACTTGCTTTTTTAGCTGCTTTCGATAAACCGTTTTCCCTTAACCAATCAATAGCTTGGTCTATGTTACCATTAGTAGCCTCTAAAGCTTTTTTACAATCCAACATTCCTGCACCTGTAAGTTCTCTTAATTCTTTTACCATGCTAGCTGTAATCATTATCATCATCTCCTTTATTGTAAAACTTTAATAAGTTCATCTTTTCTTAATTTTGAATAACCTTCAATACCTGCTGCTTTAGCTCTTGATTTTAATTCTACAACAGTAAGTTTAGATAAATCTTCTTTCTCTTCCTTTACTTCTTCTGTTGCTTTTTTAACAGCTTCCTTCTTCGGTTCTTTCTCGTTTTTTTCGGCTTTTTCTACTTTTTCTTCTTTTATTGTTTCAGTAACAACTTCTTCTTTTGTTGTTTCTGCTTCTTTTGCATTTTTCTTAATTTTATCTTCTTCAGTTAAATAATCAACTAATTCGCCACCATTAGCTTCAACGATAGCATTAGTTAAAACTCCTAAGACTAATTTAACAGCGCGTACTGCATCATCATTCGATGGAATAACATAGTCAACATCATCTGGATCACAGTTTGTGTCAACAATACCTATTACTGGAATACCTAGTTTTCTAGCTTCTCTAATAGCACTTATTTCCTTACGTGGATCAACTATAATTAGAGCATCAGGTAATTGTTTCATTTCTCTTATACCTGCTAAGTTTTTATTTAATTTGTCATATTCCTTTTTGATTTTAATAACTTCTTTTTTTGGTAATAAATCAAAAATGCCATCCTTTTCCATGTTTTCAATTTGTGTTAGTCTACTAATTCTTTTTCTAATTGTTTTAAAATTAGTTAAAGTTCCACCTAACCAACGTTCTACAACATAATACATGTTACAACGCATAGCTTCTTCTTTAGATGCTTCTTGTGCTTGTTTTTTGGTTCCTACAAATAATACTTTCCCGCCATTTTTAGCGATGTCATATAAAACCTTGTAAGCCTCTTCAATTTTTTTCGCTGTTTTTTGCAAGTCAATAATATAAATATCATCCCTTGCTGTAAAAATATACTCTTTCATCTTTGGATTCCATCTTTTTGTTTGATGTCCAAAGTGAACACCTGCTTCAAGTAAATAACTCATTGAAACAACTGCCATAAAATCATCCTCCTTCGTTTTTCTTCCGAATACTTCTAATGAACATCACCATAAGGCACTAGACATTCAAATCCATATTCGTGTATATTTTTTTTAAAAAAGCCAAATGTATTATAACATGCAGCCAATTGATATACAAGTATTTTATGCAATAAAAAAGATTATTCAGCTATATATTTATATATTCTTGGATTATTTAGTTTTTATGCTATCATTTTTAATTTTTTATTAGTTTTTTACTTCTACATTCTCATCGTATTCATATCTATTTCAATCTTGATTTTATTATTATTATCATACTGCTTAAGAACATTTTTTAAAACTTCAGCAACTTCTTCTTTGTTCTTATATTTTATTAAACAACCAAAACGATATATATTTTTTACTTTAAAAATGTTAGACATAGTAGGTCCTAAAATTGTATTGTTTGGTAAATGCTTTCTTAAATAAATACCTATTTTTTTAGATACTTCAAATCCATACTCATAATCACTCGATAAAATTCTAACTAATGAAATGAAACAAAATGGTGGATAAAATAATCTCTTTCTTATTTTTATTTCATTATTATAAAATCCTATATAATCATGATTTTTTACATTTTCTATAACATAATGATCGTTATTAAAAGTTTGAAGAATCACTTCACCTTCAATATCCTTACGACCCGATCTTCCAGAGACTTGATTTAGCAATTGAAAAGTTCTCTCAGAGCTTCTAAAATCTGGTATATTAAGTCCCATATCAGCATTTATAACACCAACTAACGATACTCTTCCAAAATCTAAGCCTTTCGCTATCATTTGCGTTCCCAGTAATAAATCGTATTTATAGTTGTTGAAATCTTTTATTATTTTGCTATGAGCTCCTTTAGTCGTGGTTGTATCTAAATCCATTCTAACAATTCTAATTCCGTCAAACATTTTATTTAATTCTTCTTCAATTTTTTCGGTTCCTACCCCAAAATCTTTTAACCCTTTAGCATGACATTCCGGGCATTCAATTCTTCTTTTATCTGCATAACCACAGTAATGACATCTTAAGGTATCACTTGTTTTGTGATAAGTCATTGTTATATCACAAGAAGGACATTTATATGCATAACCACAATCAGAACAAATTAAATAATTTGAGTATCCTCTTCTATTTAAAAGAATCATTATTTGTTCTTTCTTTTCTAATCTTTCCTGAATGCCTTCTATCAGTTTTGAAGATATAAGTCGATGGCCTTTTTTTATACTTTCTTTCATATCTACAATATGAACTTTAGGTAAATCTTTACCGTTTATTCTGTTTTTTAATTCTAAAAGACCATAATATCCAATTTTAGCTCTAGCATAACTTTCTAATGATGGAGTTGCACTACCTAACAATATTTTTGCCTTATGCCTTTTAGCTCGAAATAATGAAATGTCATACGCATGGTAACGAGGACTATTTTCTTGTTTATATGTCGCTTCATGTTCTTCGTCAATAATTATTACTCCTATGTTTGATAAGGGCGCAAAAACAGCACTTCTAGCACCTATAACAATCGATACTTCGTCTCTTTCTATCTTTCGCCATTCATCATATTTTTCACCAGCGCTAAGACGACTATGAAGAATAGCAACATCATTACCAAAGTGATTTTGGAATCTTGTAACCAATTGCACTGTAAGAGCTATTTCAGGAACTAATACAATTGCTTTTTTACCTTCTTTTATAACATTATCGATAATATTCATGTAAACTTCTGTTTTTCCACTACCTGTTACACCGTGTAATAAATATGTTTCTTTATCTCCTTCTAGAAAGGATTTTACAACATGTTTTTGATCAGGTGTTAATTCATGAGTTTCATTTTTGATAATATCATTTGAATCAAGACGATATTTTTCTTCTCTTATCTCTTTAAGCAATTCTTTTTTTAACAGGGTTCTTAATACATTTTGATTATCTATATCTTTTTTTCTAACTTTTTTTAAAGATAATACCGTATTTAAAATGTTATTTTGTAATACTGATTTATTACCTTCTATATATAACTTTATTTCTTCTTCGCTTTTATTTAAACAAATATATTTTTCTTCTTTTATGTTTAATTTGACTTTCCTTTTTGCTTTTAAAGCTACTGGTAACATTGTTTGATAGCAGTGAATTAATGGTGCTAAATAAAGTTCTGACATATGTTTACCTAAATCTAGTAATTCATCATTTAAAACTGGATGTTCATCAACTACATTTATAATTTCTTTTAAGTCATAATCTCTTGCTGTATCATCTTTATGAATATCAAGAATAAACCCTTCTAACTTTCTTGTTCCAAAGGGCACAGTTACTCTTATCCCTTTTTTTATTTGAGATTGTAGTTCTTGACTTACAGTATATGAAAACATTTGATTTTGATTACCAACATTAACTTCTACTAAAACATCTACGATCATATTACCACCCTCTTGTATCAATATCTTAACATATATATTGATTATCAACAATTATTCTTATAATATTTATCAATATAAAAAAAGTAGACAATTCTACTTTTTAGCATTAACTAATTTAAATTTTGGTTAAGTTTTTAATACCATATATTTTTTAAATATAGACCTTCTGGTTTAGCTGTTTTTCCCGCCTTTTTTCTATCCTTCGCTTTTAATATCCTAATAATTTCTTCACTTGTTCTTTTGCCATTACCAACCTCAATTAAAGTACCAACCATATTTCTAACTTGATATTTTAAAAAACCATTTCCTATAAAACGAATATATAATTTGCCATCCTTTTCCTTTAATGATGTTTCATAAATAATTCTAGTATTGTTATCTTTTAAATCTTCTGCAGAAACAAACGATGTGAAATCTTGTTCTCCTTCAAAATATTTTATTGCTTTTTTCATTTCTTCAATATTAAGTTCTTTGTTGTATTGATATACGTAATTTCTTTCAATAGGATTATATTCATCCATATTAAGAATATATAAATATTCTTTTTTTACTGCTAAATACCTAGCATGAAAAGTTGACTCTACTTCTTCAGCATCTTTTATATGAATATCGTTTGGTATTTTACTATTCAAAGCTCTTTTTAATTTATATGGTGTTATCTTTACCTTTAAATCAAAATGAGCTTTTTGGTTTAAAGCATGTACTCCTTTATCTGTTCTACTTGCAGCATGCATAATTACCTTTTCATCATCATTTATACTTGTTAAAGCTTCTTCTATTACTCCTTGAATGGTTTTTAAATTAGGTTGTTTTTGATAACCATGATAATTAGTAGCATCATAAGCAAAAGTTATTAAATACCTTTTCATATCAATATTATCCTCATAATAAAATATATAAATAAAGCAACATGAAGAACAAGTATGTTTTCATCTGCTTTATGCCATTTTAAAGTTCTATAACTGGTTCTTTTTTCATTATAATTATACATTCTAACCTCCATCGTATCAGCTATATCATCTGACACCTTTGATGTCAAAAGAAATAGTGGCACAATCATAGAAGAGATAGCCATTACTTTTCCTTTTAATGTATTATGTCTAAAATCTATTCCTCTACTAGCTTGCGATTTTATTATTTTATTAGCTTGCTCAAAAATAATTGGAACAAATCGGAGTGCTAAAGTTAAAGTCAACGATATTTTTCTTACAGGAACCTTAAATATCGATAAAGGACTAAGTAACTTTTCAAAAGCATAAGCAATTTCGTTTTTAGCTGTAGTATATGTAATAACCATTGCATACAAGACGCTTAATAATATTTTTAGAATTGATATAACAACATTATACCAAGAACCACCTAAAATAATGGTAATTACTATAAGAAAAATAATTAATATCTTAAAATTACTAATACTTTTTAAATATAATCTTATTGGTATATTTGATAAAAACATCATATATATTGTAAGACTTGTAAGAAGGGTGAGCATAATTAAATCGTTAGTAAACAATAACGTTATAAATATAACTAAACATATCATTTTACCTACTGCATTCATTTGATGTAATTTAGAATTTTGAGAAACATATTTACCAATCGTCATATTAAACATGTCTATACACATCCTTAATCAAGTCTTTAATGTCAGTTGTATTTTTTAATTTGATACCTTTTTTAGTAGCTACTATTTCTATAAACTCTGTAATTTTAGGTAAAGAAAGACCATGATTCTTAAGTGAATCTTCTTTTAACACTTCATTTTTTGGTGCACTTATTACAACTTCTCCCTTATCCATAACAATAATATTATCAGCTACAATATTTAACATATCGATATCATGACTTACAATAATAATTGTTTTATTATATTTATTCTTTAATTTTTTAATTAACATCAACAGCTTTTTCTTATTATTATAATCTAATCCAACTGTTGGTTCATCTAATATTATTATTTTAGGATTAAAAACTAAAATTGATGCGATGGCAACTTTTCTTTTTTCACCAGTACTTAAATTAAAAACATTTTGGTTCAAATAACTTTCATCTAAACCGACCATTGATAAAGCTTCTAAAACTTGCTTATGAACCCTATCGCTTTTATATCTAAAGTGTTTTAAAGCAAAAGCTACTTCTTCTTTTACTGTTATATTAAAAAATTGATCCTCGGGAAACTGAAACACCAACCCTACCTTTCGTCTTAGTGCTTTTAAATCCTCTGGTTTCATCTTTTTTTCAATATCAAAACCTGCTACTTTAACTTCTCCTTTTGTAGGTATAAGCAGTGCATTTAAAAGTTCAACAAGAGTTGTTTTTCCAGAACCTATTTTTCCTATGATACCAGTCACTTTTTCTTCTTCAATAGTAACATTTATATTTTTTAAAGCTGTATGACTAGAGGGTGTATTTTCATTATAAACATAACTTACTTCTTTTATTTCTATTGCCATAATGCATCCACCATCTCATTCATATCAAATATCAATTTATCTATTAACCCATATAATTGCAATTTTATTGATAAATCAACCATAAAAGGAATTTCAAGACCAATACGATTGAAAACTTTATCTTCTTTTAATACTTCTTTAGTTGGTCCATCAACTAAAATACAGCCGTCTTTTATTACAATTATTCTATCTGCATAATATGTTTCTTCTAAGTCATGTGTTAAATTTATAATTGTCAAAGATAATTCCTTTTGAAGCTTAGATATTAGATTGAAGATCTCCTTTTTTGTATTTGCATCAATCATTTCTAAAGCACCATCGATTATTAGAATTTTGGGATCGGAAACTAAAACAGATGCTAATGCAACTTTTTGTTTTTCACCACCACTTAATGTTTGAGGATCTTTATCGAGTAGTTTATCAATTTCTAAAAGGGCTGCTATATTATGAATCATACTTTCCATTTCGTTATGTTTATAAGCTTGATTTTCTAGAACAAAAGCTATTTCATCAGCTACGGTCTCACCTACAAAGTAATTACTAGTATTTGTAAAAATAATCCCTATTCGTTTTCTAACAAGGGCCATATTATCATTATTAAAAGGTAAATTATCTACTATTATAGAATCATTTGAAGGTAGCAATCCGACTAAAAGTTTAGCCAATGTAGTTTTACCACTGCCATTCGGTCCCACTATAGAAACCCATTCCCCCTCTTTAATAGCTAGGTTTAAATTATCAAAGATAAATTTATTTTTATAACGAAATGATAAATTGTTAACTTCAATTATGTTTGTCATGAAACCACCCCATAAATCCTAGTTTATATTATACTAAAAATGATAAAAAAAAGAAACACTATAAACTAGTGTGACCTTTTTAATAATTGATAAGTTTTGCTTGTTTGTTCTTTTAGATTTTGTTTTATTGCTGGCAATACTTCTCTTTGATATGTTAAATCTTCTACATTGTATAAGTAATAATTGATCAATTCTTTTCTATTATTTTTATTTGATTTGTTTAAGCATTCAAACACCAACGTCTCTAATTCAAAAATAGTATTAGTTAAATAATCTGTTTTATTATTTAACATCTCATATACTTGGCAATCAATTTGAAATAATTGTTTCTCAAAATCATTTATCACGCTACTTTTTCTATCAAGTTTAGGAAAGTTATATGTTAAACTACACTCTTCTAAATGTGCTTTTATATCTAATAATTTTTGAACAGGCTCTTTTTCAATACTATAAAGAAGCAGTTGAGTATTCTTATACAATTTTTCAAAAGTACCAGCACCATAATCACTGTTTATCTTTTGATATGCTTCATATAAACAATTATTATTATCATTTGTTGACCATTTTTCCACAAAATCTTCACCAAGTAATATTTCATATTTAAAATACAAATATCTATATAAAGAATATTCTATATTTCCTAGACTTTCAAATTCATTGGTTTCTTTATTGTAGGTAAAAGGAATATCCCCTAGATCAAAACCTATTTGTTTTACTCTACGAGCCCTTTTCATAGCATGTCCCTCTTGAAAAACTTTTCTTACATTTTCATGATTTATTATATTAGAAGGCAATTTAAATCCTGTTTGACCTACATGGGTTAATTCATGAAACAATATATTACTTAAATCCATATAACGTCTTGCAACTTCATCAAACATTATTGCAATTTTCTTATTTGAAGTACATACTCCACAATAAAAGTTGCGATATTTTGGTTTTGAATTAGTAATAAAAACTTTTCCATTTTCGTCTTTAATATAACCAAATTTTAAATTTACCTCAAGAGGTTCTAAATCCTTAAACTTTTTAGGGGCAAAATTAATATCTCTAACAAATTTTATTTTTCCCGTTTTTTTGAGTAATGCAATATTCTCCTTAATAAAAGTATCTTGTTTAGACAGTTTTAATTCATAATCTTTGTGATAAAAATAGTAATCATATATTTTCTTAAATGATTCTAAAAAAAACATTTTCTCTTCTTCTTCATATTTATGTTCATTCAAATACCATAAAAGCTCAATCAATAAATTATTATCAAATTTATTTAGAAAGCTTAAAAATTGTTTTATATCGTCATTATCATAATTTATCATAATAATCACCTTCTGCTTTTTTGGTTGCTATTATAACACAAAAATAAAAAAAGTTATAATTAATATAACTTTTTATTTCGTATAATGCTCATCTATAATACCATTATCTAATTTATAAATTTCATTACATAAAACTTTAATATCTTCTTTGATATGAGAAACTAAAAGATAATCTTACCTCTTTTAACTTCTTGCCTTAAAAGATTACGAAGTTCAGTTGCTGTTTTCTCTTCGATTCCGTTAAATGGCTCATCTATAATCATAACTGTCGGATCTTCCATTAAAACTTGAGCAATACCTAATTTTTGCTTCATTCCTAATAAATATTTACCAAACTTCTTATCTTTATCATCAATAAGATTTACCTTTTTAAGCACATCTATAATTTCATCTTTTTCTGAGTGGAAGCTAACAACTCTAAATTTTCATAACCAGTAAGATCTGGTAAAAAGTTTGGTTTTTCGATCAATGATCTAGTACTTGGTGGAAATGACTTTAATAAAATATACTTGATACTGCATAAGTATATTTTAAATACAGTTGGTCACATTTCACGCAAATTTCGACATTTTTTGTCTTAAAGGTCATTTTCGATACTTAAAAAGCTATAAAATAGTAAGATTGTTTTTAAAGTGGTCTATTCTTTCTCTTCTGAACTTTAAAGTATCTTAACATAAAAAAAGTGCATAATACTTAATTATACACTTTTATTCTTTATACTAATTCAAGAATGACAATTAAAGCATCGTCACCTTTTCTTTCTTCAAGTTTTAGAATTCTTGTATATCCACCGTTTCTATTTTCATAACGTT
>DUQO01000022.1 GCA_012837765.1 Mollicutes bacterium | reverse complement strand
TTTTCTTTTGTAGAAAACTCATTTTAAAATAATATATATTTATATTTTATAATTTATCTGAGCTTAAAAGACTGTTAGTTGCTTACATATAAGTTTGTTTTTCAAAAAATAAACTTTTGCATTTTTTACATAAGTTTATCTTTCGAAGTTAAACTTCTAATTCCTTGTAACATTATTTCGAGTAGTCAATGAAAAAATGTCACAACAATCATAAACAGGACAATGTTGTCCGTATAAAACAAACTTACCGGACATTATTGTCCTACATTTGTTGACTAAAGCGGACAAATGATTTATAATGTAGTTGGTGATAGATATGAATATAAAAGATTTAAGAAATGAACTTAATATGTCACAAGAAGAATTAGCTAACGTAATAGGTGTATCCTCTAGAACTATCAGGAGATACGAAAATGGTCAAATAGACAAATACAAAGAGGAATATATTATAAGCACATTAAAAGAAATGCTTAAGATAGATGAAGAGCATGGTGTTTTAATATATGACGATATTGTAAGATCAGTTAATGATGTAGCAAATAAGTATAATGTTGAATATGTATATTTATTTGGATCTTATGCAAAAGGCACTGCTAGACCTGATTCTGATGTTGATTTATTAATTAACACAAAAGAAAAAGGTTTAAGTTATTTTGGTTTGGTTGAAGATCTAAGAAACAACCTCAAAAAGAAAGTTGATTTAATTAATGTAACTGAATTAGAAGATAACAATGAATTACTACTAGAAATACTAAAAGATGGGGTAAAGATATATGGATAGAGCAAAAGACGATAAATATTATTTAGAAAAAGTAATAACCGATATTAAATACTTGATAAGAGTAACAAAGGATGTAAGTAAGGAAGAACTAGAAGACAATGAAACATTATTAGATTCTGTTATGTTTAGATTTATTCAAATTAGTGAAAACTTAAAAAGAGTAAGCGATGATTTAAGAGAAAACAATCCTAACATACCTTGGCATCAAGTGATTGGACTTAGAAACAAAATAGTTCATAAATATGGGAAGATTGATTTAACAATTATCTATGATGTCTTAAAGCATAATCTAGATAATTTATATAAAGAATTAAAGTTGTTAGTTTTATGAAAAAAATAAATGAGGTAAAAAAATGGATATAAAAATTGATAGACCAAAGTCATTATATGTAATGTTCGTATCAGGTTCTTTAGTAATTCTTTACTTAGTTGCAATAATAACTTTAAATCAAGTTTATTATATGAAAGCAGAAAAAGCTGATAATTACTTAGAAGAATTAAAATACTTACATTACAATACTACATCTCAAGTATGGTGGGGAGTTACTACACTAATAACATTTGTAATATTTGTTTTATCATTAATGTCTTATATTGACACATTGAAAAAACAGTATAGTTATTATGTTCAAAAATCAAAACTATAAAATATAAATAAGACACAACATACAATTAAAGATTATCGACATGAGTTTATACCCTGTCGATTTTTTTTGCAATATTTTCAGGTACGCCAAATAGTGTCGAAGCTACCTTTTATAATATAAATATAAATAAAGAAAGGATGTTTACTTTATACTAATTAAACAATAAACACATCAAACTTATTACTTGTTAAAGACTAGTTTAAGTGATAAAATGATTAATAGTGAAAATGATTTTTGACTTGAATTCGACATCGGATTAATAATGGTTATTATTAATATTATAAAGGAACTTTAAAGTTAACAAATCAACAAAACAATTTTACTGAGATTTAAGGTGGTTTAATGTTTAAACTAATATCTGATTTTAAGCCTAGCGGTGATCAACCCAAGGCAATAGAAAACTTAATAACAAATATTAATAACGGCTTAACAGAACAAATCTTACTTGGTGCTACTGGTACTGGTAAGACTTTTACTATTGCTAATATTATAGAGAAGTTGGGTAAAAAAACTTTAGTGCTTGCTCCGAATAAGACTTTAGCTGGTCAGCTGTATGGAGAATTAAAATCATTGTTCCCCGACAACCGTGTTGAATACTTTATATCATACTACGATTATTATCAGCCAGAGGCTTATGTAGTATCTAGTGATACATATATTGAGAAAGATTCCTCCATTAATGATGAAATCGATGAACTTAGACATAGTGCAACCTCTTCACTACTTGATAGAGAAGATGTAATAGTGGTTGCTTCAGTTTCTTGTATTTACGGTATTGGGGATCCTGATACATATAAAAATGCTTTAATATTTGCTAGAATTGGCGATAATTATGGTAGAGACAAATTAATTAATAAACTTGTAGAATTGCAATATGAAAGAAATGAATTCGATTTTGAAAGAGGAACTTTTAGAGTTCGTGGTGATATTATAGAAATTATACCTATTTATGAACGTGAAGAAGGAATAAGAATTGATTTCTTTGGTGATGAAATTGATGCTATTTCAAGGTTTGATGTTTTAACTGGTAAAACGATTGAAAATATTAAATTTATTTCAATATATCCAGCAACACACTTTGTTACTGATAAAGAAAAATTAGAAGAAGCGATCAAAAGAATTAAATTAGAATTAGAAGAAAGAGTAAAATATTTTAATGATAATAATAAACTATTAGAAGCTCAAAGAATTGAAATGCGGACAAAATATGATTTAGAAATGTTAGAAGAAATAGGAACTTGTAGTGGCGTTGAAAACTATTCAAGACACCTATCCCTTCGTAATGAAGGTGAAACACCAGCAACTCTAATCGATTTTTTTGGTGATGATTTTTTAATGATCATTGATGAATCACACGTGACAATTCCTCAAGTAAGAGGAATGTATTTTGGTGATAGATCAAGAAAAGAAACATTAGTTGAACACGGGTTTAGATTACCTAGTGCGCTTGATAATAGACCGTTAAACTTTGCTGAGTTTGAAACAAAACTTAAAAAAACCATTTACTTATCAGCGACTCCCGGTCCTTATGAATTAGAAAAAGAAATACCAATTGTTGAACAAATAATAAGACCAACATACTTAGTTGACCCAACAGTTGAAATAAGACCAACTGAAAATCAAATGGATGACTTATATTTTGAAATTAAAAAGCGTGCAGATAATAACGAACGTGTCTTAGTTACAACGCTAACTATTAGAATGAGTGAGGAGTTAACTAGTTATTTTAAACAACTAGGTCTAAGAGTTGCATATTTACATAGTGAAGTTAAATCACTTGAAAGAATTGCAATTTTACGTGATTTAAGACTAGGTAAATATGACTGTTTAATTGGTATTAACTTACTTAGAGAAGGACTAGACCTACCTGAGGTAGCACTAGTTGCTATACTAGATGCTGATAAACAGGGGTTTTTAAGAAGTGAACGTAGTTTAATCCAGACTATGGGACGTGCTGCAAGAAATGAAAATGGTCATGTTATTATGTATGCTGATGAAATATCAGGAGCAATGGAAGCAGCTATTAATGAAACTAACAGAAGAAGAGAAATTCAAATTGCATATAATAACAAACATAATACAAAACCAATTACGATATCAAAAGATATTAGAGAAAATATATCATTAAGAGAAGTAAAAGTAGATGACTATGGTAAAATATTACTTTCCAAACAACAAAAGAAACAAACATTGAAAGATTTAGAACAAGAAATGAATCAAGCAGCTAAAGCTCTAGATTTTGAAAAAGCTGCTGAAATAAGAGACTTAATATTTGAATTGCGAAGTGAATAACATGTTGAAAGATATACTACAAACACAATACAAAAAACTATATGAAAGATTTGCCCAAGCAGATGAAGAGGAATGTAAAATAGTTTTACTAGGTGACTCAATGATTAATTATTGGCCAACTGAAAAGTTTTATGATAACGATAATATCATCAACCGTGGAATTCCTGGTGACACAACAAAAGGTATTTTAAATAGATTACATCAAATAATAGATTTAAAACCTAGCGTTGTAATATTATTAAGCGGATCAAATGATTTACAATTAATTGATGATGGGATTGATAACATAGTAAAAAGGTTATTAAAAATAAAATATTTATTGCTAGAAGCAATCCCCAACTTAGAAATATATATAATATCACTAACACCAATACTTTTAGGACATGAAATAACTAATTATGAATACATGGTTAATAGAAGTAATGATGTAATAGATGAAATAAATAACGAACTATCATTATTTACTAATATAATTGATGTTAATAGTTATTTGAAAGATTTAGATGGTAACTTAAGACTAAGTTATACAAGAGATGGAATTCATTTAACCGATGAAGGATATCAAGTTTTCAGCAAAATAATTGCTAAAAACATAAGCCAATTAAAATTAAAAAGGAGATATATAGATGAGTAAAAAATATTTAGTTGTTGCAGATTCAACAACCGATCTACCTGCAGATTTAGCAAAAGAAAAAGGTATTGTGACACTTCCCTTAAAATACCATATGGGTGAAGATACATTTACTAATTATCTTGATTACCGCGAACAAAGTGTTGATATCTTTTATGATTTAGTTAAAGAAGGACAAAAAGTTACGACTTCACAGTTAAACGCTGAAGATGTTATTGGAGCACTAGAAGATAAAATTAAAGAAGGATATAGCATTTTAATGCTTACTATTTCTTCAAAATTAAGTGGTACATTTAATAGCGCTAGACTTGCATTTATTGATTTGAAAGAAAAATATCCAAAACAAGACTTCATCTTAATAGATTCAAAATCAGCATCCCTTGGACTAGGCTATATTACTATAAAAGCTGCTGATGCATTAAAAGAAGGTATGACATTAGAAGAAAATGCTGAATTTATAAATAATTTAATTCCAACAGTTGCCCACTGGTTTACAGTTGATGATATTAATCACCTAAGACGTGGTGGTAGAATATCAGCAGCTGCATCTGTAGTTGCTAAAACATTAAGAATTAAACCAATTCTACACTGTAGTGCTGAAGGAGAACTTGTTTCAAGACAAAAAGCGCTAACTCGAAAAAGATCGATTAAATCACTTTTTGATATTATGAAAGAAACAGCACTACCTAATCAAAAAACAGCTTATATTGGACATGGTGCAGATTTAGAAGCTGCAAATGAACTTGCTAAAATGATTAAAGGAGAGTTTCCAAATATTGAAATTTTAATTCATTCAATTGGACCTGTAGTAGGTGCACATACTGGACAAGGAGTACTTGCTTTATTCTTTGAAGCAACCACAAGATGATAAAACAAATAATTAAATATATTTATTTAATACTAGGTATAGTTCATTACTTTGTAATCAACTATATTTCGTATTATGTAGAGCCCTATAGTACAGGGATTCATATTGGATTTAAAATATTGTTTTCAGTTATATCTTTAATAATTCTTACAATAGTTTATATATTAATATTAAAACCAACACTATTAACCAAAAAGCCACTTAAAACCGAAACATATATTGCATTATATATTGGTGTTTTAGTGGTGCCATTAATTAGTTTAGCTTATTAGGAAGTGATTACATGAAAAAAAGAATCGTACTCGCAGGCGGATGTTTCTGGGGTGTCGAAGCATACTACCAAAGATTAAAAGGAATAATTAAAACCGAAGTAGGATATGCAAATGGTAACATTGAAAATCCTACCTACGAACAAGTTTGTTCTGGTGAGGCAACCCACGCTGAAGTTGTCTCAGTAGTTTATGATAATAGTTTAATATCATTAGAGAAAGTCTTAGAACATTTTTTTAGAATGATTGATCCATACTCATTAAATAAACAAGGTAATGATGTAGGTATTCAATACAGAAGTGGTGTCTATTATGAAAATGATGAAGATCATGAAGTTGTTAAAAGTTTTATTGCAAACAAACAAAAAGATACTAACAAAAAAATAGTAGTTGAAGTTCTAAAACTTCAAAACTACTATTTAGCTGAAAATTATCATCAAGATTATTTAATTAAAAATCCAACTGGATATTGTCATATTGACTTATCATTAATTAGACCAGAAGAACTTAAATAAAAATAAAATTTATGCAGATGACTTTAGTTGTTTGCATTTTTTTTTGCAACAATCTTTACAATTTCTAAAGCAACATCAACCGCTTTTTTCATTTGATTAATACTTGCAAACTCCATTCTTCCGTGATAATTAAATCCACCAGTTCCAAGATTTGGACAAGGTAGACCATCAAAAGTTAGTCTTGCTCCATCTGTACCTCCACGGATTGGATTAGTAATTGGAGTTAAACCAACATTTTTAATTGCATCTTTCGCAATATCAACAATATACATATGATCTTTAATAACTTCATACATGTTAAAATAACTATCATTAATTTCTAACTTAACTATTTCATAATTATATTTGTTATTTAAATAACTAGCAATTTTTTTAA
>DUQO01000021.1 GCA_012837765.1 Mollicutes bacterium | reverse complement strand
CTTTTCAATTCGATACTTAATACAAAAACTATTGTTATCTGATAGATGTAATATCTTGGCGTTATCAAGTTCTAATTCCTTAATATCCTCTGCAAACTCACCCTCTGCATCATACCAGAATATAATACTCCTTTTACTACTATCTGAAGCATCTTTATTAAAGTTTTCTTCTAATGTTTTCTTTATTTCTGTTAAATTCATTTTTTCACCTACTTTTTATATCTTAGAAAGCAAGTTTGCCTTTAGTGGTTTTCTGCCTTCACCTTGAGGAACCTCTACTCCTTGGAACTTTGCATAGTTAACCTTAACTCCATCATCTAAATCTATTTCTATCTTTTGATTTGCCACATGTCCAATCACTTGGTCGTATGCTAGACATTCCTCTATTTGTTTTAATAAGGATTCTTTTTTCTTTAGACTTGAAGACTTTTCCCTAGGTGTTATATCAGAATTTTCTAAGTACATATCTATCCTATCTACTTCTGCCTCATACATCCTCTGTAACTTGTGTAAATAGTCTGTCCTTATCCTAGATACTGTATAAGGGTCATAACGATGCATGTATATAAGGGCTTTAAAGCCATCATGCTTACCACTAGTAAACTCCCAATAAATTGGTCTCTTTTGATAAGTTTTTACATGGTCTTTATAGAAATCTTTTAGGAAGTATCTTCTTATAGTTTGCCTTGCAGTCTCACTTGCTCTTTGTCCTAAGGATTCAGCGATATAGTCAAGGTTTTCCTCTAGGGTTTCTTCACTGAAGGTTATTCTTACAAAATCTACAAAACGACTTACTATATCATCTTCAAAGTAATCGTCGTCTGCTATAACAAGAATGTTATCTCTTGTCGGAATAAATGTTTTAAAACGACTAACATCAAACTTTCCACCTGCATAGATTAGGCCTTCTTCATCTAGGGAATAACGGCCAAACATACAACCTACTGCGTAGGAGATGAAGGATTTAATTACTTCCGGTTTATCTATTACATAGGAATTCTTTTTATCTTTGGCGGTTTTTTTCTCAACCACTTTAGTAATGGTAATATCATTATCTACAACTTCTGGAGTTAGTTCATCTGCTAGTCCATAAATATCAATGAAGATTCGATTAAGTTCCTCTTCATTTGATTTGAGTTGAATAAATTGCATATTTGTATATTTCCTATAATTATCAAAACCTTGACAAATTGTACTTATTGGTTTTGTTTCTTTACAAAGTAAAATAGGATGTATCTTAAAATCAAAACTCGTCTCAAAACTATTCCAATCAACTTTCGCAATAATAATATTTTGACTAACGATTTCATCAATTCTATTTTTATATAAATTTGAGTTTTTAATAGGCAATTTTCCGACAACACCAGGCGGAATATTAAGAGTAGGATTCAATACATTCATAAAATAATTGCAAATATTTGTATTTATAAATCCTAAAATATAATTGTAATTATCATCATTTATTAAACAAACCGGCCCAGCATCACCCATAACAAAATTTTCATCTAATGCTCTACAACAAAATGGTGTTGTACTACTAACCAAGTTCCATGTTAAACATTTTTTATAAAAATAACTTTCGTTAATACCCCCTGAACCTTTAAAATTTTTAACCTCATACCCATCATTATGCCATCGTATTACCGTATCATTATTACCATACCATTTTCTGTAGCCTCCTCCTTTATTGTAAAATTTGAAATTATTACCTACTGTATTGTTGTTAATTTCATACCATTTTTTCAAAAAGTAATTATTATTTCCTGTAAACATACCTTTTCTAGTTTCATACAAATCGTTAATCTTTTTATTTTGACTAAAGGCAGAAATAAAATTATCACTGACCCAAAAAGCAATTGGGTTGCCAGGGATTTGCATAAAATTATCCTGATTTTTTCTGTATCTATAGTAAACCTTTGGGTTTTTAATTGCTTCCAACACTTTTAATGGTTGCATTTCAATACCACTAAAATCAGAAAGTTTTATATACTCTCCCTTAGTAAGCGTTTTTTGATTTCTTAACACAAAAGTTCCAACCGGTATCGTTGCCCCTTCAAAAGCATTGTATTCCAATTGAATTAAACTTGTAATTGTAGTATTATTTAATACAATTTTTCTTAAATCTTCATACGAACTGATAAACCACCATACAAATGGTGTAACAAGCCCTATAAATCCATTTTGTTTTGTAAAAGATATTGATTTTTTGATAAACATAGCGAACAGGTCGCTCTTTGCATTTGGATATTTTTCATTTGCATACTTTTTAAGTGAATCTACCATCCTTCTATTTCCCATATATGGAGGATTTGTAACTGTAATATGGTATTTTTGTGTCATTACCTTCGCTTGAGTTACCAAAGGTTCAATTTTTTCTATAACTTCATCTTTATATTGGTATTGAAATATATCTTTAATTTCTTCGTTCTTTATCTCAAGTAATCTTTCTTCTAATAATGTTAAATTCAATTTAATACTATCTATTTCTAAAATTGACCCGTATATTTTTGCATCATTAAATATATTAATTAAATATTCCATACTATTTCTAATGTCATCGCTGTTATTAATAAAATATTCAATACTATCATTTGATATATAATTGCTCTCTTGGATTGAACATAAATTTAACTTTATCGAACTTCTAAATATTCTTCTGTTCTTGCTTCTTGCTTTCATGTATAAAGAGAATATTGCTAATTGTGATGCTCTATCATCAATTTCTAATCCGTATAGGTTGTTTTCTAAAATTAATTTTGGTATCTCTCTTTCTGAATATCCTGTTCTAATATAAATTCCATACAAAATATCAAAACAATAAACAAGTATATGCCCACTACCCATCGATGGGTCTATAACTTTAATATTTTTCGGGTCTACATTATTAGTATTACACAGGCTTCTTAAATCATCATTTTCAAGATAAAATTCCCAATTGGATTCCAAATCATCATATTGTGAATTTTCTTTGCAGAATCTTCCTAAAGAGTTTTGCACGATAAATTTTACTATCCATCTTGGTGTAAATATTTGGGTGGCTGCTGGGATATCATTCTTCACAAGTTTCCGTCTATTACTCATATCACTATCGAATATTTCATCTCTTTTTTCCTGATTGTAGTATTGATACATCCATCCAATGATTTCAACCTGGTCTTTATAGTCTTCTTCCTCAACTGAATCTACCAAATCTCTAATTACAGAACCCTCTCCTAATAAGTTATCTGGAAGCAATAGTTCTGTATAATCCGATATTTCTTCAAAAACTTGGGGCATGATTTTCCCAAGTTCATTACACTGCTTTACTAAAAGATAACGATATAAATCCTCAGTATCAT
>DUQO01000020.1 GCA_012837765.1 Mollicutes bacterium | reverse complement strand
CTTCATACCATCCTAAAAAGATATATCCATCTTTTGTTGGATCTACTGGTTTGGTTATTTCAGTGTCAGCTTCCTTAGTAATGCTTGTTACTTCACTGCCACCTTTACTGTCAAAAGTAATTGTATATGTGCTTACATCAATAATCTTGTCTCCCTTAACAGTAACAACATAATTTTGAGTTCTGGTTTTATCACCATATTTCATTTTGACTGTTAATGTTATTTCTACATCATCTACTCCCCGATTTACCTTACCGTCTTTTGTAAGATAATAAGGTTTGTCACTTGACCATGTTAAAAAAACTTCTTTTAAAGAAGTAGGTAAGTCAATATCCTCCGTAATAAGACTATCTATCCCGTCCTTACCAAAGGATAATTCTAATAGGTTTTCAACCTCATCAAATTTAGCTTTTGATTCATCCCTAAAAAGGTTACATGAACTTAAGAAAAATAAGGATAAAATCAAAACCATAAAAACATATTTTTTTTGCATAAGTTAATCCCCCTTTATAGTTTCAGATTTTAACATAATTTTCCATCACAGTCAATCATTTACAATCATACATGTTATTCACAATTTAAAATTTTAACTTAATTTGTAATTTTTATTTCTTTTTGAAACTTCTTATTTTTAGTATAATGATTTTGAAAGGAGGTGCTTTAGCACCATGAAGTATGATATGAATTCATTATCATTTAAAGAAAAAAGAAAGTTTCAAGTTATTTTAAATGTCATCGAAGGTAAGTTTACTATCGAGCGTGCTGCTGTAGTATTAGGTTATAATAAATACTACATCAAAAAATTAGTTACTGAATATATGAATTTCGGTGTTGAATGTTTAATTCATAAATCTAAAGGTTTACCATCTAATCGTAGGGCTAATCTAGAACTTAAAAGTTTAATCATTGATTTATATAAGAAAAATTATCTAGGTTTTAATTTTACTCATTTTAGAGAAAAATTATTAAAAAATCATAACATTCAAATCCCTTATACCACATGTAAGAATTATCTAAATTCTTCTGGTATTTTCTCTCCTAGATCCCATAGAATAAAATCAAAAAAAGATATTCATTCCCTAAGGCCTAGAAGGGAACTCTTTGGTGAACTTATTCAAATGGACGCATCCATCCATTTGTGGTTTGGTGATGATAAAACACATCTACATGCTGCTATTGATGATGCAACCGGAATAATCGTCGGTGCTCATTTCAGTAAGCAAGAGACATTAAAGTCTTATTACATTGTTTTAAGGCAAATAATCGCAAAATATGGCGTTCCTTGGGAACTTTATACTGACAACAAAACTGTTTTCAACTATAACTCCTCAAAAAACGCCAATCATGATAAACCGACAAACTTTAGGTTTGCCTGCAATAGACTTGGTATAGATATCATAACAACATCTGTTCCCCAAGCTAAGGGCCGCATTGAAAGATTATTCGGAACTTTACAAGACCGCTTAATTAATGAAATGCGATTAGCAAATATTCAAACTATTGATGAAGCTAATATGTTCTTACCAGGATTCATAAATGACTTCAATTTGAAATTTGCTCTCCCCCTTAATGATAACATAAACGGCTTTGAAAAACTAGATAACCTAAAAGTTTTAGATTATATATTAGTCAAGTTTTATCCGAGAAAAGTTAATAAAGGTTCTAGTATAAAATTTTTCAATAAACAATATCTTGCATTTAATAATGCATCAAAACAACAACTTTTAAATCCAGGTGCTAATGTTTTAGTTCCCCAAAACTTTAAAGATGAATTATTTTTATTGGATGATGAAAACATACTTCATTATTTAGTAGAATTAACACCAGAAGAAATTGAAATAAGAACAATCAATCAAAGATCACCATTAATTAAAAAAGTAAAACCTAAGAGATATCACATACCGACATTTACACATCCTTGGAGGGAATATCCAGTAAAAGATATTATAACATTTTTGGATTATCATCCAGAAGACTTTCAAGAATATATTCAGTAAATTTAAGCCAATAATTTGGCTTTTTTCATTATATAAAAATTAAAATTTTAATTAGTGAGTAACATCATTTACAATCATACATTTTAAAAAAGTACTTCAATTCGTATGAAAACTTTTCACTGTAATTAACCATCCTTAATATAATTTTTAAATTTAGTTCTAATTTCTTCTGGAAATTTATCATATAGTTCAAAGGTTTCATAGAATTCATATATTGCAAAGTATTTTCCTGATACAATTATTACTTTTATTTCGCTTGGTTTAAATCTATTTCTTTCTTGTTTGACTGCAACTGGTAATGTTGTTCGTTTATATTTCTTACCTGAATCTAAATTTTTATATAACTGATAAAAATTGTATGCACTGAACATTGTCATTATATAAAAAACTAAGAATTTATATTTTGTGCTTTTAAAATCTGTTAGTTTCCAATACTCTTTTAATTGTCTAAAATCTTCTTCAATTTCTGGTCTTTTAGAATAGGTGAGAATTATAGATCTAGCTGAAAGTTCGTTATTAGTTGATAAAATTACAATATACATATATTCATTATCTTGACTAAGGTATTCTGTATCACTATATTCGAAATTATATGATTTAGGTATTCTTACAACACTTGCTGATAACTCAATAGACTTTTCTTTCTTCTTCCAGTTATCTAGATTCTTAACTAGTGAGATTTGTTGTTCTTTTCTTTCTGGATGGGCTTCCCATTTGTTAGATTCCTTAGCTATCGAAACTGCTTCTGTAAATATATCCATATTATTTCTTGCTGGTATAATAACATTTATACCTCTTTCTTTTAATGCAAGTATTAAGTCTAAGTCTATAAAGCCTCTATCAGCTATTAATGTATCGCCTTTTTTTAAATGTTTAGAGTTAAGTAACATTTCTTTTGTCAGTGCTAAATCATGAACATTTGCACTATCAATACATATTTCTTCGATTATTCCACCAACAGGTAAACATCCTCTTAATACACCTACTTTATAGCCTCTCATCCTATTGTTATCTTTATCTAGAGCTATTGATGAATTTTCATAGTTAGTATTACTTAAATTTACCTCTATCTTTGTACAGTCTAAAATATGTAGTTTTGGTCTTTTATTTAATCTATTTATAATTTCATAAAACAATACATTAAAACAATCTATTATTAGTTTTGTCTCCTCAAAACTAAGGATAAAATTACGAAGCCATCCCTCGCTGAAATAACTTCCGTCACCATTTCTTTCAAGTAAATTAAGTTTCAATTTTTCTATAATTTTAACTGAGGTTAAAGCTAAAGGGACACTACTTGTAGCTGAAAGTTGCTTTAATCTTGCAGATATTGATGCAAGAATAAATATCGCTGGTTTTAGAGAATCAATATGACTTGTTTTATCAGGGAATACTTCGTTTACTATGTTTATAATATTATAATTATCTTCTATTGTTTCAAGAATGTTATCCAAGATACTTGGTTGAATAGTGTTAATATAGTCAATTGTCACCTTCGCTAATTTTCTTTTGTTTAATAAACTACCTAATTGGAAACCTAGCGCTTTAAAAGCATTTAAATCTAAGAAATTTTCACCTATTCCTAAATAAATTACACCTTCATTATT
>DUQO01000019.1 GCA_012837765.1 Mollicutes bacterium | reverse complement strand
CAACAGAAGCAATAGACCAAACGGAAAATGAATGGTTTAACGGATTAGAGTTTAATTCGTATGATGAAGCACTGGAAGTATTTAATAAGGGTGAACAGGCTTATTTGCAGGTAAAAACAGTACAGGAATTAGTGGATAATTTAAGATTACGTTCGGATATAGATTATATTGCTATAATGTTGGGGGTGGAAATATGATTTGGTTTGATAGGATAAAGTTTTATTATGAACAAGGATTATGGAGTAAAGAGCGAGTTCACAATGTCGTGGGAAAAGTTATTACAGCAGAAGAATACGAAGAGATTACAGGAGAGCCGTATATCGCATAAGGATGGATAGATACTTCACTATAAAGGCAGGTGATTAAATGCTAACAACACCAATATTAAATGACATAAAGACTTTTAATGCAACAAAAGAAAATACTATCATATTCAATGTAATTGGTGGTAATCAAGTAGTAGGTAATAATTTAGTAATAGAAAGAGTAAGTGATAATGTAGTAGTTTATAACCAATCTCAAGAAACATTCAATTTTAGACACACGTTGCCACCAGATACATTGATAAATGGTACAAATTATCGTGCTAGAATTAGAACAAAAGATATAAATAGTAATTGGTCAAATTTTAGTGTAGCACTATTGTTTTGGTGCTACAGTGAACCTGATTTAAATATTACAACAATAGACTACGATAATCAAAATAGGGTCTACAATCAAACTGTAATATTTGAAACTACATACTCACAATCAGAAGGTGAGCAATTACAGTCTTATAGGTATTTATTATATAACGAAAATAAAGATTTGCTAAGGTCATTTCCTGAACAGTTTGCAGATGGTAGTCAACCATTAACACAAGAAATTGCAGGGCTAGAGAACAGTCAGTTATATTATCTTGAAATAAAAACACTATCTCCAAATGGGAACGCAGGTACAACAGGACTGGTTCATTTTAGACCATTTTATATAGCACCAAAATTGACGGTGACAGTAACACCAGAAAATTTATTAGATCAAGGGGCTATAAAGGTATCAGCCAATATTATTCAAATAATATTAAAACTATATGATAATAATGGCAATCAAATTAATTCAATGAATGTTGAATACGTAGACGATGATTGGATTGATATGAATAGAACTGATTATGCAAAATTAGTAGCAGACGAAGGATTTAATATTTTACAGGATAATTTTCTATTGCAGTTGTGGTGTAAGGATTTACCAGAGAATAAAGTATTTTTAACATTATACTCACCGCAAGGCAAGTTAGAAATGTTTAAATTAAATAATAGAATTAGAGTTTACAAATATATTGATGGATTAGACTTTCAAGGATATTTTGTATCAAATGAATTTGAAATAATAGATGGGCAAGAATTGATGATTTATATGAAACAAGATAATCATTTAATAGATTTGCAAGTTGAACCTTTACAATAAGGTGGTGAAAATATGATAATAGGATTTAATGGTTTTGGAGAAGAGAATAATTTAGCTTTTGATAATAGGTTATGCCATACCAATTATAACAAATTAGAAATTACAGATGGTATGATAGATCACATTTATATTGATGAGGATATAACAATCCCTTACACAATAGAAAAGCCTACTAATT
>DUQO01000001.1 GCA_012837765.1 Mollicutes bacterium | reverse complement strand
GCAAATATGCTAAGGTAAATTATGAAGTAGGTCCAAGAAGAGAAGGAGATCCAGCTAAGCTTATAGCTTCTAATAGTAAAGCAAAAGAAGTGTTAGGCTGGAGTCCAAAATATAACCTTCAAGATATAATAAAATCAGATATTGAATATCGTAAAAAAATAGCTACTGAATAATTTGATTTCCCATGGAGAGTTTTATGATAAAAGTATTAAGAAAATATAGAGAAGTTATAATGTATTTAATATTTGGAGTATTAACTACTTTAGTAAATATATTAAGTTATATTGCTTTTACAAGAATTTTTAAAGTAGATGTATATGTATCTAATGTTATAGCATGGATTTTATCTGTTTTATTTGCTTACGTTACTAATCGTAAGTATGTATTTAATAGTAAAACTAAAACAATTAGAGCAACATTAAAAGAGATGTTATCTTTTTATACATGCCGTTTAATTACATTTGGTGTCGATATGGTTTTAATGTATGTGATGATAGATTTAATGACTATAAATGATATGGTATCTAAAGTAGTTGTAAGTTTCATCATCATAATATTAAATTATATATTTAGTAAATTGATTATTTTTAAAAAGTAATTGCGTTAGGAGTGAAAAAATGGCAAAAGAAAAAATTTCTATCATTGTACCTTGTTATAATGAAGAAGAATCATTACCTTTATTTTATAATGAAATAATTGGTATAGCAGAATCGATGAATAAAGTTGATTTTGAATTTTTATTTGTCAACGATGGATCAAAAGATGATACATTAGAAATTATGAGATCATTATCAAAAAAAGATAAAAGGGTCAGATATATATCATTTTCAAGAAACTTTGGTAAGGAAGCGGCAATGTATGCAGGTCTAGAAAATGCAAAAGGTGATTATATTGCTGTAATGGATGCTGATTTACAAGATCCACCAACTTTATTACCTGTTATGTATAAAGATATAAAAGAAAATGATTATGATTGTGTTGCAACAAGAAGAGTAAGTAGAATTGGTGAACCTAAAATAAGAAGTTTTTTTGCAAGACAATTTTATAAGATAATAAATAAAATATCTAAAGCTGATATAGTTGATGGAGCTAGAGATTTTAGATTGATGACAAAACAGATGGTTGATGCAATTGTTGAAATGAAAGAATATAATCGTTTTTCAAAAGGAATATTTGGCTGGGTTGGATTTAAAACAAAATGGCTAGAGTATGAAAATATTGAACGTGTTGCAGGTGTTACTAAATGGTCATTTTGGAAATTGTTTTTATATTCAATTGAGGGAATCATAGCATTTTCTACAATGCCACTTGTGCTAGCATCATTATTTGGTATCTTATTTTTATTTGTATCTTTTGCCTTAATAATATTTATAATTGTAAGAACACTTTTATTTGGTGATCCAACATCAGGTTGGCCATCGTTAGTATGTATAATATTTTTAGTAAGTGGGGTTCAATTATTTTGTATAGGAATAATGGGACAATATTTAGCTAAAACATATTTAGAAACTAAAAAGAGACCAATTTATATAATAAAAGAAACAGAAAAAGATAAGAAATAAAATTGGTTAAAATTTATTATTTATATTTTTTAGAAATAATTTATAAATCTAGGACATCCTAGATTTTTTTATGTAGAAACTATAACTTGGAATAATTTTTAGATACATTTAAGAAAAAATAGTAAACTTTTTCCTAAATTTGTCACTTTTATGTTACTTATATTTATTTAATCTTAAAACTAGGCTATAATGTATATAGAGATAATAAAATATGGAGGGATAATAAGGTGGATAAATTTAAAACAATGGATGGTAATGAAGCTGCTGCTAGAATTGCTTATATGTTTACTGAGGTAGCTGGTATATATCCAATAACCCCATCTTCTGTAATGGCTGAAAAAGTTGATGAGTGGAGTGTTAAAGGAGTTAAAAATATATTTAATGATAATGTAAAAGTTGTTCAAATGCAAAGTGAAGCTGGTGCTGCCGCTATGGTTCACGGATCTTTACAAAGTGGGGTATTAACTACTACCTTTACATCTAGTCAAGGTTTATTATTAATGATACCTAATATGTATAAAATGGCAGGTGAAATGTTACCAGGTGTTATACATGTAGCTGCAAGATCAATAGCAACCCATGCTTTAAGTATTTTAGGAGATCATCAAGATATCTATGCCACAAGAATGACTGGTTTTGTTATGCTTGCATCTTCTTCTGTACAACAAGTGATGAACATGGCAGCTATAGCCCATTTATCAGCTATAAAAGCATCAATGCCTGTCTTACATTTCTTTGATGGTTTTAGAACGAGTCATGAAATTAAAAAAATAAAAACACTTGAAGAAAAAGATTTGTTACCACTAATTGATAAAGAAGCCTTAGATAAATTTCGTAAAAAAAGCTTATCTCCTTTCAACAGGGTTATAAGAGGTACAGCTCAAAACGAAGATATATACTTTCAAGCTGCGGAAGTGCGAAATGAAGATTATGATAAAATACCTGATATAGTTAATGATTATATGATTAAGATTAATAAGATAACAGGTAAAAACTATAAACCATTTAATTATCATGGTGATCCAAAGGCTACTAAGGTCATTGTAGCTATGGGGTCAGTATGTGACACTATAAAAGAAGTAGTAAGGGATTTAAATAAAAAAGGCGAACGTGTTGGGCTTATAGAAGTTCATTTATATAGACCGTTCAGCTCAAAATACTTATTAGATGTATTACCTAAGAGTGTTAAAAAAATAGCTGTCCTAGATCGTACTAAAGAGCCAGGTAGTGCAGGTGAGCCGCTATATTTAGATGTTGTTGAAGTTATTAACAAGACAAACAGGAAAATAGAAGTTATAGGTGGCCGCTATGGTTTATCTAGTAAAGATACTGATCCAGGCCAAATAAAAGCTGTTTATGATTTTTTAGATAAGAGAAATAAATTCTCATCATTTACAATTGGTATCGATGATGATGTTACAAATTTAAGTTTACCTAAAAATGATTATTATGTAGAAAATAAAAAGGTAAAAGAGTTTTTAATATATGGTTTTGGATCAGATGGAATGATTACAGCATCAAGAGATATTCTTAAAATTGTAGGAGATTATACTGATAACTATGTTCAAGGATATTTTCAATATGATTCTAAGAAAAGTGGCAGTATGACTAGAAGTCATTTGCGTTTTAGTCCAGATCCAATTAAATCCTCATATTTTATTAAACGACCTGAATTTGTAGTATGTAGTAAGGAAACATATATCAATCGTTACGATATGTTAACTAATATAAGAGAAAATGGCACATTCTTATATGTTACATCAAAGAGCCCAGCTGAACTCAAAGAAACGATGCCACAACATATGAAAAAAATATTATATGATAAGAAAATAAAATTTTATACAATAGATGCTTATGCACTTGCTTCAAAACACGGTTTACAAAATAAAATAAGCATGATATTAGAAGCGTGTATTTTTAAAATTAGTGATTTCTTTGATTATGATAAAGTTATTGAAAAAGTTCGTGAGATGATCGTTACCAATTTTACAAGAAAAGGTGAAAAGGTAGTTAATGCTAATCTATCATCTATTAAGGAAGTTGAGGAATACTTGCACTTAGTAGAAGTAGATTCATCTTGGGTTGATGAAAAAAGTGTATCTTGTAAGATTGCTCCAAAGTTTGATAACAAAGTATTTAATAAGATGATTGATTTATCAGCGAATGATTTAAAAGTATCAGATTTTCTTCCATATAAAGATGGTACTTATGTAACAGCTACATCACAATATGAAAAACGTGATATAGCTGAAGATGTACCTGCATGGATTTCTGAAAATTGTATTCAATGTAATCAGTGTTCTTTCGTTTGTCCTCACGCTGTTGTAAGACCATTCATACTATCTGAGGAAGAATATAACAAGGCTCCAAAGGAGATACAAAATAGATGTGTTGATGCCTTAGGTATGCCGTATAAATATCTTATTAATGTATCACTTCAAGATTGTACAGGATGTGGTGTTTGTGCTAGAACATGTCCTGGAAAAGGTGGCGAAAAAGCCCTTAAAATGGTACCTGTTAATTCTACATGTGATGATATAACTGAGTACTTGTTAGAAAATGTAAGAGAAAAATCAGAAGTAGTTAAGCCAACTGTTAAATTTTCACAATTTAAAAAACCACTATTTGAATACAGTGGTGCGTGCGCTGGATGTGGTGAGACTCCATATTTGAAACTGTTATCACAATTATTCGGTGATAGGATGGTAATTGCAAATGCAACAGGCTGTACTTCTATATATGGTGCTAGTACACCTAGTATGCCGTGGAATGTAGCGTGGGCTAATTCTTTATTTGAAGATAATGCTGAGTTTGGCTATGGAATGCTTACGGGTACTAATACAATCCGTAATCGTATTAAAAACTTAATTGAAGAAAATATAGATAAGGCTGATGATAAAACTAAAGAATTGTTGAATCAATGGTTATCTAATTATGATGATTTTGACATAACTAAAAAAGTATATGATAATCTTGATTATAATAAAGTTCCTTATTTAAAGGATATAAAAGAATATATACCATCTAGAAGTGTTTGGGCGATTGGTGGCGATGGATGGGCATACGATATTGGCTTTAGTGGAATTGATCATGTTTTATCAAGTAATGATAATATCAATATTTTAGTACTTGATAGTCAAGTATATTCTAATACTGGTGGTCAAATGTCAAAAGCTTCAGAGCGTGGCTCAATTGCAAAATTTGCTGCTAGTGGTAAGAAAACAGCTAAAAAAGATTTGGCTCGTATTGCCATGTCATATCCTAATGTTTATGTAGCTAGTATATGTATGGGAGCTAATATGCAACAAACGGTAAATGCTTTAATGGAGGCAGAACGCCATGATGGTCCTTCGATTGTTTTAGCATACTCTACCTGTATTACTCACGGTATAAAAGGTGGCATGGGCAGAACAATTGAAGAAGAGAAATTAGCTGTACAATGCGGATATGTTCCAATATTTAGATATAATGGAGCGGAGGAAAAATTCACACTGGATTACAAGGAACCAAATTTTGACTTGTTTAAAACTTTCCTTGAAGGTGAAAATCGTTTTGCAATGTTAAAACAAGTAAATGGTGAAAAGGCAGATGAATTATTAGAACAATTAAAAGTAGATGCCATTAAAAGATTTGATTATTACAAATCTTTAGTAAAAGATGAACCTAAAAGTTAACTTTGCTTTATGACTATCTAACTAAAGTTTATTAAAAAAATAAAACACACTTTAAATTAGAGTGTGTTTTTTGATGTAAAAGAGAAAACTGCCCCCCCCCTGAGGACAGTTTTCAAAAAGAATAAAAAGGGGTTGGCTAGTGTGATACTAGCACCAATTCGCCTTTTGGGAATTGGTATTGCTTATAATACCCATATTGGATATAATTGTCAAGCCTTTTATATAAATTTATATAACCTTTTTAATATTGTAATTTAAAAAAATTATTGTCAATAATATAAATGATTTAAGCTAAGGAGGTTTATATGAATAAAAAGGATAGTTACTATTGGAAGAGACTTGACAATGTAGCAGCTTTTTATGCTTCTGTGACAACTACACATAATCCTTATGTCTATCGCTTGTCTGTTAAATTAAAAGAAAAGATAGTATTAGATAAACTTACAAAAGCTTTGGATGATACTTTATTAGCCATTCCATCTTTTATGGTAAAACTAAGAAAGGGTTTCTTTTGGTATTACCTTGAAGAAAATAATAAAAAAACAATAATTATGGAAGATGACCACTTTGCAACTAGACCAATAAATAATATTCAAAATAATTATTTTTTGTTTAAAGTAACCTATTTTGAAAAGCGAATAAATGTAGATTTTTCTCATATTCTTACAGATGGTATTGGTGCTTTAGATTTTTTAAAAACACTAGTTATAAATTATTTGAAACAAAAACATCCTAAAAAGATAAGTAAAACCATTATATCTGAAACAGAAATGGTTTCTCTAAATGAGATGAGTGATGATAGCTTTTTAAAATATTTTAAAATGGCAAATGATGAAGGAAAAGAAAGTGTTAGGAAAGATAATATAAAAGCATTTAAATTGAAAAATAAAAAGAAAAAGGATTTAATAGATGTCATTGTAGGAACAATGTCTGTTGATGAACTAAAGGCTATTACAAAAACAAAGAATGTAACTATTACTGCTTATTTAACAGCATTACTTATCTATTCAATATATCATGGCAATTATAAATACGCTGATTCTAAAGCTCCAATTTCAATAGCTGTACCAGTTAATCTTCGTAATTTTTTTCCTTCCTCTAGTATGAACAACTTTTTTTCAACTATTATTATAAGCCTTGATGTTATGAAAAAGGATTATTCATTTGATGATGTGTTAGAGATAGTGTCATTAAAGATGAAAGAAGAGTTAGACGAGTCTTCTTTATTAAATAACTTTAGATCTTTTGTAAAACTTCATAGTAATTTAATTCTAAGATTTATACCCATTTTTATTAAAGATATCGTATTAAGAAATATTAACAGATGGGTTAGTAAAAAAGGTTCAACTTCAAGTTTGTCTAATCTTGGTATTATTCATATGCCTGATGAGGTAAAACAGTATGTTGATAAGTTTGATATGATCAGCTATACAGATATATCAACTTCTATGAAAATAGGAATATGTTCTTTTAATGATACTTTATCTGTATCTTTTTCATCAGGATTAAATGATACAGAAGTTGAACGTATATTTTTTACATCACTTACGAATAATGGAATAAAGGTAAACATTTCATCAAGCTTAACTGTAAGTAGGAGGCAATCAAAATGAAGTATTGTATTAGATGTAAGGTAATTATTGAAAATAAAGCTGAGCATTGTCCTTTGTGCCATAAAAAGGTTATAAAAAAAGGTAAACCACCTGAATGGGATTTTCCTTATCAGAAAAACATTAAAAATAATCCCAATAAATATATAATTCGTGTTTTAGCTTTTTTATATATTGCATTGATTGGTTTAAATATAGTTCTTAATCTTGCCTTTTCATATAAAAAGATATGGGCACCATTTTCTATTATAATACTGTTATATATTTATTTGATTGTTAAAACAGCTATAATATCTTATCGTAATATTGGTACAATTGTGGTTTTAAATGTATATATGTTGTCTTTAGTAGGTTTTATTTTAGATCTTATTTTAGGATATAGTGGATGGTCAATAGACTATCTTATGCCCATTTTAATTTTAGCAGGTATCATTTCTCTTATTGTTTTGATATTTATAAAACCATTTTCTTTTGAAAATTACTTTATTTATATGCTAACAATAACATTTTTTGGTATAATACAATTAGTCTTCTTATTGACAGGCTTAGTAAATTACAAAGTTATAAGTGTAATAACGGTTTTCGTATCACTATTAACGGTAATTGGAATGTTTGTGTTTGGTGATAAGAAAGCAATAAATGAATTCGTTAAACGTTTTCATTATTAAGTAGTAGGGAGGTTTGGATTAGATTGAAAAAAAGAGCAAAGAAAATCTTTGTATTGAGTGTTATGGCTGCATTTCTTATGACACAAAAAGAAGATATGATTGCTAAAGAAATCTATACAAAAGAAGAAAGTTTTGAAGATTCTAACGAAAAAATTTCTACAGAAAATGCCAAAACAAAAACAAAGAGTCCATACAGAAAAGTTGCTTACCACAAAATGGGATAAACAATAAATTAGATGCTAAAGCATCTTTTTTATTTTGTTGTTATTATGTTAAAATAGTAATGAGGTATTGTTATGGATTATTTAAATCTAATAAAGGGAATTGGACCTAAAACAAAAACATATTTAGAGAAATTAGGTATTTATAATGTTAATGATTTAATTACTCATTATCCTTTTCGTTATGAAGTGTTGAAAAGAAGTGATTTCTTTAATCTAAATCAAGGTGATAAGATCATAATTGATGGTTTGGTTGATTCCGTACCTAGTATATTTAGATTTAAAGGTAAAATGAATAAAATGAGTTTTAGATTAAGAACTAAGGAAGCAATAATAAATGTTATTATTTTCAATAGGGCATTCTTAAAAAACCATTTAACTATCAATAAAGAAATAACTGTTATTGGAAAATGGGACTTACTAAAAAATACGGTTGTTGCATCAGATATCATATTTGAAGGTATTGGTGATTCAGTAAAAATAGAATCAGTATATCATACAACATCAGGTCTAAGTAAAAAGCAACTACTTCGTTTTATTGATGATGCTCTTAAATTAAATCCTAAAATAATAGATTATATACCAGCCCCTATAGCGTTAAAATATAATTTTATCGAAAAGAGAGAAGCCTTAAATATAATTCATCATCCAACTAAGGCAGAAGATGTAAAAAAGGCAATGCTAAGGCTTAAATATGAAGAGTTATTTATGTTTATGTTAAAAGTTAAATTTTTAAAGAGTAAGAAAAAGAATTTAAATCAAGGATATTCTAAAGAAATAGATATGGAAAAAATAAATTCTTTTATTGAAAATTTACCATTTAAATTGACTCAAGATCAACTTACAGCTATAGATGAAATTATAGAAGATCTTTCATCTAAAAAGGTAATGAACCGTTTGCTACAAGGAGATGTAGGTAGTGGTAAAACAGTTGTAGCAGTTATAGCAATGTATATAATGTATTTAAATCATTATCAATCAGCTTTAATGGTACCAACTGAAATTTTAGCAAAACAGCATTATGCAAATATTAAAAAATTATTTAAGGATATTGATATTAACGTTGAATTATTGATCAGTGCAACACCAAAGAAGGAAAAAGAAAAAATATATGAAGAGTTAGAACAGGGTAGAATTGACTTAATTGTTGGAACGCATGCCATTATTCAAGATAATGTTTCATTTAGTAATCTTGGTTTAGTTGTGACTGATGAACAACATCGCTTTGGTGTTAATCAAAGGGGTAACTTAAGAAGTAAGGGGAAACAAGCTGATATTTTATATATGAGTGCAACTCCAATACCAAGGACATATGCATTAACAATTTATGGTGATATGGATATAACAAATATAAAGACAATGCCAATGAATAGAAAAGAAATTATTACATATTTGAAACATCCAAATGAGATAAAAGATGTACTTACAATGATTAAAAGTGAACTAGATATGCATCATCAAATATATGTTGTAGCACCGCTTATTGAAGAAGGTGAAAGTGATTTAGAAAATGTTAATAAACTTACTAGACAATTTGAATTAGCTTTTGGAAAAAAATATAAGATAGGTATGTTACATGGTAAAATGCCTTCGGTTGAAAAAACTAAAATAATGAATGAATATGCTAGTGGTAATATTGACATTTTAATTAGTACAACAGTTATCGAAGTAGGAGTAGATGTTAAAAATGCAACAATGATGGTTATTTTTGATGCGCAAAAATTCGGACTGTCTACTTTACACCAATTAAGAGGGCGCGTTGGACGAAGTGATTTACAATCTTATTGTATTTTGATAAGTGATAAGGATACAGCAAGATTAAAAATTATGACAGAAACAACTGATGGTTTTGAAATAAGTGAAGAAGATTTTAAACTAAGAGGTCAAGGAGATTTGTTTGGTGTAAGACAAAGTGGAGACATGACTTTTAAAATAGCAGATCTAAAAAAAGATTATAAAATACTTATGCAAGCTAAAAAGGATGCTGAAACTTTTATGGAACATAATATGATGGATGATTTCCCTGAAATTAAAAAGGAAGTAGAAGGGAGTTTTGATTTAGACTAATGTTTAAGTATATATATATTGAGATTACTAACGTGTGCAATTTAAACTGTTCATTTTGTAAGGGTAGCGATCGTGAAAAAAAGTTTATGAGTATAACATCATTTAAAACAATCTTAGATAGAATAAAAGGATACACTAAATATATTAATTTGCATGTTTTAGGTGAACCATTAATGCATCCAGAATTAAAAAGTTTTCTTGCTTTAGCAGAACAAGAAAACTTTAAAGTAAACATAACAACTAATGGACGTTTACTAGACAAAAATGTTGACGCCGTAAACAATGTAAAAAGTGTAAGACAAATAAATGTATCTTTACATAGCTTTGATAATGTTAAAGACATAAATTTCTTACTTAAAGTGGTTGATAAAATAAGAAGCGATTGTTATATTTCATTTAGGCTTTGGAATACTAATGCAAAAAATAATAATAAGGAAATAATAAAATTATTAGAGGATCACTATAATATAAAAATAAATAGTAATGATAAAAATATAAAACTTAAAGATAATGTTTATCTTAATTTTGAAGAACAATTTAAGTGGCCGAATATAGAAGATAATATTAGAAGTGAAGTAGGAACTTGTTATGGACTTCGTACACATATTGCTATTTTAGTAGATGGTACTGTTGTTCCTTGTTGTTTAGATAGCGATGGTGTAATTAAACTTGGCAATATATTAGAAAGTGATTTGAAAGATATTTTGAATAGTGATAAAAGCAAAAAAATAAAAGAAAAATTTCTAAATAGAAAGCTAAAAGAACCCCTTTGTCAAAGGTGTGATTATGTCAAGCGTTTCGATGTTTAAAAAGAAAGAGAAATAATGGTATTTTCTATTTGACTTTTGACGAAAAAAATATTATTATGTATATAGTGTGAATAATATGTTCACACGTTCATACTTACGGCTTTAAGGTGAGTATGAACACCAAAACCCCCTGAAGGAGCCGAAAGGCTCCACTTTTTGTTTGATTTTATAGGGATTTTTAATAAAAGTAGTAGAACGCTACCCATCATTTACCCATCAAATTGATGGTTTATATAAATTTAATATAGTTTATTCAGAAGACTTTTCGTTAAAGTCTTTTTCTAATGTGTCAAAGAATTTTGGAACATTTGCAAGATCTTTTTTAAACATATGAGTATAGGTTTCTAGTGTTTCAGTAGTTTCAGAATGACCTAAGAAATTAGATACAGCAGTTATTGGAGCTGCACCTGATATCAATGCTGATGCACATGAATGTCTAAAGTCGTGTAATCTAATTCTTCTTATTCCAGCTTTTTCAGCATATTTATCTCTATAGAAATACATTCT
>DUQO01000018.1 GCA_012837765.1 Mollicutes bacterium | reverse complement strand
GCGCCAGCATCACTATAAGAATCACCTGCATACATATTAAATGGATTATCACCTAATATTGTAATAACTGGTGGAGTTATATCATTATTACAATCCTTTGTTGATTTTACTACTTTTATATCTTTATAAGTTCCACACGCAATCAAACCATTCCATTTACCTTTTCCTATAATTGTAATCTCTGGGATGTTATCTTCTATATATATACTAATATTTGTATAATTTGCATTCGATAAGCCTAGCAATTCATAAATATTATCTTTATTTATTACTTCTGGATTAAAATCTTCATTTAATAACTTTTTATAATCGACCGCTTTTAAAACCATCTTTGCGTCGCTTTCAAAGGCGTTTTTGGTTGAGGTTTCTATTATTCCAATTATGGTTGGTACTGTTATTGCAAGAATAATACTTAGAACAACTATAACTGCTATCAATTCAATTAAAGTAAATCCTTTTTTCATAAGCCACCTTACCCTATTCCTATATAATAACAAATATATAAATTGATGTAAATACAGTTAGCGAAATAGTAATAATTACCAATTGTTATTATTTTTGACAAAAAAACAGTAATAATTCCTAAATTTAATTACTACTGTTTTTACATGCTCATATAAAATAGATATCAACCTTCTTTTTACCATTCGGTTGTTTGTTAAGTGCTTTTCTTATATCTTTTCTAATATCAATAATGTAACAAGGCGTTCCCTTTTTAACAATGATACCTTCATATATAAAAGCATCGAACGTAGAATAACCGTAACTTTTTCTTTCCAAATACTTTCCCAACGTCAAAGGATATTTCTATATAAGCAACATTAATATCTTCTGCTCTTTTTATTATTGCATCGAGTTTGTATATTTTTAAAATTTAATTAGGCTATGAAATCCATGCCCAAATTAGTATTTTATTGAATAATCTAAATTCTGAGCCATTTAAATTTCCGTTATTATTATAACTATATTTAACTGTATAACCTAAACCATTACAGGTTTTAATTTCTGCAACATCTTCTTCCACCCAAGCAGTACAATTAGAAAAAAATGGTGGAGTAAATTCTGTTTTATTTTTTAGCCTAATTGCATCAATTCCCACAAATATAGAATAAATTAAAGCGAAACTTATAATTACAATAAGAACGCCTTTTATTGTTTTTTTCATATAAACATCTCTCCAAAATTCACTTTTAGTACCAATTTCATTATACTACATTTAAATAAAAAAACGAATTCAATATTAGAATTCGCTTTATTTCCTTAATGGGGCGATTAGTGGGGATCGAACCCACGCATGCCAGAGCCACAATCTGGTGTGTTAACCACTTCACCATAATCGCCATGTAATGTGATTACTATTTTATCATTTTATTTTAATTATTTCAACTATTAAATTTATAAAGACTAGAAATTATTGTCCTAGTCTTTATTTTTGTAATTAATTGTTTCTATTAAAATCAAATCTGTCTCTGTTAGCATTTCTATTTTGTTTTCTTGCATCTCTACAAGGCTTACATCTTAATGGTTCAGAAAAATTATTTTGATTATAGAATTCTTGATCCCTTACGGTAAAAATGAATTCTGCGCCACATTCTTTACAAGTTAATGTCTTGTCTTCCATTGTATAACCTCCTTTTTAGTAAATATTGGATTTAAGTATTATCTTACTTCCAATTAAAAGGAGGTACAGAAAATTGAACTAAATCTAACATTAATATTATCATACTTATTATATTATATGCAACTGTTTTATTAAAGATAATAGGTTTTTTACCAATTTATTGGTTTTTTTCCATTTTCTTCTAAAAATTTATTGATCTTTGAGAACGGCTTACTTCCTTTAAAACCATAAATATAAGAAAATGGTGACGGATGTGACGATTCTAACACTAGATGTTTAGGATTTGTAATTAATTCCTTTTTCTTTTTCGCATTATTACCCCACAACACAAAAACAATAGGCATTTCTTTTTCATTTATTTTTTTTATTACATAATCAGTAAATATCTCCCAGCCTTTTCCTTTATGAGAATTGGGTTTATCTTTTTCAACTGTTAAAACAGTATTCAATAATAGAACTCCTTGTTTTGCCCAATCAGTTAAATCACCTTTAGTTCTCTTAATTTCTAAATCGCTTTCTAATTCCTTAAAAATATTAACAAGTGAAGGCGGTAACTTTATTCCTTCTTTTACAGAAAAAGAAAGTCCATGAGCTTCCCCTTCACCATGATATGGATCTTGACCAATTATTACAACCTTGACTTCATCATAAGATGTAAGTTTAAAGGCATTAAACATATCCGATGCTTTTGGATATATTATTTTACTTTTATATTCCTTTTTAATAAAACTTACTAATTCTAAAAAGTATGTTTTTTTAAATTCTTCTTCTAATATTTTATCCCACTTTTCATTTATAACCATTTACATCACCTAAAATAATTATATCATTTATTTTTAAGACGATGTAATTTATATTCTCTAAACACATCCTTTTTAAGTGATACGATTGCATATACATTGATTATTGCTAAAAACACTATAAAGATATCAGCTATTGACCATATTATCTTAGAAGATATTATTCCTCCTGCAAATAAGATTAATACTACTAACATTCTAAATATAAACATACCATTTTTTCCTAAATTTTTGAAAATACCCTTTAAATTTGATTCACCATAATAATATCCTGTAATAATTGATGAAAAAGCAAATAGTAATATTGAAAACATGACTACATAGTTTCCAGCATTACCTAAATGGTAAGTAAATGCTTCTTGTGTTATTTCAATACCGTTAATGTTTTGCCAAGAAATATCATTATAATTTGATAACATTATTACAAAGGCGGTTAAATTACATACTACTAATGTTTCTATATAAATACTAAACATTTGAACAAAACCTTGTTTAGATGGACTATCAGTATTTGTTGCTGCAGCAGCAATAGCTCCTGTTCCTATTCCAGATTCATTTGAAAAGGTACCTCTTTGAAAACCTATTATCATAGGTACTAATATGCCTGTTGCAGCTGAGGTCGGATTAAAAGCCTCATTAATTATCAATTTGACTACTTGAGGCATTGTTCCAATATTTGATAGTACTATATATAAACATGTTAGTACATATCCTATAGTCATAAGTGGAACAATTTTTGTTGAAAACTTAGCAACTCCCTTTAGACCTTTTAATATAATAATAATTGTTAAAAGAGCAACAACAAAAGAAATAACAATTGGCTTTATTGTATATACTTTTGTGACAGATTTTACAATTGTATTGGATTGAACTGTTAAAAAACCAACGATATATGTAAAAATTAGTAATATAGCATAAATTAAACTTAGTTTTTTCTTTTTCATGCCATATTTTATATAGTGTGATGGTCCACCAACATATTCCTTTTTGGTTTTTTTTCGATACAACACACCTAAAACGGATTCAGAAAAAGCATTTGTTAAACATATTATGGTACTTATACTCATCCAAAAAATTGAGCCAACACCACCATAATGTATTGCTAAAGCTACACCCGCTAGATTCCCTACACCAATTCGACCACCTAAACTAATAGCAAGTGATTCAAAAGGAGTTATTCCTAAATTGTCATCTTTTTTGGTAAAACCTTTCAACATTTCTTTAAATTTAAATTGAACACCTTTTAATTTAAAAGTAAAATACATACCACTACTAAAAAGAAAAACTGTTGCTACAGCCCATGCTACTTTTTCTATCAAAAGCATTTGTTATCACCTAAGTAAGTATATGTGATTTACATAATAAAAAAGACGGCAAACCGTCTTTTATTCTTCTTTATCATTTAAAGCTTTCTCTAATTCTTCTTTGTTCATCTTAGTATATCCTTTAATTCCTTTTTCTTTTGCTTCGATTCTAAGATCAACAATTGTTTTTTCTTTTTCCTTTTCTTTCTCTTTTTCTTCTTCAGGCATTTTTCCATTTTCAACTAAATAATCAATTTGTTCTTTTGTTAATGTTTCGTGCTCAATCAATGTTTCAGCTATCAGTTTTAATAAATTTATATTCTCATTAATTATTTCTTTAGCTTTTTCATAACAATCATTAATGATTTTTCGCATCTCAACATCAATTTCATGAGCTACTTCATTAGAAAAGTTTCGACTCTTTGTATAATCCCTTCCTAAGAAAACGCCTTCATCTTGATGTTCTAGTTGAATTGGACCTAAATCACTCATACCATATTCTGTAACCATGCTTCTTGCTATTTTAGTTGCTTTTTCAAAGTCGTTATGAGCTCCTGTTGTAATTTCACCAAATATTATTTCTTCTGCTACTCTTCCACCAAGTAAGCCTGTAATTCTTTCTAAAAGTTCCTTTTTGGTTTGAGTATAACGTTCTTCTTTAGGAACCATCATTGCATAACCGCCAGCATAACTTCTTGGAATAATGGTAACTTTTTGAACATCATGTGCATCATCAAGTTTTAATCCTAATACAACATGACCTGCTTCATGATGTGCAATTAATCTTTTTTCTTTATCTGTGTATTTCTTACTCTTTTTAGCTGGTCCCATTAAGACCCTATCAGTAGCTTCATCGATTTCAGCCATCGTAATAGATTTTTTGTTTCGTCTTACTGCAAGTAGTGCTGCCTCATTAAGTAGGTTCTCTAAATCAGCACCACTAAAACCAACAGTACGTTTTGCTAAATGACTAAGTGTCACAGAAGGTGCTAATACTTTATTACGTGCATGTACTTTTAGTATTTCTTCTCTTCCTTTAACGTCAGGTAAGTTTACTGTTATTTGTCTGTCAAAACGTCCTGGTCTTAATAAAGCTGGATCAAGAACATCTGGTCTATTAGTAGCTGCTATTATTATTATTCCTTCATTAGCACCAAAGCCATCCATTTCAGTAAGTAATTGGTTAAGCGTTTGTTCACGTTCATCGTGGCCACCACCTAATCCTGTACCTCTTTGACGACCAACAGCATCAATTTCATCTATAAATATTAGACATGGCGCTGTGTGTTTCGCTTGTCTAAACATGTCACGAACACGACTTGCTCCAATACCTACAAATAATTCAACAAAGTCAGATCCACTTATAAAGTAGAATGGAACGCTTGCTTCCCCTGCTACAGCTTTAGCAAGTAATGTTTTTCCAGTTCCTGGAGGGCCTACTAATAAAACTCCCTTTGGAATTCTAGCACCCAAACTTTGGAATTTTTTTGGATTCTTTAAAAAGTCAATTAATTCTTGAACTTCTTCTTTTTCCTCTTGTAATCCTGCAACTTCTTTAAATGTTACCTTATTTGTCTCTTCATTTAATTTAGCTCTACTTTTACCAAAATCAAGTGATTTATTGGCACCACCCATTTGCCTTGTAAAGAAGAAGAAGGCAAAACCTATTAACGCTATTATTGGTAATACATTTATTAAAAACAATAGGAAAGTACTTGATTCAGGATCAGTATTAGTTTGTAATTTAAAGTTTGACTCTTCTCTAGCTAGTAAGATCCTACTCATTACTTCATCAGAAAATGGAACTCTTACAAAGAAACTTTCCCTTTCATCATATCCTTCTAATTTTCCTTTTATCTCATATACTTTCGCCCTATCTCTTGGAGTAATTTCAATTTCTTCTATTTTATTACTTACAAGATGTTGTTCAAATTCATCGTATGATAGAACATTAACTTTTTGACCTACAAAGTCAAGAGCAATAAGTACAAGAAGCGCTAAAACAGCTAGCACTATATATGGTGTTATCCCTTTTTTTACAGTTTTATTTATCTTCATAAAATATCTCCCTTCAATAATACCAAATTATTATATCATAACTTTCCTTTTTTGATTTATCATATTTAGACTTTTTTAATCCAGGTACCCATAAAATATTATCATTATTGTCAACTAAAAGAGGCCAATTCTTTCTATCTTTAGTACTAATTTTCTCATTTATGAAAATATCCTTAATCTTTTTTCGACCTGACAACCCTTTTACTTCCATTACATCACCATTCTTTTTATTCCTTACATATAATGGCATGGATAATTCTTTACTATTCAATCGACATATAAAATTACTTTTTTCTTCATTATCTTCTATTTTTTCTAAGCTTTTTCCATTAGGCAAGCTAACGTAACTTTCAAATTCTATTTTATATGGTTCCCCTTTATTTTCACCCTTTTCAAATGATAATAACTTATATGCTTTTATTGCTTTTATATCATTAGGTAAATATATATATATATTTGGTTTTTTCGAATAAATTAAATTCATTATATTTTGCTTATGCACATCACTGATTAAAATCATATCATCTTGATATAGTTTTTCCATAACATAGTTTATAATTTTATCTTGTATTGTAATATCTATTTTTTTAAATTGTTCTATGTTAATTATATTATTTTGATATACTTCATCAATTACTTTCATCATTTGTTTATCAATATATTTGTTATATTCAATAATCGTATGACTAAATTTTAAAAACTTTTCATGAACTTTATTATCTTCTTCTTTTAAAAAAGGTAAAATCTTTTTACGATATCTGTTTCGTGTGTACTCATCAGATGTATTGCTTTTATCTACTGCATATTCAATACTATGCTTTTGAATATAATCTAAAATATCTTCTTTTGTAATACTGATGAATGGCCTTAAAATTCTATAGGTTCCTTTATCTATATTTTTTTCAAAACCAGCATAACCTTTAAAAGTGGAACCCCTTACGACACGCATTAAGATTGTTTCAATCAAATCATCACCATGATGAGCAGTCAACAAATATTTTGCCTTATATTTTTTAATCATCTCTTCAAAAAAGGCATATCGTTTTTCTCTAGCTTCACTCTCAAAATTATTATTATGATACTCTTTAATTGTCATAGTTTCAAAAACAAGATTATTATCTTTACAATATTTTTTAACCATTTTTGCTTCGTTTTTACTTTCTAATCGAACATTATGGTTTACGTGAGCACATATTATTTCTATATCTTTTTCTTTTCTTAAAGTCAATAAAAGATGGAGAAGAGCCATAGAGTCAGGTCCAGCTGAAACACCTACAATGATCGTTGTGTGTTTTTGTATCTCATCTTTTAAAAACTTGTATACTTCTTCCATCTTTTCACCTCGCATATATTGTAAGGCATTTTAAGGCATATATCAACTTAATTATAAAGAATCTTTTTTAAATATTCACCTGTATATGAATTAGGATTATTGGCAATATCCTCAGGTGTTCCAATTCCTATAATCGTTCCACCTAAATCTCCACCCTCTGGTCCTAAATCGATTATATGATCAGCTACTTTAATGACATCAAGATTATGTTCTATTATAACAACTGTATCTCCATTATCAACAATACGATTTAATATTACTAACAACTTTTTTATATCGTCAACATGAAGACCTGTTGTAGGCTCATCAAGTATAAACAAACTTTTCCCTGTTGCTTTTTTTTGTAATTCTTTAGCAAGTTTAACCCTACTTGCTTCCCCACCTGATAACGTTGTTGCACTTTGACCTAATTTTATATATCCTAATCCAACATCTAACAAAACCTTAATTTTGTTTTTGATTTTAGATATATTTTCAAAAAAATCATAAGCTTCTTCTACTGTCATATCTAAAACATCAGCAATATTCTTGCCCTTATATTTTATTTCTAATGTTTCACTATTATATCTTGTCCCGTTACAAACTTCACACGGAACATAAACATCGGGCAAGAAATGCATCTCTATTTTTTTAACACCATCACCATAACAAGCTTCGCATCTTCCTCCTCTTACGTTAAATGAAAATCTTCCTTTTTCATATCCTTTTATTTTTGCTTCTTTGGTGTTAGCGAAAACATTTCTAATCTCATCGAAAACCCCTGTATAAGTTGCCGGATTACTTCTTGGTGTTCGACCTATTGGAGCTTGCGAAATTTCAACTACTTTGTCTATATTTTCTAATCCTTTTATTGATTTAAATTTACCTGGTTTTGCTTTGGTTACATAAAGGTAATCAGCTACCGCTTTGTATAATATTTCATCTACGAGTGATGATTTACCACTTCCTGAAACACCTGTTACACAAATAAACTTGCCAAGTGGAAATTTAACGTTGATGTTTTTTAAGTTATTCTCAGCACAACCTTTAATTTCAATAAATTTGCCATTACCTTTTCTACGTTTTTTAGGAACATCAATATTTAATTTTCCAGACAAATACTGTCCTGTTAAACTTTTTTCATTTGCCATTACTTCTTCTGGTGTTCCAGCAGCTATAATATATCCACCCTCACGACCAGCATTTGGTCCAATATCTATTAGATAATCAGCTTGTAACATTGTGTCATGATCATGTTCTACCACAATAAGACTATTCCCTAAATCTTTCATTTCAATAAGGGAATTGATAAGTTTTTGATTATCCCTTTGATGAAGACCTATACTTGGTTCATCTAAAACATATAAAATACCTGTAAGCCTTGAACCAATCTGTGTTGCAAGCCTAATTCGTTGTGATTCACCACCCGATAGGGTTGTAGCTGTTCTATTTAAATTTAAATAATCAAGTCCAACATTCACAAGAAACGTTAACCGACTTATTATCTCTCTTAAAATTAATCTTGATATCTCCTCTTGTTCTTTTGATAATTTAATATTTTCAAAATATGAAAGAGTGTTTTTAATACTTAAATTACCAACTTCATATATATTTTTATCTCCTACTAAAACAGATAATACGCTTTCCTTTAATCTACTTCCAGAACATGTTGGACAAGTTTTTTCGACCATATACCCACCTATCCAATCTCTTATAAATTCGCTGTTGGTTTCTATATAACGTCTTTCTAAATTACGAACTATTCCTTCATATGGTTCTTTACTTTTATAATTATGCCCTCCTCGGCTTTTGAAATTAAAATCAATTATTTCATCAGACCCATATAAAATAATATCAAGTTCTTTTCTTTTTAAATCATTTACCTTTTTATTCATATCAATATTGTAATGCTTACATAGAATTTCTAACTTTTTGATATAAATATTATTTTCATCCATATTACTTAGTGGTAATATAGCACCCTCATTTATGCTTTTTTCTTTATCAGGAATCAATAAATCTTCATCTATTTCTAATTTAAAACCTAAACCTTTACAAACTTCGCAAGCCCCATATGGAGCATTAAACGAGAATAATCGCGGCTCTAATTCAGGTAATGAAAAATCACAATATGAACATGAAAAAGATTCGCTTAGTACTATTTCTTTTTCACCAATAACATCTATTACTACTTTTCCTTTTGATAATTTTGTTGCAACTTCTAATGCTTCATATAAACGACTTCTTATATCTTCTTTTATTATCAAACGATCTACGACAATGTCAATATTACTCTTTTTATTTTTTTCCAATATTATTTCTTCATTCAAATCACGAATTTCTCCGTTAACTCGAATACGAGCAAAACCATTTTTTCTGATTTTATCAATTTGATCTTTATGTGTTCCCTTTTCACCATGAACGATTGGAGCTAAAACAATAATCTTGGTTCCAACACTTAATTCTAAAATCTTATTCGTCATTTCTTCAACACTTTGACTTGTAATTGGAGTTTTATGTGTTGGACAATATGGAACCCCAATCCTAGCATATAAAAGTCTTAAATAGTCATATATTTCCGTTACTGTACCCACTGTTGACCTTGGGTTTTTATTTGTTGTTTTTTGTTCAATACTTATCGCTGGACTAAGACCTTCAATACTGTCAACATCTGGTTTTTCAGTACCTCCCAAAAACTGTCTTGCGTAAGCACTAAGTGAATCAACATAACGACGTTGACCTTCAGCATAAATAGTATCAAAAGCTAAACTACTTTTACCACTACCTGATACTCCAGTCATTACAACAAGTTTGTTCTTAGGAATCTCAATGTCTATATTTTTAAGGTTATTCTCACGAGCTCCTTTAATAATTATTTTATCCATTTTATCAACTTCTTTCTGTTTTAAGTTCAAATAGTATATCCCTTAGCTCAGTTGCCCTTTCAAAATCTAATTTTTTTGCAGCTTCATACATTTCTTCTTCTATTTGTTTAATAATACGATCAGCCTCTTTTTTACTGTAAGAACGACTAACCTTTTTATCTTTATCAACTTCATTTGTAATTATTTCTCTTATATCCTTAATAATTGTCGTTGGAGTTATATTATTTTCTTTGTTATATTTTTCTTGAATTGCTCTTCTTCTATTAGTTTCTTTAATTGCAACATCCATTGCATTACTAATTTTATCAGCATACATTATAACGTGCCCATTAACATTTCTTGCACACCTTCCAATTATTTGAATAAGGCTTCGATCACTACGCAAAAAGCCTTGTTTGTCAGCATCTAAAATAGCTATTAAACTAACCTCTGGAATATCTAAACCTTCCCTTAACAGATTGATGCCCACTAAAACATCATATTTACCTAATCTCAGATCATGAATAATCTTTGTTCTCTCTAAGGTTTTAACTTCGTTATGAAGATAAGCAACTTTTATATCAAGTCCTTTAAGATAATTGGTTAATTCTTCTGCCATCCTAATAGTGAGAGTTGTAATCATTGTTCGTTCATTGTTTTCAATACGTTTGTTTATTTCACTTACAATATCATCAACTTGACCTTCTGTTTTTCTTACTTCTATGGTTGGATCAAGCAAACCTGTTGGTCTTATTATTTGTTCTACAGTTTTATTATTAACTTTTTCTAATTCATAATCACCAGGTGTTGCAGATACATATATAACTTGATTAATTTTTTCTTCAAATTCACTAAATTTAAGAGGCCTATTATCTAATGCACTTGGCAATCTAAAGCCATAGTCAACAAGTGTTGTTTTTCTTGCACGATCCCCATTATACATTCCTCTTACTTGAGGTAAAGATACATGCGATTCATCAACTACAAGTAAAAAATCTTTCGGAAAAAAGTCAATTAATGTCGTTGGGGTTTCTCCTTCAGATTTAAGAGCAAGATGTCTTGCATAGTTTTCAACCCCACTGCAAAAACCTGTTTCACGAAGCATTTCTATATCATAATTAGTTCTTTCTTTTAAACGTTGATATTCTAATAATTTGTCGTTTTCTTTTAAATATTCTAATCTTGATTTTAATTCAGCTTCAATTCTTTCAATTGAAATTTTTAACTTTTCTTCATCTGTTACAAAGTGGCTTGCAGGATAAATACTAACACTTTTTTTGTCGTTAATTATAACTCCCGTCAGAACATCAAATTCGCTAATTCGTTCTATTTCATCACCAAAAAACTCTATTCTTATTCCTTTAGCACGTTCATAACTAGGTATAATTTCTATGACATCTCCATTTGCTCTAAACGTCCCTCTTTTTAAATCAAAATTATTTCTTTCATACAACATTTCGACTAGTTTTTTCAGTACAGCATTTCTTTCTACTTTATCTCCAATACTTAATATTAACATTTTATTTTTGTAATCTTCGACTTCTCCAATACCATAAATACATGAAACAGAAGCGACAACAATCACATCTTTTCGACTAAGTAAAGCTGAAGTGGCAGAATGTCGTAATTCGTCTATTTCATCATTTATGGAAGCGTCTTTTTCAATATAAGTATCAGTTGAAGGAACATAAGCTTCTGGTTGATAATAATCATAATATGAGACAAAATATTCAACCCTATTATTCGGAAATAGTTCTTTAAATTCACTATATAATTGCCCTGCTAGTGTTTTGTTATGAGCAAGCACTAAAACAGGTTTGTTAACAGCTGCTATTACATTTGAAATTGTAAATGTTTTTCCTGTACCAGTAGCTCCTAACAAAACCTGATGTTTTTTACCTTCCTTAATGCCTTTAACCAATTCTTTAATAGCATTAGGTTGATCTCCACTTGGTTTATATTTAGAAACAAGTTTAAATGACATTTCATCACCCCAAAGTATTTTAATTATATATCAAACAAAAGTTCGTGTCAACTGATAATGCACGTTATTATTATACACTAATAACATGTTTTTTACATGAGCAATCTAATTCATACTACATTTCATCAAAAAATGATAAAAAAATAAGAAATGCTATGTTTCTTATTTTTATTTCTAATATCCAATAATGTATGTTCTTACAACGGTTTTTGAAATATTACCAGATATATCACTTACAGTATAATAAACCCTATATGTTCCTGGGATGTTTATATTAACATTCCCACTTCTTTTAATTTTTTCTGTTATATCGCCATCCTTATTATCTAGAGCTGTTGCACCTGGATCTGTAACCGTTTCTCCAACTTTACTATGTATTGTTGATTCTCCCAATAGTGTAATAACAGGTCTTTCTTTATCTTCACTTTTATCAACAAACCCATAGCATTTGAAAGTACCACTAGGTAAAACTTCTAATCTTATATAAGTACTTAAAGGAATTGGCTCATTATTAAGATAATTCACTAAATTTGCTTCTACTAAATTGGCAGATGCTAACTGTCCTACTGTAAGATATATTATTTTTCCAGGATTATTTTTATCTTTTTTATTATGATCTTCGGCATAAGTAATTGAAGCAGAACAAACTCTATTATATAGTTTTTTGTATTCTGCTTGCCTATCTAGAGGTGTGAAAAAACCAGAGAACCAAAGCATGCCAAGAATTATTAGAATTATTAAAATTACTATAATTATTAAAAGTGGATTACTTTTATTTGGTTGATGTCTATAATAACTTTGATATGTACTTGCGTCATTTCCACTTTCACCAATTCCAAAATTAAAGTTATTGCCTTGATTCATATTATCCAACCCTTTCTATATTTTTAAATACTTACGAACAGCTCTTAAACTTCCCATCATACCAACAATGATACCTATTGATACAAGGATAAGAGATACAATATAAACAAATGGCTCTGGTACAACTAATCTCATAAATGGCGAGAAAAATTGTCCATCATATTTTATATAAAATGAAAAATAACCATATATCACAATTATTATTGGTATTATTGACCCAAATATGCCAAGAATTAAACCTTCAACTATAAATGGTAGCTCAATATTAAAATTTGATGCTCCAACTAATCTCATTATTTCTATTTCCCTTCTTCTTGAGAAAATAGCTAGTTTTATCGTATTTGCTATTAAAAATGCTGTAACCACAATAAATAATAAGACAACTATTATTAGTATTTTTTCAATTACATCAAAAGCAATTATAAAATTATTAACAATTTTTTCACCATAATCAACTAATGAAACATTATCCATTTTTTCAAGTTTTTGGGCTGTTGTTTTTACTTCCCTTATATCTTTTAATTTTAATCTAAAAACATCATTAAGCGGATTTTCATCTTCTTCCCACTTTTCCATTATGTTCCTAAGAACATCTGATGTTTCCATCATAGATTGTGCTATTTCTTCTTTACTGTCAAAATCATATTGTACAATATTGTTGTTTTTCTTAAGTTCTTCTTCCACTATTGCTATTTCTTCATCTGTGATATCTTTATCAAGATATACGAACACTGAAAAATCTTGTTCTATTAATTTTGTAAAATGATCTACATTATACGAAGATAAAATTGCTAAACCTACTAAGATTAATGTAATAGATATACAAGAAATTGATGCCATACTTAAACTGAAATTACGGAAGACACTCTTTATGGCATCTCTGATGTCTCTTCCTATCATTCTAAGCAACCTCATTACTGTAAGTTCCTTTCGCATAATCTTTTATTAATTTTCCTTCATCTAGAAGAATTACTCTTTTTTTCATTCTATCAACAATTTCTTTATCATGTGTGGCCATAACTACTGTTGTCCCCATATTATTTATTACCTCTAAGACTTTCATTATGCCGAAGCTTGTATCAGGATCTAGATTACCTGTCGGTTCATCACATAATAACAATTTTGGTCCGTTAACAATTGCTCTTGCAATTGCAACTCTTTGCTGTTCACCGCCAGATAATTGATTTGGAAATTGTTTTGCCTTGTTTTTCAAGCCTACTAATTCTAAAGCTTTTATTGTTTTATCTCTAATCTCATCTTTTGGTAAACCAAAGATTTCAAGAGCAAAAGCAACATTTTCAAAAACAGTTAAGCGGGGTAAGAGTTTAAAATCTTGAAACACTACACCAAGCTTACGTCTTAATTTATATACCTTTCCATTTTTGAGTTTAGCAACATCTATTCCACCTATGATTATTTGTCCCTTATTTGGTCTTTCTTCACGGTGTAACAATTTTATTAATGTTGATTTTCCGGAACCTGATGCCCCTATTACAAAAACAAAGTCTCCCTTTTTTATACTCAAATTAAGATTGCATAAAGCAGTTACACCATTTTTGTACTGTTTTTCTACTCCTCTAATTCTAATAAGTTCCATTTGTTCACCTCATTACTACTTTTATAAGTATAACATAAAAATATGAAAAAATATGTATTTACGCTTTATTTTTTAACTCATATGCATCTGTAATAATAAAGAAAGCATCTTTATCTATTATTTCTATACCTTCTTTTAATTTGAAGTATTCTCTTGTTGGTACAACACACATTATTACTTGATCTGCTTTATTAGTATATCCACCAATAGATTCTAATTCGGTTACCGTTGTGTTAAATTCGTTAAATATATATTCCTTTATTTCTTCATCTTTATTTGTAATTATATAAAATTTCTTACTATACGAAATTCCAAGCAATACTTTATCTGTTACTGCACCTATAATATAAAGAATCAAGATTGCATAAAGTACTTTATCCCAACCAAAAATAACACCGCCTGATATTACTATAATTGCATTGATAAAGATATTGGCTGTTCCTACAGTAATTCCAAAATACTTATTTATTATTTGTGATGCTATGTCACTCCCACCTGCCGTATAACCTACCTTGTATATCATACCATGTGCTGCACCAGCTACAACAGCTCCAATAATTAGAATAACAAGGTACTCACTTGTATTTAAAGAAAGGTTTTTAATATATAAACTAAGTGGTGATGTAACATATACAAAAAACGGATATATAAAACTTCCTACTATTGATTTTTTAATTTTATCTTTGCCTAAGAATAGTAAACCAAAAATAATAGCAAATAAATAACAAATAAAAACAACAATTGCAGGAGCAATTCCAAAAAAATGGTTAGCAATAATAGAAAGTCCACTACTTCCGCCTATTACTATTTCAAGAGGTAACACTGTTATGTTAAATGATAAAGCTAAAAAGAAACAAGCAAAAATAACTGTAACTATTCCTTTTACTCTTTTTCTCATAATATTATGCGCCTCCTCTAACCTCATAGGCATCAGTTACTACAAAGAATGCTTCTTCATCAATTAAAGCTATTCCTTCTTTGAGTTTGAAATAATGCCTTGCAGGTACAACGCATAATAATACATTTTCTTTTCGACCTTCATATCCTCCTTTAGCTTTTAAAATTGTTACGCCATGATTAAGGTTGTTTAAGATGAAATCTTTCACTTCATCTTCGTTCTTAGTAATTATATAAAAAGCTTTATTATCTGATATTCCTAGTATTATTTTATCTGTCATTAAACTATAAATATATAATAAAACAATAGCATACATTACATTTATAATTCCTAAATAAATTCCACCACAAATTATAATGATACTATCAATTATTAGTAATGATTTTCCAACTGATATTTTAAATACTTTTGATACTATTTGAGCTGCTATATCAGTCCCACCTGTACTAAATCCATTTTTTAAAATAGTTCCAGCTGCTACACCAGATAAAAAACCTGCAAAAAGAACATTTAGTAAAATATCTTTGTTTTCTAAAACAAAAATAGTTCCTATATCTTTAGTTAATTCAATAAATATAGGATATAACATTATTCCCAATATTGAACCTTTTGTTTTTTCTTTTCCTAATATTATAAAACTAAAAATTAGAAGAATGGCATTAACAATAAAAATAAGAACTGAAGGGTCTATTATTTTTTTTGTTATAACAGCTATACCACTAACACCACCATAAACTAAATTATTTGGCAATATAAATAAATTATATGTCGCTGCTAAAACAAAAATAGCTATTATAGAAAGGATATATCTCTTAAAGATATGTCTTTTTTCTATCAATTTATTTATATTTTTTAATTCATTATTTTTTTTCATTACTAATTCGCCCCTTCAAATACTTTTCTATAAACATATCTATATCCCCATCTAATACTTTCAAAACATTACTTGTTTCTTCTTCCGTGCGATGATCTTTAACCATCATATAAGGATGCATAACATAGGATCTTATTTGCGATCCAAAATTAATTTCGGAAAGATTTCCTTTCATTACTGATAAGGATTTATCTCTTTTTTCTAATTCCAATTGATATAATTTACTTTTTAATACTTGAAGAGCTTTTTCCTTATTTTTAATCTGACTACGTTCGTTTTGACATGTTACAACAACTCCAGTAGGTAGATGCGTGATTCTTACCGCACTGTCTGTTGTATTTACTGATTGTCCACCAGCACCACTGCTACGATATACGTCTATCTTTAGTTCTGAATCCTTTAGTTCAACTTCAATACTATCATCTATTTGTGGTATAACTTCAATTGCTGCAAAAGATGTATGACGTCTTTTATTAGCATCAAAAGGTGAGATACGAACTAATCGATGAACTCCTTTTTCCCCTTTTAAATATCCATATGCATTAAACCCTTTTATTAAGATATTAGCTCTTTTTATTCCAGCTTCATCTCCGTTTTGTACATCTAGTATCTCGTATTTATAAGATTTTACATCACACCATCTTAAATACATACGCATAAGCATACTAGCCCAATCACAAGACTCTGTTCCACCTGCCCCTGCATGAATTTCTAGTAAAGCATTATTCTTATCATATGGTTCATTCAATATTACTTCTAGCCTAAGATCATCAAGTTTCTTTTCTATACCTGGCATTTCTGCCTCAATTATACTAACTATTTCATCATTTGGTTCTTCATCCAACATTTCTATCATTTCTATATTGTCGTTTATAGTCTTTTTTAATGTCGATACATTCCCAACAATTGTTTTAAGATTATTACATTCTTCGATTATTTTCTCTGCTTTTTCTTTATCATTCCAAAAGTCTGGATTGTTCATTTGAATAGTTAATTCTTTAATTTTTTCTTCCTTTTCTGTTAAGTCAAAGAAGCCTCCATATTTCTTCAATTTCATTTTTATATGTTTCAAACTCTTGTTTTATTTGTTTCATTTCCATATTATCACCAATATAATTATACCATGGATAATCCCTTTTTCAACATATAGTATACAAAGAAAAACCTTTTGTACAATACAAAAAGTTTTTAATTGTTAACCACTTGTCTTTTTATACCTTTATCTATGTTTGTTTTTGTTAAATAGTGATTTTGCTAATTTTTTTATACTCTTTGATTTCTCAATCTTATTCATATCATAATCTATTGGATACTCTGCTTCCACTGGTAATTCAAAATCTAGATACCCTTGTTTAAACCATAAAACATCTCTAATAGAATTAATTTTATAATCATTTTGTCACACTGTTTTTTTATACGGCAATATTTTTTCGATTTTTCTTTGTTAGACATAAAATTATATTTTTTTATTAATTTTTTGGTTTCTTCAACAATTGATTGAGCATAATTAATTAGTTCTTCTTCATTTAAATCCTTTAACTGATAATAGTCAGCAATATGATCAAGGTTATTAAAAAAGTTAATCGTGTCTTTATCTGTAAACTCTATAAATTCATACATATTATTTTTTGTACAAATTAATACTTCTCCATAACACTTTTTTATAACTGAATAAGGCCATAACCAGGGAGTCCTGAAAGAAGATTCAACAACTCCACAATGTCTTTTAATTGAACATAAGCTTTTTCTTTCGTAATAATTTTCATAATTAAAGTCTCCTCTATTTAAAATTATATCATATTTTTTAAAATCCTTTAAATTTGGAATTTTAAATAAACAATGTTTAACCTTTCTACCACAACCAATCTGAAGTTGAACAAAAAAAAGACTATCAAAATTTATTGATAATCTAATTGATAAATTGTAATTTATTATTTAGTATGTACTTTATTTATATTATCAAGCAATATTTGCTTATCTTCCGTCTATTATCTCACTTTCAAATTACTATTTATTTACTTAATTTTATAATTGAACTTACCATTAAAACAACTCCAATAGTAAATAATGCTATTCTATATACCTCATTTAAATCTGCTGCAAAAAATCCTATCATTCCACTTCCTAAAGCACAAGTAATTGCATATAATAATTTTTTCTTTTTCATAAAATCAACTCCCTTTCAAATTATTATTTGTCATTTTCTCATACTTACAATTATATCATAAATTCATTATATATTTTATGATCACCTTTTAAAATTAAAAACTAAAACCACAACATCAAATATAAAATGAGTCTAATCGATATTTTTATTATTTTATGTGGGTTTGCAAGTTATTTTCCACAACATTGTTTATATTTTTTACCTGAGCCACATGGTGTAGAATCTGCAATTTTTCTGCAATTTTTACAAATTTCTTGTTGAAATTACAAAGAATTTGTATTTTCTACAACTAAAATTTGAACACCAAACTCTACAGAACGTATGTAAAAATGTATGTAAAAAACACTAATTTCAACTGTTTATAGTTAGATAAATTGTAATTTGTCATTGTGTTTTATCAAAATAAACATCATAACTATTATGATATTGCTCTTTTATAGCATTTAAAAATTGTTCTTCATAATTTTTACTAAATCCTGAAAATGTTTTATTCCCAATAATGGTATATGGAACACCTTTTACTTCATCTCCCATAGCATTAGCAAATTGCTCTAATATTTCCGCATTATCTTTACTATACCAGACTTCAAATGTATTCAATGTAAAATAATTTCCATATTCAGTTTCAATACTTTTCAAAAATTTGAATTCTTCTTCACAATGAGGGCATCCATTACCCCAAAAGAAATAAATATTTACTTTATTTTCATCATATACAATATCTTCTAACTTTGCATCAATTTTTGTATCATTATTAGTTTCTTCCTCTAAAATCAAATTATCATTATCATTCTTTTTTTGAATTGACACATAATTAGAAAACCACTTTTTAAATCCATCAACACTTTTATAATATTCACTATCTGAATCTCTATTGGCATCTAAATAATCTACTATTTCTCCTTCATGATAAATTACTAAAGATGGATAATATTTAATATATTCCTTTAACTCAGTTTCCTTCATATCAGAAAATGACATCTTGTAAAAACTTATTTGATATTGATTAGCGAACTCAGTTAAAATTTTATTAAATTCATAAGAAGTTGTACATAACGGTTGATATATAAATATAGCAAAAGATTTTTTATTGTTAATTAAATCATCAAATGTATTTTTATCTAATTCATTAAACGAATTATTTTGATAATATTCTTTATCTAAAGAAAATGTATCTTGTTTATTATTACATCCAACTAATAACAAACAAAAAATCATAGTAAGTGAAAAAAATATTAATTTTTTCATTATTTTACCTCATGTAAATTATCAAAATCAATATCATGATAAACTACTTTCCAAAAATCATATGATATTGAGTTATCAGAGTTTGTTTTTTTCACTTCTACATTATTAGTTCCTTCATAATACCAATATCCACCAACATTATAAATTTTATTTTCGTCCCATCCAAGTGATACTAACATAGTTTTAGTCATTCCAGCATAACCTCCACCACCGCACATTAAAAATATATTTTTATCTTTAGGAAAATAATATTCTAAGATTTCAAGTGATTCTTCATAATTTGCAATGTATTTCCCATTATCGTTTAATGTATATAATGTTTTTCCTGTATAGGTATCACCAACTTCTTCTGGTAATCCTATAACATTTACTAATAATGGATATGGCACTACTTCAAATCCTTTTACAAAACCAGAAAGATAAGAATCTCCTCCAATCGCTTCATAATTACCTGGATCTTTAAGCATTCTCATATCACGATACACACTATCGGGTCTATTAAGATATTCATCAATTGTTTCCTCATTAATGTTCTTATCTATACCAAATTGTTCTCCTCGTATTCCTTCCGTTATTTCTGGATTTGGCAATTTCTTTAATTCGGTATTAGCTGTACAAGCACACACACCTAGACACAATATACATGCCATTGTAATTGTAAAAAATATTTTTTTCATAAAAATTTTGCTCCTTTCCATTTCATTATAAAATTATTTAATTAAATTTTCTATAACGAAAGAGTTGAAAAAACTCAACATTCAGTTGAGTTTAATTAGAGCAGCTTTGTTCTAATGTCAATGGAATTTTGTAAGTAGTAATCTTTCCGTTATTATCTGTTGCATTAATTGATAAAAATAAACTATTTTCAGAATATTCCTTACAAATTTTTTTATAATTATCAACAGTTAAGGTAACAGTTTGTAAAAAATTTTCTAATGTAATATTTTTTTCTTCCTTATAATTACAAGAACTTATTTTTTTCTCAATGTCATTATTTGATTCATATAATACACATTCAATTTCTTTATATTCAGTAGTATCGTTACCTCCACAATACTTTATATTAGAAATATAAATAGAAGTTTTTTTATCATTGTATGCAATGTTTCCTGAAATATTGAAATTATCACAATTACTAGATAAAGTTTTAAAATTAAAATTACCATTATTATTTTGAAAATTTATTGATAAAATAAATATAACTATTAAACATATTATTAGTAGAGATATAAGAATTATATTTTTCTTGTTTTGTTTACTATTTTTGTTTTCTTTTAACTCTCCCTCAAACATTTCTTCTAAACTAATATCAAAATCATTGCTCATTTGTTTTATCAGTGTAGTATCAGGCATATTTCTTCCGTTTTCCCATTTACTAACTGCTTGATAAGTAACATTATATTTATCTGCTAATTGTTTTTGTGTTAAATTATTTTTCTTTCTTATTTCTTTTATAAATTTACCAAACTTTTCTTGATTCATGATTCACTTCCGATCGTTTTACAAATTACTATTTGTCTATTTAATTATATCATATTTTTTACAATTAATTTGTCAGGATTATGCTCAAAATCACCGAAAAATTCGTATGTAAAACGTATGTAGAAGCACCTTTTGAGTAAAAAGTACAACTTTTTGAAAAAAGAAAAAACCTCACGAGCCCTTATTTTATGGGGCTTTGCGAGGTTATTTACCACAACATTGTTTATACTTCTTGCCACTGCCACATGGGCAAGGCTCATTTCTTCCTATCTTATTTACTTTTTTTGGTTGTCTCTTTATTGTTTTACTCTTATCTTCATTAGTAGCTATATTTGCAACTTCTTTAGTCTCTAAATTTTGTTTTATTTCTGCCTTCAATATATATATTGTTGTTTGTTCATCAATTCTAGCTAACATTTCTTCAAATAGAGCAAATCCTTCTGAAACATAAGCTTGAAGAGGGTTTTCTTGAGCGTAACCCCTTAAACCTATTCCTTCTCTTAAATGTTCCATTGTATTAATATGTTCCATCCAATGTCTATCGATAACATTTAAATGAATTGCTTTTTCAAAATCGTTGATTATATCATTTGGCAGATCTTTTATTTTTTGCTCATAATCATGTATTACTTTTTCATATATTTTTCTTACTATTGTATTTTCATCATCTTCTTTTATATCATCAACTGACATTCTGTCGTTCTTTAATAAATTTTCATTTACAGCTTCAATAATCTCTGATTTATCGTTTAATGTTAATACTTTTTCTTCTATTAAATGACTAAATACTAATCTTTCTATATAATCCATTATACTTTTCAATATATAGTCATGAATTGAATCTTCATCTAAAATACTATTTCTTTTTTCATATATTATTTCTCTTTGTCTGTTCATGACATCATCATATTGAAGTAATTGTTTTCTAATATCAAAGTTATATCCTTCTACTCTCTTTTGGGCTGTTTCCATAGCATTTGTAAACATCTTACTACGAATTGCTTGATCCCCACCAAAACCTAAAGACTGCATCATTCCTTTAATTCTATCAGAACCAAAACGAACCATGATATCATCTTCTAACGAGACAAAGAATTGGGAAACGCCAGGGTCTCCTTGACGTCCTGCACGACCTCTTAATTGGTTATCAATACGTCTTGATTCATGACGTTCAGTACCTATAACAAATAAACCACCTAGTTCCTTAACTCCTTCTCCTAATTTGATATCCGTTCCACGACCAGCCATGTTAGTTGCAATAGTAACTGCACCTTTTTCTCCTGCTTTAGCTATAATTTCAGCTTCTCTCGCGTGGTTTTTAGCATTTAATACTTCATGTGGTATTTTCTTTTTTCGTAACGTATTGCTAATAAGTTCACTTGTTTCAATAGCAATAGTTCCTACTAAAACTGGTTGACCATTTTTATAACATTCTTGTATAACACGAATAATTGCATTGTATTTTCCTTCTTTGTTTGTATATATTAAATCTGGCAAGTCTTTTCTTATAACTGGTCTATTTGTAGGTATTTGAATAACATACATGTTATATATGTTTCTAAATTCCTCTTCTTCTGTTTTTGCAGTACCAGTCATACCTGATAACTTTTTATACATTCTAAATAAATTCTGAAAAGTAATTGTTGCTAAAGTACGAGTTTCTTCTTTTATTGTTACTCCTTCTTTTGCTTCTATAGCTTGATGTAATCCCTCACTAAAAGCTCGTCCTTTCATTAGACGTCCGGTAAATTGATCTACTATTACCACTTCGTCATCTTGTACAACATAATCCACATCTTTTTTCATACCAAAATTAGCTTTAATAGCTTGGTTTATATGATGAACTAGAGCTGAATGTTTAATATCATATAAGTTTTCAATTTTAAAATAATTTTCAGCTTTGATTGAACCTTCTTCTGTTAAACTAATAGCATTGGTTTTTTCATCTTTTATATAACCTTCATTTTCACGCAATGTTTTTGCAAACATATCAGCATCTTTGTATAAATTTAAAGATTTCATGTAGCCACCAGAAATTATTAGTGGAGTACGTGCTTCATCTATTAAAATTGAGTCAACCTCGTCAACGATTGCAAAATTGAGTCCTCTTTGAACTCTTCTTTCTTTATTTACTACCATGTTATCTCTTAAATAGTCAAAACCTAACTCACTATTTGTTGTATACATGATATCGCAATTGTATACATTTTTCTTTTCTTCAAAGTCTAATTCTCGTAAATTAACACCTACAGTTAAACCAAGAAATTCAAATATTTGTCCCATCCATCCAGCATGAAAACTAGCTAGATATTCGTTTACTGTAATAACATGTACACCCTCACCTGTTAATGCATTTAAATAAGCAGGCATTGTTAAAGATAAGGTTTTTCCTTCACCTGTTTTCATTTCAGCAATATTACCATAGTGAATTGTAATACCACCTAAAATTTGTACAAAATATGGTTTTTCTTTTATAGTACGAAACGCCGCTTCTCTTACTACCGCAAAAGCTTCAACTAATAAATCATCTAGTGTTTCACCATTTGCCAATCTCTCTTTAAATTCATTTGTTTTAGCCTTTAATTCATAATCAGATAGTTTCTGCATAACACTATCTAACTCATCTACTTTAGTAGCAATAGCATTAAATTTTTTTAGTTCCCTGTATTCATGATTAAAAACACTTTTAAGAAAACCCATTTTCATCATCCTCTCAAGTCATATAATATTGTATCATATCTAAGAGAAAAATCACACGATTTGTGTGATTTTAATTATAATAATCTTATTCTATTTTGTTTCTATTATTCCATAATTTCCATCTTTTCTTTTATACAAAACATGAATGTGATTTGTTTCAGCATCTTTGAAAATAAAGAAATCATGATTCAATAAATTCATTTGCAAAATTGCTTCTTCTTCACTCATTGGTTTCATTTCTAATTTTTTCCTTTTTACTATTACTTCTGGTTTTTCTAAAACCTCTTCTTCATCCTCAAAGATGATTTCAATGTTCTTTGACTTTAATGGTTTACTTTTAATTTTAGTTTTATTTTTTACAACTTGCCTTTCTAATTTATCAACTACAAGATCAATAGCGGCATATAAATCGCCATGTTCTTCTTCATTACGTAATATAAAAGAATTTAGTGGTATAGTTACCTCTATAATTTTGCTTCTCCCTCTTACTTTAAGTGTTATTTTAGCGGTAATATTTTCCGGTTTTTTAAAATATTTGTCTAGCTTACTCAACTTTTCTTCAATGTAATTTTTAATTGCTTTTGTGATTAAAAGTTTGTCGCCACGAATTTCTATTTTCATATATATACCTCCATTCTATAAATTAATTATAACATTTAATACATTAATTACAAATATTAAATCTAAAAAAAAACTACCTATACAACGGTAGCTACATTAACGTTTTCAACATTTATCGCTTGTAGTCCTTTTTCCGTGTGAATTAAATCAAATTTAACCATTTGTCCTTCACAAAGAGTTTTAAAGCCTTCTTGCTTAATGTTGCTGTAATGAACAAAGATATCTTCACCTTCTAAGTAGTCAATAAATCCATATCCCTTTTCATTATTAAACCATTTTACTTTTCCGACCACCTCTTGCACCTCACCTTCTAGTAAAACCTTACAATACCACTATAACTCACACAATTATGCTTTTCAACAAAAGCAGTAATACAAATTGTGACATTTATTGCGCATAATAACTAATTTACTATTATATTCTAATAAATTAAGACTTTTAAAAACTAAACAAAACACAAAACGCCTTTTTTTTGACATAAAATGACTTTCGACATATTTGATTGGCCCTTTTTCTTCATTTCAAACATTTACTAACACTTTTCAAGCGCTTGAAAAAAATTATGTTTGAAAAAAAGATAAAATTATTATAATAGGGAGCGAAGTTAATGAAAAATGCAGTTATAAATAAGTTACTTATGGTGATAGAAAAAAATGACAACTCATACAACAATATACATATCGAAAAAATTAGTTATGGTTTAGAAGCAATATACTTGTTACTTGGAAAAACAATACTTTTTGTTACAGTCAGTTTTTTTCTAAATCTTTTAAAAGAATTTTTGTTATTAACAATTATATTTAGTGGTATTAGATTATATGCTTTTGGATTGCATGCTCCTAATAGCAGAATTTGTTTGTTTTTATCTGGTAGTGTTTTTATTTTTACATCTTATTTAGCCTCAGTATTAGTAATAAATTTATTTATAAAAATATTAATTTTTATTATTTGCTTTATTATTATTATTTTATATGCTCCTGCAGACACTCATAAACGACCACTAATAAATAAAAAAAGAAGAAAAAAATATAAATTACTTTCTTCTTTGACAGCTATTTTTTATGGTTTGTTGTCATTTTTTATAAGCAATAACTTAGTATCAAATTGCCTTATATTTTCATTAGTAATTGAATCTTTACTAATAATACCCATTTCATATAGATTACTAAATTTACCATATAACAACTACAAATCATATCATCAAAAAAAATGATGATTTGATAAAGAATGAGAAGGGAGGAATATTATGAAAAAGAGGACACTAAAGATTATAGGACGCTTTGCAGCAGTAGTTGGCTTACTTGCTTCTAATGCTGCTCATGTTGGATGCATTCTTTTTTGGTTTGATGAACCAGAAGCACCAAAATCAATAATAGAATAATAATCTAAAAAACACTTCTATCTAATTAGAAGTGTTTTTTAGTTCAATTGTTAATGTCGAAACAAAGAAATTATTAATTATTTCTTTTTTAACTTGCAATTTAGGATTATCTTTAACTATTTGCTTTACTAATGCAAGTCCATATCCCCTATCCTTACCTTTTGTCGAATATTTTGATTCATCTATTTTTTCAAGATCAATATTATTACAAAAGGTATTAGATAATACAATATTAAAATCATTTTTAGTACAAAAGATTTCTAATGATATTTGCTTTTCTTTTGATTCTTTTGCAGCCTCTACAGCATTATCTAACAACACACCTACTATTTTTAAAATATCTCTATATAAAGAAGGATCAAATTTAGCGAAGGCATTTTTTCTAACAGTTGAACTAATATCAGTTACAACATTAATTCCTTCATCTTTCAGATATCCTAATTTATAATAAATTAATCCTTTTAATCCTCCCTTTGGAAGGTTTTCCATATCATCAAGAAACTTTTCTCCACCCTTTTGATTATCTTTAATTATAGAATTTAGGTATTGTTCTAAATGCTTATTTTTCTTATCATTGAATCCTTTTATAGCAATTAGTTGATTATTAAATTCATGAATTATTATACTTTTTTTATTAAGTTCTTTTTCATAATTTTCTAAATAACTAAACAGTTGATCATATTTTTTAGATAATGACACATTTGCATTTTTTTCCTTTAATAATAAATAAGCTATTAAGCAAAATAACGCTACAATAAATAGATTCAAAAGATAATCAAAATAAAAATCAAACAATAAAAAATTTTTATTTACTAATACAAAAATTAACATTAGTATTATCAACATGGTTTTAGTAAATTTGGTTTTTTCATAATTTTTAATCAAAGTAAAAATAATTTGTTTTATTTTTTTTATTCGATATATTATAATAGCCATAAAACCAATTGATATATTTGATATTAAATATAGCAATGTATTTTTTTCAATATCAATAGATATATCCCATATTTGACTAACAAAGTATAACATTGAAGAAAATATTATTTCTGACATAAAAAATAAAAAGAAGGCAATAAACGAAACGATAAATGCTACATTTATTCCTTTGTTATGAATAAAATAATAGAAAAAGAGCAAACATAAGAAATTGAATACCACTCGTAAAAAATTATTAAAAACTAAAGTTGAAAAGGAAAGCATTACTATTAAAAGTATAAATAAAAATATGTTTTTTCCGTTTTTAAAGTCTATTTTTTCTTTTATTATTACAGATGATAGTTTTAGTTGAAATATGTTGAAGATAAAAGAGGGGCCAATCAAATCAACTAAAGACATGTTCTTTCACTTCTTTCTTATATGTTTTTGATAACATTGATATTTTTTCATTATTAATAAATGTTATAATGTTTTCTTTAAAATCAATTGTTTTTACATTATCCCTATTAATTGTACATGCTCTATGTGTTTGAATAAAATTATCTGGCAACATTGCCATTATTTCATTTAAGTTAAGTGATACAGGGTATTCTTTAGAAAAAGTTTTAACAATTGTATTTCTTTTTGCTGTATCCTTGATAATATATAAAATATCATCGTAATCAACCCTATATGCCATTCTATTGGAAGTAAAAGAAAATTGTTTTTTAACATGTGATGCTTTTAATGCTAATTTTAAAACATCATATAAATTTTGTTCATAATTATCAAATTTTGAAATAAAATCTAACAACATTAGTCTATTTTTAAAGGCATCATATGCAAGTTCATAATGTGCTGTTAAAACTATTATAATGCTTTCCCAATCTCTCTCTCTTATTTTTCTTGCAACATCCAAACCAGAGTAAGAATCTACTTCTATATCTAATATATATATTTTCTTTTCTCCTCTTCTTTCTATCAATTGAGCAAAACTTTTATTGTATTTGGAAAATTCCAACGTTTTATATTCTATATCCGTCGGTAACATTAATTTAGTTATTACTTTGTTTACTTTTTCTCTTATCAACTCATTGTCATCAAAGATTACAAAATGAAGCATAAGTATACTCCTTTACTATTAACTATTCGTTTACATTATAACATTTTATTTGATTTTTTCATAGTATGAAAGATAACAATCTTATTTAGTAATCTTATTTTTTGATAATTGTTAATAATAATAATTAGACATAAAACACCTTATTTTTATTTTACTTACGCGCATTTTTTTTAGGTTTTTCCCTATTTATAATGATGTTAGTTGTTACAACAAACCATATTACTATTATGAGAAGTATTACATAAAGAAAGATTCCTAATTTTGCATCTTTTAAAACATATACAATAGATGCAAAAGCAAATAAGGCATCTATATAATAGATTATAAGTACTGTTGTTCTATGAGAAAAGTTCATTTTTAACAATTGATGATGTAAATGTTGTTTGTCAGCAGAAGCTATAGACTGCTTATTTATTATTCTTCTTAAAATAGCAAAAAAAGTGTCTATTATTGGTATTGCCATTATTAATATAGGAACAAGAAAAGAAGTTAATGTAACATTTTTAAAACCTAATAAAGCTATTACTGCTATAATATATCCTAAAAACATAGATCCTGATTGACCCATATATATTTTAGCAGGATAAAAATTATGAACTAGAAAACCTAGTGTTGAACCTAACATAACAAATGAAAGAGCTATATCAAGGCCTCCTATTTTATTCATAATAAATGCTATGATTCCAATCGTTAAAAAGAAAATGGAAGATATACCTGAAGCTAAGCCATCAAGCCCATCTATAAGATTGATGACATTTATCATACCTACTATAAAAAATATAGTTATTGGATATGAAAAAATCCCAAAATTAATAGTATATCCAAAGGCATCTATTACATTAAGTGACAATCCCCCATAAAAAACAACAATGAAAGCCGATAGTAAATGAGCAAAAAATTGATATCTTGCTTTAAGAGAATTAATACTATCAATCATTCCTGTAATAATTAGAATAAAACCTCCAACTAAAACAGAATTCATAATAACTGTTTGTTCACAAAATAAAATATAACCTAGTAAAAAACCAGCAAAAATGGCTAATCCTCCAAGATTTGGCATATCTTTTTTATTTATTCTTCTTTCATTAGGCCTATCTACTGCACCAATATGTAATGAGATTTTTTTAATTATTGGTACTATTAACATAGTAAAAGTAAAAGTTACGGTCAAAATAATTAAAACCTGTTTTAAATCATACTTCATTTCTTATCCACCTTCCAAAACAATTATATCATACGTCTTTTTTTTTGCATCAAAAAAAAGAGGAAAAACGACCTCTTTGTCTAATTATAAATAATTATCGAGAAGATGTAAATTATCTAACATAATTCCTGTTCCTTCTACTACACATGTTAAAGGACTTTCAGCTATAAAAACTGGTACTTTTAATTCTTGTGCTAATAATGTATCAAATCCATCAATCAATGCACCTCCACCAGTTATAACAATTCCTTTATCGATTATATCTGCCGATAATTCTGGTGGTGTTTGCTCTAATACTGTTTTTGTTACCTTTATTATTTCATAGACACTTTTTCTTAAAGTTTCTTCCATTTCTTCTGATGTTATTGTTACACTATGTGGAAGTCCAGTTACCAAATCCCTTCCACGGACATCCATTTTTTCTTTTTTACTTCCTTTTGCAACCGTTCCTATTCTAATTTTTATTTCTTCAGCTGTTCTTTCACCAATCAATAATTTATATTTGTCTTTTATATATTTTGCAATATCGTTATCAAAAGTATTTCCTGCTATCCTTATCGATGCACTATTTACAATACCTCCTAATGATAATACTGCTATATCTGTTGTTCCACCACCTATATCAATAACCATATTTCCGCTTGGTTTGGCAATATCAAGTCCTGCTCCTACAGCCGCTACTTTTGGTTCTTCTTCAAGATATACTCTTCTTGCTCCTGTTCTTTCTGCTGCTTCTTTAATAGCATTTTTTTCAACTTGCGTTATATTAGCTGGACAACAAATAAGAATACGTGGACGAGAAAAAATATTTTTACCTTTTATTTTTTTTATAAAGTAATTTAACATTATTTCTGTTATTTCAAAATCAGCAATAACTCCTTCTTTCATCGGTTTAATTGCTTTTACTTTACCTGGAGTTCTTCCTAACATTTCATGAGCTTCTGTACCTACAGTAAGAGGTTTTTTTGTTTCTGAATCAATTGCAACAACACTAGGTTCGTTTAAAACGATACCTTGTCCTTTTACATAAACCAACACATTTGCTGTTCCTAAATCAATACCTATATCCTTATTAAACATACTACCATCCCTTCTATAAATGTAACTGTGTATTATCTATATATATATTCTATCATATTTTTTGCAATTATTATTAGGAGTTGTTTATTTTTAAATATTTTTGTCTTGTAGATTCCCCACCTCTTAAATGTCTAACTTCTATATGATGCTTTAAAATTTCTGATACTTTCTCATGTAATTTAACATCAATTTGATATAATCTTTCATTCAAATCCTTATGCACCGTACTTTTACTTACATTAAATACTTTAGCTATATTTCTAATAGTGTCTTCTGTATTAATAATATGAAAAGCCTCATCTAAAACCCTTTTTAAAATGTCACTCTTCACTGCCTCACCTCTCTTGTTAAAGTATATAAATTTTAAACCTTTTTATTCATAAAAAAAGGCATTCCTGCCTTATAAATCTTTTATAGTTTTATCAAATGCTTTTTCTGGATCAATTACTTTACCGTTAAAAATTATTTCTAAATGAAGATGATCTTTTAAGTCTGGTAAAATATTACAAGTTCCACTTTTTCCAATTATCTGACCTTGTGAAACAGTATCCTGTTTTTTAACCGTAACCTCAGATAAACTTTGATAAACGCTTATCATTTCATTACTATGTCTAATTTCTACTATCTTTCCTAACAAATCATCTTCTTTTACATCTATTACAGTTCCATCCAATATGGAAACAACTTCAAAATTTTCTTTTCCCCCATAATCAACACCAGAATTAGGCATATAGATGTTTTCATAAAAAATAATTGATTCTTTTTGTTTATCTACTTCGGCATCTTTATCATAAAAATACTTTAATATTTTTATTTCACTATCTTTGTATGGTCTTATAATACTTTTTGTATTACCAACAACAGGAACATCATCATCAAAAATTGTTTTACTTACATAAGTATAATCATCATCTTCATCAAAAACAGGCATGTTTAAGGCTTCACGTAAGAAAAACAAACTTATTACAAAAGCTAAAAAAGCAATACTATAAAGCATAGGAATTACAAAGGGTTTTAACTTCCTTTTATGTGTCATATATATCACCTCATTAAGAGTTTTAACAATAATGAGAATAATATACAAAAAAAATTAAGTTATTTATTTTTATATTTATTAATGCTTATTCCTTGATAATAATATTTTAATATTTCATCATATTTATATCCTTCATTAGCCATTCCTAAAGCTCCATATTGACTCATACCAACTCCATGACCAAATCCGCTAGTTTTTATAATTATTTTTTCACCTTCTTCTTGTATTTGAAAATCTGTTGATCTTAAACCTAATTTAGTTCTTACATCTGAACCTTTCATTTCAATACCATTTATTTTTATTTTTACTATACGGCCGGAATCAGAATACTCAGTTATTCTAGTTTCTAATTTTTTACTCTTTTTTATTCCTAACATATTATAAAAATCATTTTTGTTATATGTCTTTTGATCATTAAAAACAGGAGATGTTTTTTCATCCCATACTGATTCAACACTTCTTAAATATGGAACAGTATTATTAAATATCTCTTCACTATTTTCTGTAAAACCATTACTAGTAGAGAAAAAAAGAGCATCTGCTATTTCTCCTTCATAAAAAATACATTCTAATTTTGTTTCAGTCACTGCTTTTTTTAATTTTGCAATATTTTCATTATATTTATCTAACCATTTTTCTTCTAAATATGAATTATCTAAATATACTTGATTTGTTACACTATCAACTACATCATAATCATTTTCTTTGTTGTATTTTAATCTTTTCAAAACATAACTTCGTGATGCTACAGCTTGTGCTTTTAAAGCTTCAATATGAAAAGATACTGGCATTTCTCCAGCTAATACTCCCAACACATATTCTTCTAATTCTATTTTTTCTATATTTCCTGTTTTTTCTCTTTTTAATCTAACATATACTTTTTCTTCAACTTCTAGTTCCTTTTGTTCATCTTTTGGTATTTCTCCCTCAAAAGATGATATTATGACAATAAAAAAAGGAATAGCTATAAGAAGCAGTGAAATATAAATTATTTGTTTCATAAGCATCACCTTATTGTATTATTCTTGATACTTCATAAAAATCATATATAAAATTCACTACTAAATAAGATATTCCTAACGCTAAAAATAAATAGAATGTTGCAATTTGATATGTTCGCTTTTTTTTAAATAAATTTTCTAATTTCATTGAAGAAACTAACCATATTGATATTGGAACAATAACAATATATAAAAGAGTCTTTACATTCATTTTTTGTTTTCATAATCCTTTATTTTATTAATACGTCTAACATGTCTTTCTTCATTTGTAAAATTAGAATCTAAGAAAGCATCAACTATATCTTTTATTTCGAAAAAAAACTTATCTGTTCCTATTGATATTATATTTGCATCATTATGTTTTCTTGCATAAATTGCTTCTTTTTTGCTATCAACTTTAGCACATCTTACACCTTTTACTTTATTACATGCTATTGATATTCCTATTCCATTACCACAAATAGCAATACCATAATCAAATGATTCTTTATTGTATTCTTCACCTAACTTAAAAGCAAAATCAGGATAATCAACTGATTCACTTGAATCTGTTCCATAATCAATTGCTTCATATCCTTTTTTGGATAAATATTTTATTAGTTTTGCTTTTAAATTATATCCTCTATGATCAGATGCTATACCTATTTTCATTTTATCACCTACTATTTTTATTTTAACATAAAGACATATAAATATAAAGAAAAGACGAAAAAAATTCGTCTTTTTTAATTTACTTTTATTACTACATAACGATTTGGCTCTTCACCTTCACTAATTGTATGAACACCTTCTATTTTGGCAACCTCTTCATGTACTATTCTTCTTTCATATGAATTCATAGAATCTAATTTTACATCTATTCCTGTTGCTAATACTTCTTTAGCTGTTTTTCTAGCTAAAAATTCTAATTTTTTTATTTGCTTTTCCCTATAATCTTCAACATCTAATGTAATGTTAATAGGAAGTTTGATTTTATTTGATACAATATGTCTTATAATTATTTGTAAACTTTCTATTGTTCGGCCACCCTTACCAATAAGAATTGAATTATTATTTGAAAAAAGAGTAAATTTAAAATTATCTTTTCTTTTTTTTGCCTCAACTCTTGCCTCTATCCCCATTTTGTTTACTATATCAATTAAAGTACCTTTTAAATATTCTAACAATTCTTCTTTAGATATTATTTCTAATCTAACTCTTTTTGTTTTAAATAGTCCAGCTTCATCTTCTATAACATTAATAAAAAGATCTTCCTCATTTTTTCCTAATTCTGATAATGCCTTTTCTTTTACATCATCTATATTCCTTCCTTCATATGAGTATATATTCATTTTACTTCTCTCCTTTTAACAATAATGTTTTGCAATATCGTGAAAGTACTTGATGTAATCCAATATAATGAAATAGCTGTCGACATAGTCATCGATGCTGATGGAATAAAGAACATTAAAAATTTGTTCATAAAATCCATTTGTCTATTGGCTTCAGCATCAATTGTTGCTGTTTTATTTAATTTAAATGAATATTTTGTTACGATTGCAAGTAAAGCAACAATTATTAAATATTGAAATTGTCCTTTGTTTATTATTGCAGTTAAAGGAGTTGTTCCTAGTTGAAAGAATAAAAGGTTACCTTCAAATATAGCTGGAACTCTATTTACAGCTTCTAAAAAAGCAAAGAATAATGGTAATTGTAGAAGAGCAAATAAACAACTTGATAATGGATTAATCTTATATTTTTGATAAACAACCATCATTTCTTGACTTTTTTTCATCATATCTTCTTGACTTGTTTTATCTTTATATTTTTTTTCAATTTGTTCCATCTCTGGTTTAGCTTTCGCTAATTTTTCTGATTGCATAGCTGTTCCTTTTGTTACAGGATACATTGCTAATCTTATTAAAAATCCTATAATCATTAAAGATAAACCATAATTTTTAATTAAAGATCCAAGTTTTAATATTGACCAAGCTAATGGTTTTACAAAAACACTATTCCATAAACCTTCATATCCACCATCACTTATTTTAAATTCATTACATTCTGGTAGAGATTTAATATCGATTTCATACTTTTCATATATTTCAATTACATCTTTATCAGTTGGTTTACATAAAATATTTGATGGTAAGTTTTGTCCTGTTAATTCATATTTTACTCCTTTGTTGTTTTCATCTTTTATATATGTTGTACATCCTGTTATAGTAAATAAAACTAAAATCAATAATATTATTTTGTTTCTTCTCATTTTTTACACTCTCCATCAATTTTTGATAATAACAAATTAAGACTTTCAGCCATTTCCTTGTATTTTAAATTTAATATTTCTTTCCTTACTATTATAACATAGTCTAAATCCCTATTAAATTTTTTATTATTATCGATAATGCTTTTTATTTGTCTTTTAATTTTGTTTCGAATTACACTTTTTCCTACTTTTTTTGGTATAGAGATGCCGAAACGAAAATATTTTTCACTCTTTTTCATTATATATATAATAAAAAAACGATTACTATAATAATGACGATTTTTAATCATTTTTGCAAACTCTTTTGATTTGCGGATGATATTTATTTTTTTCATTTCATCACCTCATACTAAAAAAGCCACATCTTGTGGATTTATTTAGAAAGTCTTTTACGTCCTTTTACTCTTCTTCTTTTTAGAATTTTTCCTTTTCCTTCTTTTCTAGCAAAAAAACCATGTTTCTTTTTAGCTTTTCTTTTATTTGGTTGAAAAGGTCTTTTCATTTAATACACCTCCACATTCATTAACATTATAATTAAACACATCTTCATTGTCAATAAAAGATATTGGTTTATTTTATTATTTCTTTTTAAAAAAAAATTTTCCTTGTTGATAAATATTTATTATTGACAAAATAAATTAGGTTTTTTGTTGATATTTTTTTAATTTTTTTCTTTTATTATAAGTTTTGATGAGTTATTAACAATATCAACAATCAAATTTATTATAAAAAAAGTTATTATCAACAACATTTTGTTGATAACTCTTCTTTTTATTACAAATATAAGGTTTTTGGTGTTGATAAGTATGTTAACAACTCTTTTTTTGTAGGTTTTTTCACTTTTTTTGTTCAAAACGTTATAAAATAAGGTAAAATGATATTAGATGTAAACAAGGATGTGATAAAAATGGATAAAGATACTATATGGCAAAACTTTTTAAACATTATTCGTTCTAAGCTTACTTCCCTTCCTTTTGATACTTGGTTTAAAGGTACTAAATTATATGAATTGGATAATGGAATTGCAAAAGTTATTGTTCCTATGCATGTTCATAAAAAACACTTGAATGACAATTATATTGATTTAATAGTCGAAACATTTAATGAAGTAACAGGAACTAATTTTGAATTTCAATTTATTTTAGAAGAAGAAATAAATGTTAAAAAGAAACAAATTTCAAATAATGATAATATTGGTGTTCCATATAATGATCCTATTCAAGCTAATTTAAATACAAAATATATATTTGATAATTTTATTGTAGGAGAAAGCAACTTTTTTGCACATGCTGCTGCGGTTTCTGTTGCAGAAAACCCTGGTAAAGCATATAATCCTTTATTTATATATGGAAATAGTGGACTTGGTAAAACACATCTAATGCATGCTATTGGAAATTATATAGTAAAAAATACAAATAAAAAGGTTTTATATGTAACAAGCGAAAAATTTGTATCTGATTTTCTTAACTTAACAAAAAGAGATAGTAATGGTACTAATTATGATTATATAGAGTATTTTAAAGATAAATATAGAAATATTGATGTTCTTATTATTGATGATATTCAAATGCTTAGTGGTGCTCCTGCATCACAACAAGAATTTTTCCATACATTTAATGATTTATATGATGATAATAAACAAATTATTATTTCATCAGATCGTTCACCAGATGATTTAAAACTATTGGAAGAAAGACTTGTAACGAGATTTAATTGGGGGCTTAAAGTTAATATTTACCCTCCTGATTATGAACTTAGAATTAATATTTTGAAAAAGAAAATGATCAACAGGGATTTAAGTAAAACAATTACAAACGACGTTTTAGAATATGTAGCTAATAACTTTCAAGCTGATGTTAGGCAATTAGAAGGAGCTTTAACAAGAATATATGCTTATGCAACTATGTTTAATGTTCCAAAAATCAATTTAGATGTTGCAATTGAAGCTTTAAAAGATTATTTAAACAAATCATTATCATTAAAAAATGATATTCATCGAATTCAAAAAACCGTAGCTGAATTTTATAAGGTTAGGGTTGATGATTTAAAATCAAACCGAAGAACTTATGAAATTTCTTATCCAAGACAAGTTGCTATGTATTTATCAAGGAAATTAACAGATGAATCTTTCATTAAAATAGGAATGGAGTTTGGTGGAAAAAATCATTCAACTGTAATTCATGCTTGCGATAAAATAGAACGTGATATAAAATGTAATAAAGAAATAAAAAATATGATTGACAATTTAATTCAACAATTGAAATAACAAATTATAAACAGTTTTATATTTCTAAAAGTCTTTAATTTAAAGCTTTAAACATCTTATCAACATTATCAACAACAATAATAATAATAATATTATTTAAATAATAATAAAAATGGAGGAAAAAATGAAATTAAAAATTAAAAAGGATATTTTGTTAAGTAATTTAAATTATGTAGCAAGAGCTGTATCAACTAAAAATGTTATTCCTGTTTTAGCAGGTATTAAATTTACACTAAATGAAAATGGTTTATATTTAGAAGCTAGTGATGAAAGTATTGTTATTAAAACTTTTATAGATAAAAGTAATATCCAAGAGATAAATGAAACTGGAAGTATAGTTATACCAGGAAGATATATACTTGATATAACAAGAAAAATTCCTCACGAAATAATTAATTTAGAAACAGATGGTTTAAAAATTTTAATTACCACTCCATCATCAGAATATAACTTAAATGGAATAGATGCAACTGAATTTCCAGATTATAACCTTGATCTTATTAAAACTCCAATTATTCTTGAGCAAAAACATTTACTTAACATTATTAATCAAACATCTTTTGCAGCTTCAATGCAAGAATCCAGACCAATTTTAACTGGTATAAATATAAAAATAGATGGTGATATCTTAGAAGCTGTAGCAACTGATTCTTATAGATTAGCAGTTAAAAAAATAAACTTAGATAATTCCATTAATGATAATATAGACATAGTTATTCCAAAAAGTAGTTTAATTGAATTATCTAAGTTATTAAATGAAGATGAAAAGATTGAATTACATATTTTTAATAATAAAATAATATTTAAATTTGATAATTTATTATTTCAATCTAGATTATTAAATGGTACTTTTCCAAATATTAGTACTTTAATTCCAACCGAACACAATATAGAAGTAATAGTTAATTTAGATGAGTTATATAATATAATAGATAGAACATCTTTATTAAGTGATACAGATAAAAATATAATTCAAATGAAAATTACAAACAACGAATTGATTACTTCATGTGATACACTTCAAGTTGGAAAAGTAGAAGAACGAATAATTGTTGAAAAAAATAATAATAATAATTTAAAAATTTCTTTTAATGCAAGGTTTATGATGGAAGCTTTAAAAAGTTTCCAAAGTGAAAAAATAAAAATGTTATTAATAAATGAAACTAAACAATTTATAATTAAAGCTTTAAATGATGAAAGTTTAATTCAATTAATAGTACCTGTTAGAACTTATTAATAAGTTCTTTTTCTTGACTTAAAGAAACTTTAAAGGTATCATTAATTCAGGAAAATAGGTGATTTAATTGATGAAAAAGGGATTTACATTAGTTGAATTATTAGCAGTAATAGTTATACTTGTAATATTATCATCTCTTGTTATACCTAGCGTTTTTAAAATGATAAGAAATGCTAAGGAAAATTCATATAATATTTTAATAGATAGTTTTGAAAATAATGCTAGATTATATGTTTCAAGACACCGTGATGAAATAGAAAAACATCTTGATACTTATAATTATTATAGTTTGTCATTAAATGATTTAAAAGAAGATAATTTATTAAAATTGCCTGTTAAAGATCCTAGAAGTGACGAAGAAATTGATTTAACTAAAAAGATTTTTGTTGTTCGTGAAACAAAAAAAACATTATCTATTTGTTATGAAGATAGAGGTTGTTATGCACCAATTTTCTTAGTTGATAAATTAACTGAATCAACTAATGTAGTTTCAGGAACTACTCCAGGTTTGCATTTTAATTATTCAAATAATACTTATTATTATAGAGGATTAAATCCTAAAAATTGGATTGAATTTAATGATTCTTTATGGCGCATTGTCAAAATAAATAATGATGATTCTATAAAAATAATATATGAAGGAAAACGAAAAGGAGAAGGAACAGAACAAAATGGAAATATAGGAAATGGAACATTTGATAATTCAAACACAAATGAATATAAAAGTTCTGTTTCTATAGCGACAAGATTGCAAAATTGGTACAATTCAAACATAAGTGAAAATAACAAAGCAAAAGTACAAACGAACAAATGGTGTGTTGGAAAAATAGGTTATAGCACTAGTGGAGTTACAAAATCAACATTTTTAAATAATGAATGTGTAACACAAACAACAAATTTATCAATAGGATTATTAAATGGAAGTGATTATTTATACGCTAGTCTAGATAATAATTGTTTGACAGCATATAAAACATCAGGTGATAATGGAATCAGTTGTAAAAATGATAATTATTTATATAAAAACTTTTATAATTATTGGACTCTTACACCTGATAATAATTCCACCAAAGTATGGACTGTTAATTCTGTTGGTTCATTAGGTGCTCCTGTTGATGCCAACACTACAATTCACACAAGACCTGTTATTAATTTAAAAGGAAATATATATATTGATAGAGGAACAGGTGAATTTGATAATCCATATGTGATAAAAGACATTGTTAGTGTTGATAGAGAAAAACCTGTAATCACATTGTTAGGTGATAATTTAATAAATCTATATGTTGGTGAAGAGTATGTAGATGCAGGAGCTACAGCAATTGATAATGTAGATGGGGATATAACAGACAAAATAATTAAAATTAGTAATTTAAATATAAATAAACCTGGAACATACAAAATTGAATATGTAGTTAGTGATTTTAGTGGAAATAAGACGAGTATTAAAAGAATAATAGATGTTCGTGAAAAAAGTATAGCAAACGCTCCTATTTTAGCAGAAGGAATGATCCCAATTAAATGGAATGGAACAACCTGGGTTAATACAAGTTTGTCAGATTCTGAATGGTATAATTATGATGAAATGATGTGGGCTAATGCTAAAACAGCTGATGGTTCAATGTGGGTCTGGATCCCAAGATATATATATAGGATTACATCAGGATGGCATTCATCTAGTACAGGAACAATCGAGGTTCAATTTAGTAAAGGTATAGATGATACATTAGGAGGCACAGTAACATTAGTAAATACAGGGCGTGCAACAGACTCTAATGGAACATGGACAAGTCATCCAGCTTTCACCTTTGGTGGTGTTGAACTTACAGGAATTTGGGTAGGAAAATTTGAGTCAAGCAATGACGGAAGTAACAATGTTAAAATAGTACCAGGAGTAATTTCATGGAGATACATATCAGTAAATAATATATTTAACAAAGTAAGGAGTATGGAAACTAATTCAATCTATGGCTGGGGAACCAGTGGTAATGGAATAGATACCCATATGATGAAGAATACCGAATGGGGCGCAGTAGCATATCTATCTAAATCACAGTATGGTAATCCAAATGAAATATGGAATAATTCAAACACTTCAAATAAAACAGGATGTGCAGGTAGTGGAGTAAATGCAACAAATGAAAGTATCTGTAATGAGTACCATACAACTGATGGAGTAAAGGCAAGTACAACAGGAAATATAACAGGTATATATGATATGTCAGGAGGAGCCTGGGAATATTTATCCGCCTATGTAGATAATTCACACGTATATTTAACAGTATATGGTGAAAGTGCTTACATATCACACTCTAAATATAAAGATGTATATGAAGTAGCTGAAACGGATAATCAAACAGAAAATTATAAATTAACTATATCGTCTAAAGGCGATGCACTTTATGAGACAAGTAATGTGGGAACAGGCTCAACATCATGGTATGGAGACTATTCTTATATGGCAAATAACAGTAATCCTTGGTTTATTCGCGGTGGTTATTATGGTAGTGGTGCCTCTGCGGGTCCTTTCAATTTTGAATATTTTATGGGTGCTGAGTTTGGTGGTGGTTATGGCTTTCGTGCTGTCTTATCTGTTGGAGAAGGACTTTAAATTATAATTATAATAGAGTGATAAGTTTAAAAAAAGTTTACCTTGGTATAACTTTTAGCTGTAATACTCGCAATAGCAGTACCAGGTATATCAATTATGATAGATAATTCAAAAAAAAGTTCATTTTAAAGTAGTGTTAAAAGGACTTGAATTTAAAAAATTGTAAGATAACTTTTTAAATTGTTAGATATAACGAATTAAACATAAAATAGTATCACAAAAAATGTGGTACTATTTTTTATAATTATAATCAATAATTTTTAACTAGTAAAATTTTAAAAAATCATATATAATATGTGAGACAAAAAGGGAGGTGAAATTATGAATTATGATGTTATTGTTGTTGGCGGAGGACATGCAGGATGTGAAGCTGCACTTGCTTGCGCTAAAAAGAACCATAAAACACTATTAGTAACAGGAAATATAAATAATATAGCAACTCTTCCTTGTAATCCATCTATTGGAGGAAGTGCTAAAGGAATTGTTGTTCGTGAAATCGATGCTTTAGGTGGAGTAATGGGGAAAATTGCAGATAAAACACAAATTCAAATGAAATTGTTAAATCGTGCTAAAGGACCAGCCGTAAGATCATTAAGATCTCAAGTTGATAAAGTAATGTATCCTAAAGAAATGTTAAAAACTTTAAAGAGTCAAGAAAACCTTGAAATAAAAGAAGCAATGGTTGAAGACTTAATCGTTGAAGACAAAAAAGTATATGGTATAATTTTAAATGATGGTACAAAAATAAATAGTCAAATAGTTATTTTAACAACTGGAACATATTTAAAAAGTGATATTTTAGTAGGAAGTAAGAGAACAAGTAGCGGACCAGATGGAGAAAAAACATCACTTCATTTAAGTGAAAATCTAAAAAAATACGGTTTTGAAATATTGAGATTAAAAACCGGAACTCCACAAAGAATAAAAAAAGATTCTATAGATTTTAGTAAAACTAAAATTGAAAAAGGGGACAATGAATTATTAGCTTTTAGTTTTGATGATGAACCAAATTATAAAATTGAAGACCAAGAACCATGTCATCTAATTTATACAACACCTCTTACACATCAAATTATTAGAGAAAACCTTCATAAGGCAAGTATGTATGGCGGTTTAGATGATATTACTGGAATTGGACCTAGATATTGTCCTTCAATTGAAGATAAAATAGTTCGTTTTGCAGATAAAGAAAAGCATCAATTGTTTTTAGAACCAGAAAGTAAACACTATAATGATATATATCTACAAGGTTTTTCAACAAGTATGCCAAAAGAGATTCAAGATCTAATGGTTCATAGTTTGCCAGGTCTTGAAAATGCTGTAATTTTAAAATATGCATATGCAATAGAATATGATGCTATATCACCAACTCAAGTTAAACCTAGTTTAGAAACAAAACTTATTAAAAATTTATTTACAGCAGGACAAATTAATGGGACAAGTGGTTATGAAGAAGCAGCGGGTCAAGGATTGATAGCAGGAATAAATGCTTCTTTAAAATTAGAAGGAAAAGATCCATTGATTTTAAAGAGAAATGAATCATATATTGGAGTTTTAATAGATGATTTAGTAACAAAAGGAACAAAAGAACCGTATCGTCTTTTAACATCAAGAGCAGAATATCGTTTGTTACTAAGGGATGATAATGCAGATTTAAGATTAAGGGAATATGGATATCAAGTTGGTTTAATAGATGAAGAAAAATATTCAAAATTATTAGTAAAAAAGCAAAAACTAAAAGATACAATAGAAGAATTAAAAAAGCTTTATATAAAAGAATATAAATGTAATGCTTATATTTTATTAAAAAGACCAGAAATAAAAATAGAAGATCTAAAAGAATATATAAGTGAAAGTGACAAAAAAATATTAGAACAAGTAGAAATAAATGTAAAGTATGAAGGATATATTCAAAAAACAATAAAAGAGGCTCAAAAAATGTTGAAGAATGAATCAAAAATAATTCCTATTGATATTGATTATGATAAAATACCTAATTTAGCTAGTGAAGCGAAGCAAAAACTAAAAGAAGTTAAACCTTTATCTATTGGTCAAGCAATGAGAATTAGTGGAGTAAATCCATCTGATATATCAATTTTAACTGTTTATTTAAGGAAGTATTATCCAAATGTGTGAAAATGAATTTATAGATTATATAATTAAATTAGGTATAAATATAGATGATAATCAAAAAAGTCAACTGAACAAATATTATGAATTATTAGTAGAAAAAAATAAAGTAATGAATTTAACTAATATTACTGAAAAGGAAAGTGTTTATTTAAAACATTTCTATGATAGCCTCACTTTAGTTAAAGCATGTGATTTTAATGAAGTAGAAAATTTATGTGATATTGGAACGGGAGCTGGATTTCCAGGGCTTGTAATAAAAATAATGTTTCCACACATAAAAGTTGTATTGATAGATAGTTTAAAGAAAAGAATAAATTTTTTAAATGAAGTAATTGCTGAATTAGAATTAAAAGATGTTGAAGCAATACATATAAGAACAGAAGAATATGCTAAAACAAACCGTAATAAATTTGATATTGTGACCTCGCGAGCTGTAGCAAAGCTTTCTATATTAACCGAATTATGCTTACCTTTAGTTAAAATTGATAAATATTTTATAAGTATGAAATCTAATGTTGAAGAAGAACTTCAAGGAATAGAAAACAATTTAAATTTATTAAATAGCAAAATAGAACAAATTACAACATTTTTCCTTCCAATAGAAAAAAGTAAAAGAACCCTTATAAAAATAAGGAAAATTGATTATATAAACAAGAAATATCCTCGTCATTTTAAAGAAATTATTAAAAAACCATTGTAAAAGTGGTTTTTTAATAGTATTATATAATTAGTGTAGAATATGGAGGGGTCCACATGAATGATAAATATGAAAAGGAAGTAGTATCTTTATTTATAGATGATATAATTCCTAATCGTTTTCAACCGCGTCTAACTTTTGACGAAAAAGCATTAAATGAACTCGCTGATTCTATAAAACAACACGGAATAATTCAACCTTTGGTGGTTAGAAAAATAAATGATAAATATGAAATTATTGCTGGAGAGCGTCGTTATAAAGCTGCCCAAATGGCTGGACTTCAAAAAGTACCTGCAATTGTAATGAATTTAGATGATAACGCAAGTGCTGAAGTTGCAATTGTAGAAAATATTCAAAGAAAAGATTTGTCTGCTCTTGAAGAAGCTGAGTCATATAAAAAACTGTTAGATAGAGGATATTTAACACAAGAACAACTAGCTGCTAGAATGGGAAAAAATCAATCAACTATTTCTAATAAACTAAGATTACTTGGACTTTCAAGTGAAGTAAAGGAAGCTTTATTAAATGGTAGAATATCAGAACGCCATGCTAGAAGCTTATTAAATTTAAAAAATGAAGAAGATCAAAAAGCAATATTAAATAAAATTTTGACTAATAGATTAACTGTTAAACAAACAGACGAAATGATAAAATCAATAAATAATCCAAATAATAATCAAAATGAAAGTAATAGAATGGAAGTACAAAAACAAAACTTGATTGCAAAGGAAAATATACCAAACATTAATAATCCAGTAGAAACATTAGATTTTAATGATATTTCTTCTCGTTTATCAGCACCTATTCCATATATAGAAATACCAAAAGCTAAAGAAGAAGAGAAAGACGTTAATGTCTCAACTCCTCCACCAATAAGCATTCCTAACGAAGGAATACAAAAAATTGACATCAATCTTATAAAAGAAGAAGCAAAAGATATTAACCCTGAACCAGAAAAAGCAGATGTTAATAAATTATTAGGTATAGTTCCTAAAAATGAAGAAAGTACTACCACTACTAATGTGGAAGAAACAGCAGAACCTAAGCCTCGTTTTATTACTTTTCCTGATGATGAAGAAAATGAAGAAACTAATTCTTTTCCATTTTTGAAAAATAATAATCAAGAACAACCAAAACCTATGGAAGCTAAAACTTTTACTGATAGTTTAGTAGCAGAATATCGTCAAACAAACGGGTTAAGTGCTGACAGAAATGAACCTGTATCGGGAGATTTTAATAGTGCTATATCAGCAATAAGGGATGTTGTAACTAAATTAGAAAAGGCAGATTTTAAAGTAAATATAGAAGAATTAGATTTTGAAAATATTTTTCAAGTAATAATTAAAATAAACAAAAATTAAAGAATTTATCTTATCTGTGGTTCACTACCTCTTAGATAATATAAAATTCTTTTTTTATTGCTTGTTTTGTCATTAATATTACCGTTTATCGGATTTACTAATGTTCCAACAACATTTTCCGGCATTTCATACCAATTAACTTCTTTATTTTTCAAATATCCTTCAGCAGTATCTACCCATATATTTTTTGAATATTTTGATTCTCCTGACGCTAAAAGTTTATTATCATCATATCCTGTCCAAACACCAACTAATAAATCTTTATTATAACCAACAGTCCAAGCATCAAAATCGGTTGTACCAGTTTTTAAAGCCCATTTATTTGATATTTTGGCTGAAATATTTAAACATGTAGGGGTACTATAATCAAGCATATTGTAGTCATATGTTGTTGTAAGTAAATCATTTAATATATATGTTATATTTTTATCTAGTACAGCTTCTTCATTATTTTTATGTTCATATATAACATTATCATTTGCATCAGTAATTTTATTTATTAAATGAAGATCAACTTTAACGCCCTCATTAGCAATAGTATTATAACCAGTTAAAAAATCAATAATATTTAACTCTCCTGTTCCAAGAGGTAAAGAGGCATTAGGATTTAATTTTTCTTTAACCCCAACTCTTTTCATCGTTTTAACAAGAACATCTTCACCAATAAACAAATGAGTCTTAACAGCATATATATTATCTGAAAAAGCTATAGCTGCAGCCATTGAGATAGGCTTATTAGGATATAATTGTCCATAATTATTAGGTGCATAAGAATCATTTTCACCAAATGTAAAAACAGTAGGTTCACTTAAAAAAGTTGTAGAAGAAGTAAAACCGTTTTCCAAAGCTGCATAATAAAGGAAAGGTTTTATTGTTGATCCAACTTGTCGTTTTGACTGAGTAGCCCTATTAAATTGTGATTTTTGGTAATCACGTCCACCTGTTAATGCAATTATTTTACCTGTTTTAGGTTCTACAACAACTGATGCTATTTGCATGTCTTGATTTTCTTTTAAATTATTATTAATTGCATTTTCTAAAATAGTTTGTGCTTCTATATTAAGATTTGTGTATATTTTTAAACCTCCAGTTTCAATTAATGAAGAAGGAATATATTTTATATTGTATAATTCCTTCATAACGGCATCTTGATAATACATTAATGTTGATAAATTATATTTTTCTTTTTTGCCTATATATGTAAGTTTTGTATCAAACGCTTCTTTTTTTTCTTCTTCGGTTATGTAGTTATTATTAACCATGCTTGTTAAAATTACATGTTGCCTTTTTTTAGCTTCTAATTCATCATTTAAAGGCGAATAGTTATTAGGGGAGTTAGGAATTCCCGCTAACATTGATGCTTCTGCAAGTGTTAAATCTGCAGCACTCTTATCAAAATAATATCTTGCAGCATTTTCTATTCCAAATACACCATTACCATAATTTATAGTATTTAAATAGCCTTCTAGAATTTCATCTTTTGAATATTTAACTTCCATTTTAATAGTAAGCCAAGCTTCTTCGATCTTTCTATCCCATCTTTTATCAAAGTCAAGGTATAAGTTTTTAACATATTGCTGTGTTATAGTAGAAGCACCTTGTACATATTTTCTAGATTTTGCGTTTTCATATAAGGATTTAATTATTCTTAAATAATCAAACCCAACATGGTGATAGAAGTTTTTATCTTCAATCGAAATAGTTGCATTAATAATATGTTTAGACATCTTGTTAAGAGAAATCCACTCTTTTTTTCCATTACCTTGAAAAAACAAGTTTTCGTTGTTATCATACAAAAAAACACTATTAGCATTTCTAATATCTATTTTAGATGTAAACTTAGCAACTAAATAAAAACCATAATGAATAAAAAAGAAAGAATATATACAAAAACAAACAAAAAAGAGAAACCATTTTATTTTTTTCACTTAATCACCCAAATTCTATATTTAGTATGTTAATAAAATAAAAGAATATAACATTATCGTAATATTCATAACCTAAATATAGTTTAAAAAATAAAGTGTATCTTTTGTTGTTTATTTTTTTATATAGTTATGTTATAATTGCAACGAATAATTTATAGGTGAGAAAATGAAAAAAGTTAAAATCAAAATGAGTATAATTGATGGTTTAGGGGAAGAATGTTTTATTAACGAAGTTGGAACTTATAATGAAAAAGAAAAAACCATAATATATAAAGAAGAAAATGTATCAGTAAAAATTATTATGGAAGATAAAATAATTATTGAGCGTGAGAATCAAGACTATTCAATGAAACTTATTTTTGAAGAACAAAAAGTGCATAATTCTTCTTATAATATATATAAACCTAAAATGGTATTAGATTTAAGTGTTAATACTTTGATTTTAAAAAGAAATGTTAATTCATTTTATATAAAATATAAATTAGTAATCAATAATGAGGATATGGGAATTTTTACAGTTGATTTTAAGTGGGAGGTACAATAATGAATATCAAAGAAGAAATAAAAAAGATAATATTAAAAGCATTAGAAAAAATGGAAATAACTAATATAGATGTAGTATTGGAAATTCCAAATGATAAAAAAAATGGTGACTATGCTACTAGCGTTGCAATGCAACTTTCTTCGTTAATGAAAAAAAATTCAATTGCTATTGCAAATGAAATAAAAGATTTAATAGAAACAAGTGAATATATAGATAAGATTGAAATAGCAGGACCTGGATTTTTGAATTTTTATATTAACAAAAAAATACTATTAAATTTAATTCCGGAAGTTCTTGAGCAAAAAGAAGATTATGGTAGAAGTAAAATAGGTAATGGTCAAAAAATTAATGTTGAATTTGCAAGTGTAAATCCAACAGGTGTAATTCATCTAGGACATGCAAGAGGAAGTGCATATGGTGACAATATATGTAGAATATTATCTTTTGCAGGATATGATGTTACAAGAGAATATTACATTAACGATGGTGGAAACCAAATTGATAATTTAGGTAAGTCTATTCAAGAAAGATATTTTGGACTATGTGGTCTTGAAGAAAATATGCCGGAAGATGGATATTATGGAAAAGAGATTGTAGAGATAGCTAAAAATATATATGAAAAAGAAAAAGGAGCTTGTTTAGATAAGCCAACTTCTTATTTTAAAGATATAGGTTTGAATGTGATGTTAAATCAAATAAAAGAAGATTTGTTAAATTTTAGAGTTCGTTTTGACGTTTGGACAAGTGAGAAAAAAATAAGAGAAGCAGGAAGAATAGAAGAAGCATTAGAAATATTAACTTCTCTTGGTAAGACATATACAAAAGAAAATGCTATATGGCTTAAATCAAGCGACTATGGAGATGAAAAAGATAGAGTTTTAGTAAAAAGTGATAATGAATATGCATACATTACACCAGATATAGCCTACCACTTAGACAAGTTTGATCGTGGATATGATATGTTAATTGATGTTTTTGGAGCTGATCATCATGGATATGTTCCTAGATTAAAGGCAGCAATTGAAGCTTTAGGATATGAAAAGGAAAAACTTGAAGTAAAAATCATTCAAATGGTTAGACTTTTAAGGGGTGGAGAAGAAGTAAAGATGAGCAAAAGAACAGGAAATGTTGTTTCTGTTAATGATCTTGTCGAAGAAGTTGGAATAGATGCTGCTCGTTACTTCTTTGCAATGAGAAATATAGATTCCCAAATGGATTTTGATATAGAACTAGCTATTAAAAAGGCTCAAGATAATCCAGTGTATTATGTTTCATATGCACATGCTAGAATATGTTCTTTGTTAAAAAATAAAGAATTAAAAAAAGTTGATCAATTTAGAACAATTGACAGTGAATACGCATATGATATTTTGTCAAAAATTAGTGAGTTTAAAAATGTTGTTGAAGCAAGTGCTTTAAAAAGATTACCACATTTGATTACTAATTATGTTTACGATCTTGCTAATGCACTACATATATACTATAATAATGAGCAAATTTTAACCGATGATGATGAATATACAAATGAAAGATTATTACTTGTTAAAGCGGTTAAAATTGTGATAAATAATGCACTTAATTTAATTGGTGTAAAAGCACCAGAAGAAATGTAGGAGGAAATCATGGACATTTATAAAATGGATAAAAATGAATTAGAATTATTGTCGTATACAGATATTGCATATCACATTATAAAACAAGGAAAAGAACCAAAAACAACAGTTGTTTTATTTAAAGAAATTTGTAATTTGCTAGAAATGAGCGATAGTGAATATGAAAGTTTAATAGCTGATTTTTTCACTTCACTTACTACTGATAAAAGATTTATACTATTAAATAGTACTAATTGGGATTTAAGAGAAAATCATGTTGTAAATATCGTTGTTGATGAAAGTGAAGAAGAATACGATGAAATACCAGAAGAATTAGAAGATGCAGAAGAGGCAAAAGAAATTGAAGAAGATTTTGATTTAGATGAAGATGATATTCTTGATGAAGATGCAGACGACATTCTTAACGATGATACAGATGATATGAGTGATTTAAGAATTATTAGCGAGGAAGATGAACTAGAAGAATAATTCTTTGTGGAAGGTGATAAGATGATAGAAAGACTTGAGAACATCAAAGCAAAATATGACGAATTAAATAATCTTTTGATGACTACAGAAGTAATAAATGATATTAAAAAAGCAACAAAAATATCAAAAGAGAAAGTTGCTTTAGAAGATATTGTTACAGCATATGAAAAATATAAAAACATATTAAAACAAATTGATGATGTAAAAAATCTTATTCATGATAGCGAATTAGGTCCTATGGCAAAGGAAGAATTGAATAGTTTGGAAGAACAAAAAGAACAACTAGAAGAAGAGATAGAGATTCTTTTAGTACCTAAGGATGAAAACGATAATAAAAATGTTATTGTTGAAATAAGAGGAGCAGCTGGAGGAGCTGAAGCAAATATTTTTGCAGGTGATTTATATGATATGTATACTAGATATGCTGCTAATATGGGGTTTAAGACTGAATTGATATATAGTATGCCAAGTGAAGCCGGTGGCTTTAGTCAAATAGAATTTATGATAAAAGGCGATAATGTTTATTCAAAATTAAAATATGAAAGTGGAGCTCACAGGGTTCAACGGGTTCCAGCAACAGAAACACAAGGTCGTGTTCATACATCAACTGCAACTGTCGTTGTTACACCAGAACAAGAAGAATTAGATGTAGAAATAAAAGATAGTGATTTAAAGATAGATGTATATCGTAGTAGTGGTGCTGGTGGACAATCAGTAAATACTACAGACAGTGCAATTCGTATAACACATATTCCAACAGGATTAGTAGTTACTTGTCAAAATGAACGTAGTCAGATAAAAAACAAGGAAAAAGCTCTTAAAATATTAAAAAATAAAATTTATGAAGAAGCACAAAGAAAAAAAGAGGCAGAAGAAGGTGCAATTCGTCGTTCAAAGATAGGTACAGGGGATCGTTCTGAAAAAATTAGAACTTATAATTATCCTCAAAATAGAGTTACTGATCATCGTATAAATCTTACTGTAATGCAATTAGATCGCATTATGGAAGGTAAATTAGATGAAATAATAGAGCCACTTATTACAGAGGATTTAAAAAGAAAGCTAGCTGGCGAGTAATGACATATCAAGAATTAATAAAAATAAGTAAAGAAAAATATAAAATAGATGATAAAACTATTGATTATTTAATCAAACATTATTTTAAACTCCAAGAAATCGATAAAAGCAATAATAGTAAAATAGATAAAGAGAAAGTAAAAGACTTTAAAGATAAAGCTGAATTGATAAAAAAAGGAATACCTATTCAATATGTTATAGGTAATGTTGATTTTTATGGTTATGAGTTTAATATAAAAGAGGGTGTATTAATACCTCGCTTTGAAACCGAAGAGCTCATTTTTTATACGAAACAATATATTTTAAACTATTTTAATGATAATATATCTTTGATAGATGTTGGAACTGGTTCAGGAGTAATAGGTTTATCTTTAAAAAAGGAAATTCCAAACTTGAAGGCAACATTAATTGATATTTCTTTTGATGCTATAGAACTATCAAAACAAAATGCCAAAAAATTAGGTGTAGAAGTTGATATATATAAATCTGATATGTTAAAAGAAGTTATTAAAAAAAACAAAAAATATGATGTTTTAATAAGTAATCCACCTTATTTAAAAGAAGATGAAGAAATTATGGATATAGTTAAAAAATATGAACCAGAAACAGCTTTATATGGTGGACCTGATGGGTTAAAATATTATGATTTGATTTTAAAAGATGCTAAGAAAATACTAAATGATAAAGCCTTAATTGCTTTTGAAATTGGAGCCGATCAAAAAGAAGATCTTATTGCACTTTCTCAAAAGTATTTTAAAGGAACTAAATATGAAGTGAAAAAGGATTTACAAGGTAGAGATCGAATGTTTTTCATTTTTTATAATATTTTTGATTAAATAATTGCAAATCTGTCCAATATGTAATAGGAGGACGGATTTTTATATGAAAAAAATAATTGGCGGTATTATTTTAACATTATTATTTACTGTTTTTTATGAGGTTTCGTCAAATAAGAAAATAATTCCTGATGATGCTATTAGACTTAGAGTTCTTGCTAATAGTGATTCTAATTATGATCAAAGTATTAAAGAAAAGGTTAAAACAGAACTACAAAGCGATGTATATGCTTATTTAAAAGATGCTAACAACATTGTTGAAGCAAGAAATATTATAAAAACCAATCTTAATAATTTTGATAAAAAGATAAATGATGTTCTTAAAAAAGAAAATTACAATCTTGGTTATAATATTAATTTTGGATCTCATTATTTTCCTAAAAAGGTATATAAAGGTATTGAATATGATGAAGGATATTATGAATCTATATTGGTAAAACTTGGAGAGGGTAAAGGAAGTAATTGGTGGTGTGTATTATTTCCACCATTATGTTTGTTAGAAGCTGAAGAATCAACAGAAGTTGAATATAAGTTTTTTGTTCAAGAAATAATAGATAAATTTCTCAATTAATCATAAATAGCTTGTTTCTCAATAAAATTAAGAAGGAGGGCAAGTATGGAGATTTTATCTATTTTTTTTATAGGTATTGGATTAAGTATGGATGCATTATCGTTGTCTTTATGTTATGGTGTATTAGAACTTAGTAAAAGAAAAAGAATTATTCTTTCTTCTACGGTAGGTGTTTTTCACTTTGTTATGCCTTTATTTGGAATGACTTTAGGTAATATATTAGAAAAATACATAATTATTGATATAAAGATAATTGTATATATAATATTTATGTTAATTGGTTTAGAAATGCTTTTTGATGCCATGAAAAAAGAAACCAATGTTTATCTAACCAATTTTATAGGAACTATTCTTTTTGCTTTTGTCGTAAGTATAGATAGTTTCTCTGCAGGAATTGGCATAAAGTTTATAAGTAACAATTTTTTACAATGCAGTCTAATATTTTCTATTACTAGCTTTTGTTTTACATATATGGGTTTAATAGTAGGTCGTGTTATAGGTTCAAGATTTAGTGAACCATCAAAGTTTATAGGTGGTATTATTTTAATATTATTTTCACTAATGTATTTGTTTTAATAATGTAAAATAACGTTAATTTGAATGGCATAAATTGACTAGTAACCAAAAACATAATACTATATAAGTAGGTGATAAGATGTTGGTTAATGCTAAAGAAATGTTAAATCTAGCTTTAGAAAATAATTATGCCATTCCACAATTTAATATAAACAATTTAGAATGGGCAAAAAATATATTAGAGGCTTGTAATGAACAAAAGAGTCCCGTTATTTTAGGCGTAAGTGAAGGTGCAGCTAAGTATATGGGCGGTTATAAAACAGTATATAACATGGTTATGGGGTTGATAAGTGATTTAAATATAACAATCCCTGTTGCTCTTCATTTAGATCATGGCCAAAGTATAGAAAGTTGTAAAAAAGCAATTGATAATGGTTTTACTTCAGTAATGATAGATGCTTCTTCGTATTCATTAGATAAAAATATTGAAATTACAAAAGACGTTGTAACATATGCACATCATAGGAATGTTACAGTGGAAGCAGAAGTTGGTCATATAGGCGGGACAGAAGATGAAATAACATCTGATATTGCTTATGCAAATAAAGAAGATTGTATTAAATTAGTGAATGAAACAGGAGTTGATTTTCTGGCTCCAGCCCTTGGAAGTGTTCACGGACTGTATAAAGGGGAACCTAAGATAGATATAAAGAGAATGAAAGAAATAAAAGAAGCTTTAGGAATACCGCTAGTATTACATGGTGGAACCGGTATAAATGATGAAATTATAATCAATTCAATAGATTCTGGAATATGTAAAATAAATATAAATACTGAATTACAAGTAGCATGGGCAAATAATGTTAGAAGGTTTCTTAAAGATAATTCTGATGTTTATGATCCGCGAAAAATTATCAATTCAGGCAAAGATGCTATAAAAGAAACAGTAATAACGAAAACAAATCTTTTTAGAAGTAATAACAAAGCGTGATGAGTCACCTTTATTCTACAAAGTAATAAGATATTATGTAAATGTTTGGAGGTAAATATGCAAAAGCTAGAAATAGAGGGGAATCATATATTAAATGGGACCGTAAAAATAAGCGGTGCTAAAAATAGCGCGGTTGCCCTAATCCCTGCATCAATATTAAGTGATGATGTAGTTACAATATCTAATGTTCCTAATATAACAGATAGAGATGCATTAAATGAGATATTAACATATTTAGGTGCAAACGTGAAAATAGATAATGAAACGATGATTATTGATTCAACCAATATAGAAAATAAAGAAATACCTGAATCCATTTCAAAAAAATTAAGAGCCTCATATTATTTTATGGGTGCATTATTAGGAAAATACAAAAAAGTAAAAATGTATTTTCCTGGTGGTTGTAAAATAGGAGTACGACCTATAAATTTACATTTAAAGGGATTTGAAGCTTTAGGTGCTAATATAACAGAAAAAGGTAATCAATATATAATTGAAGCTGATGAATTGATAGGTAATAATATTTATTTAGATATTGCTAGTGTAGGAGCAACTATCAATATAATGCTTGCTGCTGTTAAAGCTAAGGGTACAACGATTATAGAAAATGCAGCAAAGGAACCAGAGGTTGTTAATGTTGCAATATTTCTAAATAATATGGGTGCTAGAATAATTGGTGCAGGAACGAGCAAAATAATGATCATTGGTGTTGATAAATTAAATGGTTGCTACCATGAAGTTATACCTGATCGTATTGAAGCAGGGACGTATATGATTGCAGCAGCAATGATTGGAAAAGATGTAAAAATAGCAAATGTAATTCCAGAACATTTAGAAGCTCTTTCGTCGAAATTAAAAGAGATTGGAACAAAAGTGGATATTGGAGATGATTACTTTGTGATCAGCAAGTCTGATAATATGCAAGGTGTCAATATTAGAACTTTTACCTATCCTGGTTTTCCAACTGATTTGCAACAACCAATTACAGCGTTATTATGTCAATGTGAAGGTGTTTCTCTGGTGGAAGAAACAATATTTGAAAATAGATTTCAAAATGTTGATTATTTAAATAAAATGGGTGCGAATATAAAAGTAAATGGTAAGGAAGCAAAGGTATATGGACCTACTAAATTAAAAGGGTGTGAAGTAGTTGCGACAGACTTAAGAGCTGGCGCTTGCCTTGTGTTAGCAGCATTAGTTGCTGAAGGGACCACTAGTATATATAATATAGAACATATTTTACGCGGCTACGAAGGCCTTGTAGATAAACTTAGCAATTTAGGTGCTAAAATAAAGATTGTCTAATATAATTAAATAGAGGTAATGCTCTATTTTTTTTAGGAGGTCATATTCATTGAAAAAAATATTTATTTTAATATTATTTATTGGTTTACCCATCATGATATACCTTATGACAGTTGATAATGGTGTTTATTATGTAGCTTTAGGTGATTCGCTTGCCGAAGGTCAAAATCCATATGGTAAAATATCTTATGGTTATGCAGATTATGTAGCAAATTATCTACAATCATCAAAAAAACTTACATTTTATACAAAGGCTTTCGCTAAAAGTGGTTATCGAACAACAGATCTAATAAATGACATTAAGGATAATAGAAGTGTTAATGTTGAAGGAAAGAAACTTACTATTAAACATGCTCTTACAAAGGCAGATGTAATAACTTTATCTATAGGTGCAAACGACTTGTTTTATAAACTTGGTGTAAGTAACATAGATATAATTTTTTATAATGATGTTGATTTTAAAAAATATGTTGATGAAGTTATATTAGATATTGAAAAATTGATTATATTAATTAGAGAATATTGTAAAGAAGATATCATTTTAGTTGGATATTATAATCCTTTATGGCACATGAAAGAAAATTTAGCAAAAGAATTGGATTATGTGTTTTTATATGCTAATAATAAATTAAAAGATATAAGTAAGAAATATGATTTGTATTTTGTTGATATTCACAAACAATTTGAAAAAAAACTAGAATTTTTACCAAATCCACTAGATATTCACCCATCAGCCAAGGGATATGATGCAATTTCTAAGAAAATAATTGAGATTATAAATAAAAAAGTATTAAATTAAAATTTTGCTTGTCAAATTCTAATCAAGTTGATATAATATAGTAGATTTACAAATTGTTGAGGTTATCATCGTTATGAGAGGAGCATTAATATGAAGAAAAATAAGATTTATAAAGAAGTTACAGCTACATGTAGTTGTGGAGCTACTTTTAAGACAATGTCAACTGACGATATTCATGTCGAAGTATGTTCAGAGTGTCATCCATTTTATACTGGAACACAAACAAGAACTTCAAAAGCTGGACGTGTTGAAAAATTTAACAAAAAATATGGTCTTAACGAATAATTACTGTTATTCGTTTTTTTCACAAAAAAAATAAATTTAAAGAGTAAGTTTTTTTGTTTAAAGGAGGTGTAAACATGAATGATACAATTGCAGCAATATCAACAGCACTTGGTGTTGGAGCTGTTTCTATCATAAGACTAAGTGGAAGCGATGCTATCGACGTTGTTAACAAGATTTTTAAAGGTACTGATTTAACAAAACAAGAGACTCATACTATTCATTATGGTCATATTGTAGATGGAGATGAAATAATTGATGAAGTTTTAGTGTCAATCATGTTGGCACCGAGGACTTATACAAGAGAAGATGTTGTTGAGGTTAATTGTCATGGTGGAATAAATACAACTAATAAGGTTTTTTCTTTAATACTATCTAAGGGAGTTAGATTAGCAGAACCAGGAGAGTTTACTAAAAGAGCTTTCTTAAATGGAAGAATTGATTTATTAGAAGCAGAGGGTGTAATGGATCTGATCAATGCTAAAAGTGAAAAAATGCGCAAATTAGCAATAAATCAAGTTGAAGGAAGAGTATCTAAATTAATAAAATCGTTACGAAATAAAGTTAGAGACATTTTGATAAATATAGATGTAAATATTGATTATCCCGAATATGAGGACATTTTAGTTGTTACCAATGAGATGATAAAGGAAAGTATTAAAAGTATAAAAGAAGAAGCAGAACGAATATTAAAAGAATCCGAAAATAGTAGAGTAATAAAAGAAGGTATTAAAACAATAATTATTGGGAGACCAAATGTTGGAAAAAGCAGTCTTCTAAATAAATTGATTGATGAAGAAAAGGCCATTGTTACCGATACACCTGGAACTACAAGAGATATTGTAGAAGGTGACGTAAATATAGATGGAATAATATTAAATGTTATCGATACTGCAGGAATCAGACAAACAGATGACAAAATTGAGCAAATAGGTGTTTCTAAAAGTATGAAACTAATAAATGAGACTGATCTTGTTATTTTGATATTAAATAATAATGAAGGTATTACAGAAGATGATTTAGACTTGTTAGAGAAAACAAAACAAACGAAGAGAATAATATTTATAAACAAGGATGATTTACCATCAAAGCTTGATGAATCAAAATTAGAAGGTGAAAACGTTATTTATGGAAATACAATGTCTGAAAACGGTTTAGAAAACTTAAAAAACAGGATAAAAGAATTGTTTAGCATAGATAAAATAGAACATGCTGATTTAACATATTTATCAAATGCAAGACAAATAGGCCTTCTAAATGAAGTTATGAAAGTTATTAAAGATGTAGAAACTGCTTTAAACGACAATTTACCTATTGATATGTTAGCTATTGACTTAAAAAGGATATTTGAATTGCTGGGTAATATAGTTGGAGAAAACTATAGCGAAGAGTTAATTGATGAATTATTCAAGCAATTTTGTCTTGGGAAATAGTATCAATTTAAAAGAAAGCCGAAAAGGCTTTTTTTTCTTGTTTTTAAAGGGAAAAAGATGGTTTTATCATGTGTTTTATGATATAATCAATATGTAAATAATGACATTGTTACGGTGTGTAAGGTGATTGAATGAGCGTTAAAAAAATAGTGTATGATTATAAAAAACTTAAAACTTAAAAATTTTAGAAATTATGCTGATTTAGATATTGAATTTAGTAAAAAAGTAAATATATTTGTTGGAAATAACGCTCAAGGAAAAACAAATGTTTTGGAAAGTGTATATGTTTTAGCGATTACTAAATCTCATCGTGTAAATCATGATGCTGATTTGATAAGGAACGGTTCTAAATCTGCAAAAATTAAAGCAATAATAAAGAAAAAAAATAGTCAAGTAAGTAATGAACTTGAGGTATTGTTGAGTACTAAAGGGAAAAAAGTAAGTATCAACAAAAAACCAATAAAAAAAATAAGTGATTATATATCCTATTTCAATGTGATAATTTTTCATCCGGACGACTTAAGTATTTTAAAAGGATCGCCTAGTGAGCGTCGAAAATTTCTCAATATTGAAATAGGACAGTTAGATAATTTATATTTTACATATTTAAATAATTACAATACTATTTTAAAAAATAGAAATGATTATCTAAAAAAAATAACCGTTGAAAACTATGATGCAAGTTATTTAGAAATACTTACTAAACAATTGGTAGACAATGCAGTAAAAATATATCATTATAGACAAAATTTTATAAATGAAATTAATGTTGCTATAAAAAAGGTTAGCGACAAAATAAAAGGTTTAGAAAATATAGAATTGAAATATGAAACATCAATACCAATTTCAACCGAAGAAGAAACAAGACAAAACCTTTTTGAAAAATATAAAAGCATTTTAAACAGAGAAATAATAATGACGCAAACATTGATAGGACCACATAGGGATGACTTTGTTTTTTTTGTCAATGGTAAAAATTTAAAGGATTTTGGTTCTCAAGGACAGCAAAGAATAGCTGTTTTGAGTTTGAAATTAGCTGAAATTGAAATATTTAAAGAGAAGAAGGGCGAATATCCAGTATTACTTTTAGATGATGTTTTTAGTGAACTAGATAATAGAAAGAAAAGTAACATTATAAAATATCTGAGTAAAAGAATGCAAATCATCATAACAACGACAGATATAAGAGATATTGATATATCAAATTTAAAGGATATTAGTATCTTTATGGTAAAAAACGCCGTGATAACAAAACAAAAAAATAGAAATAATAGAGGTGAACACAAATGAAAAATAATAAAGAACATTATGATTCGTCAGATATTCAGGTGTTAGAAGGACTTGAAGCTGTTAGAAAAAGACCGGGAATGTATATTGGATCAACAGGAATTAGAGGATTACACCATTTAGTGTGGGAAATAGTCGATAATGCTGTTGATGAGGCTTTAGCAGGCTATTGTGATGATATAGAGGTAATTATTGGAAAAGATAATGTTATAACTGTGAAAGATGATGGTAGAGGAATACCTGTAGGGATACAAGAGAAAACAGGAAAATCAGCTGTTGAAACTATTTTCACAGTACTTCATGCTGGTGGAAAATTTGGAGGTGGCGGATATAAGGTATCTGGAGGATTACACGGTGTTGGTGCATCAGTTGTTAATGCTCTAAGTTCTTTTTTAGAGGTTACCGTATATAAAGAAGGGAAAGTGTATTATCAACGCTTCGAAAATGGTGGATTTGCCGTTGAACCACTTAAAGAAATAGGAGAGTGTTCGAAAGATAGAACAGGAACAACTGTTTCTTTTAAACCAGACAGTGCAATATTTGAAGAAACGACAACATTTGACTATGATATTTTAAAAACAAGAATAAGAGAAATGGCATTTTTGAATAAAGGTCTTCGTTTTTTACTAAAAGATGAGAGATCAGAATTGAAATCTGAGGAATTCTTATATTCTGGTGGTATCTCAGAATATGTTCAGATGTTAAACAAAAACAAGACATTAATACATGATCAAGTAGTTTATTTAGAAGGAAAAGAAGATAATATATCACTTGAAATTGCTTTTCAATATAATGATGGATACATGTCTAACAGTTACTCCTTTGTTAACAACATAAATACTCATGAGGGAGGAACACATGATGAAGGGGTCAAAAGGGCTTTAACTAGAGTTATAAACAACTATGCTAGAAACAATAACATTTTGAAACCTAATGATGATAGTTTAACTGGAGAGGATGTTAGAGAAGGTTTAACAATGATCGTATCTTGTAAACATCCAAATCCTCAATTTGAAGGTCAAACAAAGACAAAATTAGGTAATGTAGAAGTAAGGAAAATAGCAGATTCAATTTTTGCTGAAGGGTTTGAACGCTTTTTACTAGAAAATCCCGATGATGCTAAAAAGATTATTGACAAAACATTAACAGCGGCAAGAGCTCGAATAGCAGCTAAAAAGGCAAGAGAATTAACAAGAAGGAAAGGCGGACTAGAACTTACTAATCAATGGGGTAAATTAACAGATTGTTCTTCAAAGGATCCATCTATTTCTGAACTTTTTATAGTGGAAGGGGATTCAGCAGGAGGATCAGCTGTAGGTGGAAGGGATTCTAAGACGCAAGCGATTTTACCACTACGAGGAAAGATTTTGAATGTTGAGAAAGCAAGATTAGATAAAATTCTTGGGAATGAAGAAATAAGAAGTATGATTACAGCCTTTGGAACAGGAATTGGTGAGGAATTTGACATATCGAAATTAAGATATCATAAAATCATTATTATGACTGATGCTGACGTTGACGGAGCACATATTAGAACGCTTTTATTAACACTATTTTATCGCTTTTTTAAGCCGATTGTGGAAGGAGGCTATATTTATATTGCCCAACCACCATTGTACAAAATAACTCATGGAAAGACTTTTAAATATGTGCTAACAGATAAAGAGAAGGATGAATATATTGCTTCTTTACCAGAAAACACAAGGTATGATGTTCAAAGAAATAAAGGTCTTGGTGAAATGAATGCAGAGGAATTACGAATCACAACAATGGATATAGAAAATAGAACCTTACTTAAAGTTACAGTTGAAGATGCAATGGCAGCGGATAGGATTTTTGAAACTTTAATGGGAGAAGAAGTTGAACCAAGGCGAGAATTTATTGAACAAAACGCTTTATATGTTCAAAATCTAGATATATAGGAGGTAATGTCATGGATAAAATATACGAAGTAAACATAGCGAAAGAAATGGAAAAAAGCTTTTTGGATTATTCAATGAGCGTTATTGTATCTAGAGCTTTACCCGATTTAAGAGATGGATTAAAACCAGTACACAGAAGAATTTTATATACAATGTATGAGTCTGGTTATACACCAGAAAAACCATATCAGAAGAGCGCTAAAACAGTTGGTAATGTAATAGGTAATTATCACCCACATGGTGACACCGCAGCATATGATTCTCTTGTAATAATGGCGCAAGATTTTAGTTATAGATATCCATTGATTGATGGACACGGAAACTTTGGTTCAATAGACGGATATGGCGCAGCTGCTTATCGTTACACCGAAGCTCGTATAGCTAAAATAGCAACTGAATTATTAAGAGATATTAATAAAAATACTGTTGATTTTACAGATAACTTTGATGCTACGAAAAAGGAGCCAGTGGTATTACCTAGTAGATTTCCTAACATTTTAGTTAATGGGACAATGGGAATTGCTGTAGGAATGGCAACTAATATTCCACCGCATAATTTATCTGAAGTAATAGATGGATGCGTGGCTTATATAGATAATCACGATATAGATGTTCTTGAATTGATGAAACATATTAAAGGACCAGATTTTCCAACTGGTGGTATTATTTTAGGTAATAGTGGTATCAAAAAAGCTTATGAAACCGGTAAGGGTTCCATTACAATCAGAGGGAAAGCTGAAATTGTAGAAAAAAATAATAAATCAGAAATTGTCATTACAGAAATTCCATATAAAGTAAATAAAACAACTTTAAAGAAAAAGATAGCAGAATTGGTAAGAGATAAGGTCATCGATGGAATATCTGACTTATATGATGAATCTTCTGTAAAAAATGGCGTTAAGATAATAATAGAATTAAAAAGAGACGCAAAAGCTAATGTTATATTAAATAATCTATATAAACATACACCATTACAAACTAGTTATGGTATAAATCTATTGATGTTACATGATGGACAACCAAGAACGTTTGGGTTAAAAGAAATTATAGAAAAATATATTGATTTCCAACGAACAGTTATTTATAGAAGAACGCAATTTGATTTAGATAAGGCAGAAAAACGTGCTCATATATTAGAGGGATTGAAAATTGCACTAGATCATATTGACGAAATAATAAAAATATTAAAATCATCTAATGATGATGCTATTGCTAAAAAATCTTTGATGGAGAAATTTGGTTTAACTGATGTTCAATCTGAAGCAATCCTAGAAATGAAATTGAGAAGATTGACAGGCCTTGAAAGGGAAAAAATAGATGAGGAATTAAAAAACTTATTAATACTTATAAGCGAATTAAAATCAATATTAGCGAGTGAAGAAAAGGTTCTAGAAATTGTGAAAAACGAATTACTTGAGATAAAACAAAAATATGGAGATGAGAGAAGAACCTATATTGATAATGAGACTATTGAATATATCGAAGATGAGTCACTTATTCCAGTGGAAGATATAATAATTACTCTTACTAATAAAGGATATATCAAAAGAATTCCAACAGACACATATAAATTACAAAACAAAGGTGGTGTTGGTGTTAAAGGAATGACGACTAATGAAGAAGATTTCGTACAAGATTTGGTAACAATGACAACTCATGAATATCTCTTATTCTTTACTAATAAGGGTAAAGTTTACCGAGTAAAAGGATATGAAATACCAGAGTACAGTAGACAAGCAAAAGGTTTGCCAATAGTAAACATTTTACCGATAGAATCTGATGAGTACGTAAACTCAGTTCTCCCTGTTCATGCAGAAGAACACGATTATAATTTGATTTTTGCTACAAGAAACGGACAAGTCAAACGAGTAGAGATGAAAGAGTTTGAAAACATCCGTTCTAGCGGAAAAATAGCTATCACTCTTAAAGATGGAGATGAATTGATAGGGGTAAGAAAAACTAATGGTAATGATCAAATTTTATTAGCCTCTTCAGCTGGAAGAATGGTTCGATTCGATGAGGATGAAGTTCGTATAATGGGAAGAACTGCTTCTGGAGTAAAAGGAATTAATTTAGGAGATTCAAAATGCGTTGGAATCGAAATAGCAGAAGATGAAAAAGAAGTGTTAGTTGTTACAGAAAACGGTTATGGTAAAAGAACTAAAGTTAGCGAATATCGTTTAACTCATAGAGGAAGCAAAGGAGTTAAAACAATAAATAGCACAGATAAAAATGGAGGAATAGTTTCCTTTAAGGTAGTAGATGAAACTCAAGATCTAATTATAATTACAGATAGTGGAATGGTAATTAGAATACCAATTGATCAAATTTCAATTATGAGTAGAGTAACACAAGGAGTGAGATTGATTACTTTAAAAGATGAACAAAAAGTAACGACAAGCTTTAACGTTGAAAAAGAAGAAACTGAAGAAGAGGGTGAAATAAAAACAGAAGAGGAAACCAACGAATAAAAAAGAAAGCACTGATGCAATAAAGTCAGTGCTTTTATTATCTTTAAAATGAGAAGCTAATAAAGTATCGCATATCAGCAAAAAAAACAATTGCTTCACATCTTTACAAATTGTTTCAAATAAAGTTGCCATATAGAATCTTGCAATTATAAAGATTTTGTATTTTAACAATAGAAGATGTTATATGTTTCACGTGAAACATATAATCAAAAAACTACTACAATGTTTCACGTGAAACATTGTAAAAATAACAACCTGGTTACCATTTGTTAACAAAGGTGTAGGAAATATTTCCCGGGAAATATTTTTGAATAATAAAAACCTTTTTTGGTTGTATTTTTAGGCAAAATAATGTATATTATATATGGCGCAACAAAAATATTGGAATCAGGTCAGATTCGGAAGAAAGCAGCCTTAACAATCCCTTTTTGTGTGCGTCTTTTTTTTAAAAGGTGAAAATATGGAAGAAATATATATGAGTGAAGCAATTGAGCAAGCAAAGAAGGCTCTTCGCAAGGGAGAAGTTCCTGTTGGAGCTGTAATTGTAAAAGATTCAAAAATTATAGCAAGAGCACATAACAAAAGAGAAACAAAAAAAGATACAACGTGCCATGCAGAAATTCTAGCTATTAAAAAGGCTTGTAAAAAAATAAAAGATTGGCGTCTTAATGGTTGTACAATCTATGTTACTTTAGAGCCTTGTCCTATGTGTATGGGTGCTATTAAACAAGCACGTATGGATAAGGTTGTATATGGTACCAAAAATACAAAAGAAGTTGATTTGCCACTTGTTATTACAAATAGTGATGTACAAGAAAAGGAGTGTTCAAGATTATTAAAGTTGTTTTTTAAAAAAATGAGAAACTAGTGTTTGTTATTCAATATTGATAGTGAAAGTGTTATAATTAATTTAGGATTAAAGAAGGTGATTAAATGACTTATAGAGCTTTATATAGAAAATATAGACCTAACAATTATGATGGAGTTGTAGGTCAAGATATGATTGTTAAAACTCTTAAAAACGCAGTGAAAGAAGAAAAAGTTAGTCACGCTTATCTTTTTAGTGGTCCTCGTGGAACAGGAAAAACAAGTGTTGCAAAAATATTTGCTAAGACCATTAACTGTATGAATCCTATTGATGGTGTCCCATGTGATGAGTGTGAGATATGTAAATTGATAGATGCTGAACAAACAAATGATGTTGTTGAAATAGATGCCGCTTCAAATAATGGTGTTGATGAGATTAGAGATTTAAAAAGTAAAATCAATTTATCGCCTAGTATATGTAAGTATAAGGTTTACATTATAGATGAAGTGCATATGTTATCAATAGGTGCATTCAATGCTTTATTAAAAACATTAGAAGAGCCACCTCGTCATGTTGTTTTTATATTAGCAACAACAGAAATGCATAAGTTACCTCTTACTATTATTTCAAGATGTCAAAATTATAATTTTAAAAAGATTACTGAAGATCAAATGAAAATAAGATTAGATTATATTGTGAAAGAAGAACAAATTAAAATTACAAATACTGCACTTTATGAGATAGCAAGAATTTCAGATGGTGGTATGAGAGATGCGATAGGGTTACTTGAGCAGTTATATTCTTATACAGATAATAATATTGATATAAAAGATGTTGAACTTTTAAGTTCGTCTGTTTCAAAAGATGATATAGCAAAAACAATCCAAAATATTGTTGACGGTAATTTAAATGATGTATTTAAAGAAGTTGATATTTTTTATCAGGAAGGTAAAGACTTTATTAAAATTGCAGAAGATATTGTTGTTTTTTTGAAGGACATTTTATTGTATAAGAAAGCTAAGAAATTTTTTAAAGAGAATTATTCATATAATATGGAAAAACATCAAGATCTTATAAATAAAATAAGTGAAGAAAAAACATACTTGTATATAAGTGAATTTAATAGGTCGATACAAGATTTAAAAGTGTCTACACATCCAAAAACTATTTTCGAAATAATATTGTTGAAACTGCTCGATGTAAATACAAAAAAAGAAACTGTAAGTTCTGAAGAAGAGAAAGAAGTAGAAACAGAAGTAATAAAAATTAAGGAACCTACAAAGAAGGAAGAAGTTTACAAAGAGGAAACGAGGGTAAAAAAAGAAATCTTAAAAGAAACAACAACAGAGGATGATTTTCTTCCTTTTGTAAATATTCCAAAGTATAAAAAAATTCTAATCAATAATACTTTAGCTAAAGCTAAGAAAAAACTTCTTAATGATCTAAAAACTAAATGTAGTCAATTATCAACGTTTTTGATTAATAAGGATTTTAAACAAGCAGCAACAATATTATTAGATGGTAAAATTGTTGGCGCTTCTGATGAATGTATTATATGGTCATATCAATATGATGCTATTGTAGAGAGAGCAGATAATTTAAGAAGTGAAATTGAGTTGCTAATTGATAATATGTTTAGTGAAAAATATAAAATAATAAATATAGTGGAAGAAGATTGGCAAAAGATAAGACCTCATTACATAAAGATAATGAAAGAAAAGAAAAAAATTGATATTTTGCCAGAAATTAGTGAGGAAGAAATAAAGAAACCACCAAAGCCTAAAAAAAGAAGTAAAGAGATTGAAGAGGCTATAAATGTTTTTGGTGAAGATTTAATAGAAATAAAATGAAAGGATGATAAAAGTGAATATTCAAGCAATGATGAAACAAGCACAAAAATTACAACAAGAAATGTTAAAAACCAAGGAGGAAATTGATGCAAAAATATTTCCCGGGAAATATTCTTTTGTAGAAGTTAGTGTAAATGGGAAAAAAGAAGTGTTAAAAATAACATTTGATAAGGATTTTAAATTTGACGATACCGATATTGAGATGCTTCAAGATATTATTGTTATTGCTGTTAATGATGCTTTGAAAAAAGTTGATGCTGAGATTGAAGAAAAATTAGGAAAATATGGCTCTGGGTTGTCAGGATTGATGTAATATGGGATACCCAAGAAGTTTAAATAACTTAATAGAAAATTTTAAAAACTTACCTGGCGTTGGTGACAAAACAGCTGAAAGAATGGCTCTTACAATGTTAGATTTTGATAAGGATGTTTTAACTTCTTTTGCTAAATCTATAACAGATGTAAAAGATAAAATAAAACGTTGTTCAATATGTAATAACTTATCAGAGGATGAAAAATGTGATATTTGTAAAGATAAGAACAGAAATAATAATGTTCTTTGTGTTGTCGATGATGTAAAAAGTTTAATATTATTCGAAAAAAACGATCTTTTTAATGGTAAATATCATATTTTAAAAGGATTGATTTCTCCATCAAACGGAATTGATCCAGATGATATTGATATAGATAAACTTATTAACAGAGTAGATAATGAAAATATAAAAGAGATAATTATTGCTGTTAAACCTTCGCTTGAGGGAGAAGCTACAGCGTTGTATATATCAAAAAAACTTGAAAACAAGGATATTGCAGTATCAAAGCTTGCTCATGGGATTCCTATGGGGGCTGATATGGAATATATCGATACCTTTACATTAAAAACAGCTTTATCTGAACGCAAAAAAATTTCATAAGCAAAAATAAACCTCATATAATTAAATGAGGTGAACAAGATGCTAAAGAAAATTTTTTCAATTATTAAAAGATTAGTTCTTGGTGGTTTTATTTTATACGCTTATAATTTAATGGCTGCACCACTCAATTTGCTTATTCCAATAAACATATTTACATTAGGTTTAATTAGTATTTTTGGAATATCAGCTATTCCTTTTTTAGCTATGATTCTTATTATTGTATATTAGGAGGTGTTATATGTTAGGTGATCATAAAGATGGACAACCTATTGCTTATAATATTATAAAGAATGAAATAAAAAACAATAAACTTGCCCATGCATACCTATTTCACTCTGATAATATTAGAAGCGCATCATCTTTCGCTTTTTCATTCGCAAAAACACTTTTATGTCCTAATAATTATTTAGATAATAAGACTTGTGGTAATTGTACAATTTGTCGTCGTATTGACAATAAAAACTTTACCGAATTAAAAATCATAGAACCAGATGGTTTATGGATAAAAAAGGACCAGTTAAAAGAACTACAAGAAGAATTTAAAATGAAACCACTTGAAGGAACTAAAAAAGTATATATTATCCAGGGAGCTGATAAGTTAAATATACAGGCAGCAAATAGTATATTAAAATTTTTAGAGGAACCAGCTCCTAATATTATTGCGATACTTACAACGGATGATATTCATTCCGTTTTAAATACTATAACGTCAAGGTGTCAAGTTATTCATTTGAGAAAAGAAGAAAATAATGATATAGAAGATATCGTTATAGACAATGAAGATAGAAAAACATTTATAAAGATTGGAAAGTTATATTATAATAACCCAAACGAATTAAATGAATTTATATCTAATGAATCTAATTTTCAAAAAATAGAATCAATTATTTCGTTCATTAAAAAATATGAAACCCTGAAGATGGATTTTATTACAGAATTAAAAAAAGCATGGATAGATTTATTTTATGATAAAAACAGCTTAATATGGGCGTTCGATATAATGATTCTTTTTTATAAGGATATATTAAATAATAAATTAAACAGGAAATTAGAAATTTTTGATGATTATATTGAAGATATTAAGGATCTAGCTTCAAAAGAAGATATTGATGTTATTATGTTTAAATTAAAAAAAATATTGTTGGCAAAAGAAAAAATAAAGTATAATATAAATGTTAATTTACTGATGGACAAGTTAGTATATGAGATGGAAAGTGGTGAACTTATATGATAGATGTAGTTGGAATTACATTTGAAGAAAAGGGACGTACATATTATTTTTCTCCCGCTGGACACAACTTAAGTAAGGATATGGATGTAGTTGTTGAAACAGAAAGAGGAATACAACTTGGAAGAGTTATAATTGAAAAAACTAAAGTTAAAAAGGAAAATATCAATTTACCACTTAAAAATGTAATTAGAATTGCCACGAAAGAAGATATAGCAAATCATAAAAGAAATTTAATTGATAGTGAAAATGCTTTTAAAGAAAGTAAAAAACTAATTGAGAAACATAAACTTAATATGAATTTAATAGATGCTAGTTTTACATTAGATCGTAAACAATTACTCTTTCATTTTACTGCAGATTCTCGAATAGATTTTAGGGAACTAGCAAAAGATCTAGCCTCTATTTATCGTACTCGTATAGAGCTTAGACAAATCGGAATAAGAGATAAAGCTAGGGCTGTTGGCGGTGTTGGTCCATGTGGAAGAGTTTTATGTTGTACTAATTTTTTATATGATTTTGATAGTGTTTCTATAAATATGGCTAAAAATCAAAATATAGCTTTAAATCCAAGTAAGATAAATGGTTCGTGTGGTCGTCTTCTATGTTGTTTAACATACGAAAACGATACTTATACTGAAGCTAAAAAAACATTACCTGAAGTTGGACAACTTGTTGAAACAAAAGAGGGTTATGGACGGGTTATATCAATTGATGCCTTATCTCAAACATATCAAGTTGATGTACCAAATAACGGAATTTTTACTATAAAGGCCGAAAATGGAAGTAATTAATTATTTAGTAGGATATGAAGGAATGAAGATAGTGCAAAATACAGAGTATTTTAATTTTTCACTTGATTCTGTTTTACTTGCTAACTTCATTACTATTCGATCTAAAGTTAAAAACATCATTGATTTAGGAACAGGTAATGCACCTATTCCTTTACTGTTATCAACGAGAACCAATGCTAATATTATAGGTGTAGAAATACAAGAGCCTATATATCAACTTGCTATCAAATCTGTAGAAATTAACAACTTAAAAAACCAAATCAAAATATTAAATGAAGATGTAAGGACAATAGATAAACATTTTGATTCTGACTCTTTTGATATAGTGTTATCAAATCCACCATATTTTAAATATAATAAAGATAGTCTTGTTAATAATAATTATTGTAAGACCGTCGCAAGGCATGAAGTAATGTTAAATATTGATGACATTTTAAAAGTATCAAAAAAATTGTTGAAAAACCAAGGCTATTTTGGAATAGTTCATCGTCCTGATAGAATGATTGAAATATTGAATAAAATGAAAGAGTATAATATTGAACCGAAGCGTATTCGCTTTATTTATCCTAATAAAGATGAAACTTGTAACATTATTTTGATTGAAGGAATTAAAAATGGAAAAGAAGGTATAAAAATAGAATCGCCTCTTTTTGTACATGACAGGAAAGGAAACTACACTAGGGAAGTTAGAAAGATGTTTGGAGAGTGATTGTATGAAATTGATCGTTGGTTTAGGAAATCCAGGGAAAGAGTATCAGAATACTAGACATAACGTAGGTTTTATGGTTATTGATTTTTTAGCTTCATCATTAGGGGTAGTAATTAACAAAAAATTTAAAGGGTCTTTATATACTGAAGTTAATATTGATGGCGAAAAAGTAATATTATTAAAACCTCAACATTATATTAATTTATCAGGCCAAGTAATAGCAGATTTCATGCGATACTTTAAAATTGATGTTAATGATATTTTAGTTGTTAATGATGACTTAGATTTAAAATTAGGAACTTATAAATTAAAAATGCAAGGTGGTTCAGCAGGACATAATGGTTTGAAAAATATAGAACAACATTTATCTACTCAAGAATATAAAAGATTAAAAATTGGAATTTCAAATAATAAGGATATTGATGCAAGAGATTATGTGTTAGGGCATTTTTCAAAAGGGGAAAAAGAAATACTAGAAGAAATTTTAGAAGAAACCAAAGACATTTTAATAGATTTTATAAAAATGGATTTTATCAATCTCATGAACAAATACAATGGACGCAGATGAGGATGTGCTTAAATGCAAATCGTTGATAAACTGTTTAAAAGTTATAAAGGTGGAAAAATAGGGTTATCAGGTTTTACTGATGACCTTTTAGTGCTTTATTTGAAAAAAATATTTAAGGAGCAGAACCGTAATATTATAGTTTTAACTAATTCATTATATGAAGCTAATAAAATACAACAATTGTTACAAAAAGAGGAAAATAATACATTGCTTTTTCCAATGGATGATTTTCTTACTAGTGAAGCCTTAGCTATTAGCCCAGATCTAAAAGTAACACGTCTAGAAACAATAAAATCAATTATTTCTTCAGATAATAAACATTTTGTTGTAACACATCTCATGGGATATTTAAGGTTTCTTCCTTTGAAAGAAAAATGGATTAACAGTATTATCAAATTGTCATCTGGTATGACAATAGGTAAGGAAAAGCTCATAAGTGATTTATATAAAATAGGATATACTAACGAAACGATAGTTACTAAAACAGGTGAAATGGGTACACGTGGTTATATAGTAGATGTTTTTCCAATAAGTGAATCAAATCCTATTAGAATAGAATTATGGGGTGATGAAATTGAATCTATTCGTTATTTTGATTTAGATACACAATTATCAATTTCAAAGATTGATGAGATAACCATTCATCCCTTTGATGAGTTTATTGCAGATGAAGTAGATAGTGATAAAAAGGCCCAAAAGTATTTGCCGCTTTATGGTGATGTAAGTAAAATTAGTGATTATCTCAATAATCCTATTATTGTATATATAGATTATAACCAACTTAAAAATTCCTATTTAAACCTTCAAGAGGAAATCTTTAATTATCATCAGGAGCACGGAAATAATATAGACACATCATATATGAATCGTTTTGAAGATATAAATTATGAAGATGAGTTATATGTGATGAATATAGATGACATTTTACCTGATGTAAAACTTGCATATATAGATAAGTATAATATTAAAACCATTCGTAAATATGAAAGTGATGTTGAACGACTAAATAATGATTTAAATAGCTATATATCTTTGGGTATGACAGTCATTGTATGTTTAAAAAATAAAAATCAAATAGATAGTTTTGTATTTTTTATAGAACAACATTGTGTCATAACTGATAAAAATAATATTATGCATAATAAAATTAATGTTATAAAAAAAGAAATAGCGTCTGGTTTTATTATTGAAGATATTGTAGTTATTGGTGAATGTGACTTATTTAAGAAAATTAAGTCTAAAGGAGTTTATAAAAGTCAATTCAAGTATGGCACAAAAATAAAAGATTTAAGCAAACTTAATATAGGAGACTATGTTGTTCATCAGATTCATGGAATAGGAAAATACTGTGGTATAGAGACTCTTGTAAAAAAAGGTGTCAAGAAAGACTATTTACAGATAAAATATAAAGATGATGACAAATTATATATTCCGGTTGAAAAAATTGATTTAATTTGGAAGTACTCATCAAATGAAGGAATAACGCCAACATTACACAAATTAGGTGGAACAGAGTGGCAAAAAACAAAAGTACGCATCAAGAACAAGCTTCAAGATATTGCTGGTAAATTGCTTAAAACAGCAGCTGAAAGAGAAGCTAAAAAAGGATTTGCTTTTTCACCTGATAATAAGGAGCAATTAGAATTTGAACAGGACTTTTTATATGAACCTACAAGAGATCAACTTAGAGCTGTAACTCAAATAAAAGAAGATATGGAAAAAGATTCTCCAATGGACCGATTATTATGTGGAGATGTTGGTTATGGAAAAACAGAAGTTGCTTTTAGGGCAATTTTTAAAGCAATACAAGATAATAAGCAGGTTGCTTTCCTTTGTCCTACAACAATTCTATCTAATCAACATTATGAAAATGCTATAGAAAGATTTAAAAATCATGCTGTTAACATAGCTCTTTTAAATAGATTTACAACTTCTAAAGAGGTAAAAGAAATAACAAAAGGTCTTGTCAAAGGAACTATTGATTTTGTAATTGGGACGCATCGCTTACTCAGCAAAGACGTCAAATTTAATAATTTAGGATTGCTTGTAATAGATGAGGAACAAAGATTTGGTGTAACTCACAAAGAAAAAATTAAAGAGTACAAAAGTAGTATAGATGTATTAACCTTATCTGCAACACCTATTCCAAGGACATTACAAATATCAATGCTTGGTATAAAAAACTTGTCTTTGATTGAAACACCACCAATGAACCGTTTTCCAGTTCAAACTTATGTTTTAGAATATAATGATTACATAATTAAAGATGCTATTTATAAAGAATTATCAAGAGGTGGTCAAGTATATTTATTGCATAATAAAGTTGCTGATATTGAATATAGAGCAGTTGAAATAAAAAAATTAGTACCTGATGCACGTGTAACATTTGCACATGGGCAAATGCCAAAACAAAAAATAGAAGATACGATGATTAAATTTATTGCTGGCGAGTATGATGTTTTACTATGCACTACAATAATAGAAACAGGAATTGATATTCCAAATGTAAATACTTTAATTATTATGGATGCAGATCATTTTGGCTTGAGTCAGTTATATCAAATTAGAGGACGAGTAGGAAGAAGTAATAAAATAGCTTATGCATATTTAATGTATAGCAAAAACAAGATATTAAATGAAACAGCACAAAAGAGGTTAAACGTAATTAAGGAATTTACGGCTTTAGGTAGTGGATTTTCTATAGCACTCAGGGATTTATCAATAAGAGGAGCTGGAGATATATTAGGTAGAGAACAAGCCGGCTTTATCGATAGTGTTGGAATAGAGTTATATTTAAAGATGCTGGCAGAAGAAATAGATAGAATCAAGGGAAATACTAAGTTGTCAGATAAAAATGAGGAACTTGAAGAGAAACCTTTAATAGATGTAGAAACTCATATTACAGATAATTATGTAAAAGAAGATGATTTAAAAATTGAAATTCATCAAAAAATAAATCAAATAGATAGTTATGAGAGTTTATTAAAAGTAAAGAGTGAATTAGAGGATCGTTTTGGAAAAGTATCTGAATCAATGGAAATATATATGTATGAAGAATGGTTTGAAAAGGCAGCGAAAGAAAAGGGAATTGAAAAGGTAAATCAAACCAAAGTAAATGTTGAATTAATATTTTCTAAAGAAGCATCTAAAAATATGAAAGTAAATGATTTATATATGAAAGCATGCGACATATCTAATGCCTTTAGTGTTACATATAAAAGCAATCGCTTAAGAATAATTTTAAATATAAATAAACTAGATAAACACTGGTTATTTTATATTATTGAGTTGTTAACTATTATTTAAATAAAAGTATAAATGGTTATTACCTTCACATACTAAAAAAGACATAAGGAAAGAGAGGTAATAATTTGAAATCAACAGGAGTATCAAGGCGAATTGATGATTTAGGTCGTATTGTAATTCCAAAAGAAATTAGAAAAAACTTGAAAATTAGAAATGGTGAATTGATGGAAATTATGGTTAATGATGATTCTATAATTTTATCCAAACATTCAACTATAAAAGGGATTGGAGATGTTGCTCAACTAATTGTTGATTCTCTAAATGATTCCATGGAAATAAACCTTATAATTACAGATAGGGATAAAGTAGTAGCTGCAACCTCCACATTACGTAAAAAGTATGAAAATCAAGAATTAAATACTGAATATAGTGAATTAATTCTAAAGCGACAGACTGTTACTGAGCAAAATCCAGCTAAAATAAAGATAGATAATGAAAATGAAGAGGAAACATCTTATATTATCTATCCTATTATTGCAGATGGTGATGTAGTAGGATCTGTTTTAGTTTTAGGTCTTGATAATAAAATAAAAGAGATAGACGGAAAAATAGCAGAAATAGTATCTAAATTTTTAAGTCGCAATATAATGTAAATAAAGTGATTATTTAATCACTTTTGTTTTAGATAAAAAGATATTAATTATTGAATGTTTTAAAAACATATGATATAATTCAAACATTGAAAGGCTTTGAAAAGGAAGAGAAACAAGTGTTTATCATAGAGAACTCTTGGGTGGTGAAAAAGAGTATAAAACTTGCGGAAAATGGCCCTTTAGCTGTCATAAGACCGTTTACTGCGTTAAAGTTTGAGTGCATAGTAATTACTATGAATTAAGGTGGTACCGCGATCATTCGTCCTTATGTTTTTGCAATATAGGGATTTTTTTATAGAGGTGATTAAATGAGAAAGTTTGAAAAAATTAGTTATGAACAATTTGTAAAGGATTTAAAAGGTCATGATAATATTAAAGAAATGTATGACGATTTAATATTACCAAATAGAGGAACAAAACAAGCTGCAGGATATGATTTTCATTCGCTTTTTCCGTTTAAATTAGAATGTGGTGAAAAAATAAAAATACCAACAGGGTTAAAAGTAATGATGGAACCTGATGAAGTACTACTGATTGTTGTTAGAAGCAGTATGGGAATTAAGCATAATATAAGACTATGCAATCAAGTAGGCATAATCGATGCTGATTATTATAATAACAAAGACAATGAAGGACATTTATACATTGTTTTACAAAATGAAGGAAAAACAACCTGGGAAGTTTCAAAAGGAGACAAAATAGGACAAGGTGTGTTTGTGAAATTTTTAACTTGTGACGATGAACCAAAAATTACAAATGAAAGAACAAGCGATTATTAATAAGGGAGTGTTTAAAAATGGGAAAAAAGTATTATATAACAACAGCCATTGCTTATGCATCAGGAAAACCGCATATAGGAAACACATATGAAATTGTATTAGCAGATGCAATTGCAAGATATAAACGCTTGCAAGGTTATAATGTTTATTTACAAACTGGTACAGATGAACATGGTATGAAAATTGAACATAAGGCTCTTGAGGTAGGAAAAAAACCAATTGAATATGTAGATGAGGTAGTAGAAGAAATAACTAGAATATGGGATTTGATGAATACTACATATGATAAATTTGTAAGAACAACCGATCCTATTCACAAAGAAAAAGTATCAGAAATATTTAATAGGTTATATAAACAAGGAGATATATATTTAGGTAAATATGAGGGATGGTACTGCAAGCCTTGTGAATCGTTTTTTACTGAAACACAATTAACAGATAAAAAATGTCCTGATTGTGAAAGAGAAGTAATTAGAACAAGTGAAGAAGCGTACTTTTTTAGATTAAGCAAATACGTTGATCAATTATCAAAGCATATAGAAGAAAATCCAGGTTTTATTGAACCAGCAACTCGAAAAAACGAGATAATCAATAATTTTATAAAACCAGGGTTACAAGATCTATGTGTTTCAAGAGCATCAATAAAATGGGGAATACCTGTTTCTTTTGATGAAAAACATGTTATATATGTTTGGATAGATGCTTTAAGTAACTATATTACCTTTTTAGGTTATGATGTAAATGGAAATCACGAAGATTTATACAATAATTTATGGCCTGCTGATTTACAAATTATAGGAAAAGACATTTTACGTTTTCATATGATTTATTGGCCTATTATGTTAATGGCTTTGGGAGAACAATTACCTAAAAAAATATATGCTCATTCATGGTTTTTGATGGATGATGGTAAAATGAGTAAATCAAAGGGAAGTTTGCTATATGCCGATGATTTAGTGTCAAAATATGGTGTAGATGGTGTGAGGTATTATTTGTTAAGCGAAATGCCATATGCAAACGATGGAATTATTACAGATAATCTAATTGTTGATAAGATAAACGCTGATTTAGCTAATTCACTTGGTAATTTAGTTAATAGAACAATAGCAATGAGCAAAAAATATTTTGATGGCGAAATAAAAGAAGATACTTATGTTGAGGGTATAGACGATGAATTAAAAACAATGGCTTTAAACACAGCTAAAATAGTTGATGAGAAAATGAGTACATTACATATAAGTGAAGCTCTAGCTGCAATAATTAATTTAGCAAGAAGATGTAATAAATATATTGATGAAACAACTCCATGGCTTTTAGCAAAAGATGATAGTAAAAAAGGACGTCTTGGAACGGTTTTATATAATCTTCTTGAATCAATTCGTTTTATTGGTGTTTTATTACAACCTTTTGTACCAGAGTCAGCTGACAAAATATTAGAACAATTAAATACTAATGCTAGAAGTTTAGATACATTAAACAATTTTGGTCATCTAAAGATTTCAGATAAAGTTAATGAAGGAAGTCCTCTTTTTATGCGAATAGAAAAAGAAAAAAATGATAAAGCGTAAATAAAATTGTAAACGACATATTTTTACACAAACATCTATTTACTTTTTGTTTATAAACATGATATTATTCTTAATGTAGTGTAGAACAAGCTTTTATAGAAAGAGGAGAAAGGGAAAATGATCAGCCCTAAAACAAAATGTAAGAGATACATAACAATTTTTTTCATTGTATTGATTGCATTTTTACTAGGCAATTTGTATTATGAATTCAAATATTTAGATTTTGTGTATTTGGTTGTTGTTGTTGTGGGGTTTGTCAGGTTTTTAAGAGTAAAAGAAAGAGATGAGTGATTATACTTTTGTATAATCCTTTTGTGTTTATGATAATGTAGTGGAATAAAAATGTTAAATTTCAGTTCTCTTTATGGTGGTGATAATATGTTAATAGATACTCATTGTCATTTACAATATGAAAAATATAGTAATTTAGATGATGTAATTTGTGATATTTTGAAAACAGATGTTAAAGTAATCGTTGTTAGTGGATATGATGTGAAATCATCAAATGATGCTATAGCGCTTGCACATAAATATAACAACATATATGCAACAGTTGGTTTTCATCCAGATGAATGTGAAAATATTAAAGAAAGTGATTTTGAAAATTTTGATAGATGGCTTAAAGATGATAGGGTTGTTGGTGTAGGTGAAATAGGACTTGATTATTATCATGATGTTTCAACTAAGGAAAAACAAATTGAATTATTTAAAAAACAAATTAAAATTGCCCAAAAATATAATAAACCTATTATTGTTCATAATAGAGATGCAAGCGAAGATGTTTATAAAATTTTATCCAAAGAAAAAGTAAAAGGTATATTACATTGTTTTAATGATACTTATGAGATGGCGTCACGCTTCGTTGAATTAGGGTACATGCTTGGAATTGGTGGAATAGTTACCTTCAAAAAGAATAATCTTAAGAGTGTAGTAGAAAAAATAAGTTTAGATAATATCGTATTAGAGACAGACTCACCTTATTTAACACCAGAACCATATAGAGGTAGAATAAACACCCCTGCTAATATACCTATAATTGCAACTTCTATTTCTAAAATTAAGAATATCGCATATGATGAAGTGGTAACAAAGACGACTTCTAATGCATGCGCTATATTTGACTTTGAAGACCAAATATGATATAATCGTTACGTTATTCAGAGGTGAAAAAATGAAAAATGATATCCCACTGTGGTTTAAAGTGGTATATATGCTATCAATTATTGTAGCCTTTTATTTTTTACTACCAGAAGGTGTAGAAGATAAAATAAAATTTGATGAAGATTTAAAACAAGTAAAAAAAGTTATATATAATTCTGTTCCGAAAGAAAATGTTCTCGAAACATTTAACGGACAGCTAACAGGGTATGGCCCAGATTGTGTTGGTTGTATTGGTATAACAACATCAGGATATGACGTTAGAAATGGGAATATATACTATGAAGATTATTTATATGGTAAAATTAGAATTCTAGCTGCTGATCCAAAGTTTCCTTTTGGAACAATTATCAGAGTTACAGCACCAAATATATATAATGAACCAATAATAGCAGTAGTGCTTGATCGTGGTGGTGCAATCAAAGGTGATAAATTTGATTTACTATATGAGAATGAAGAAGTAACAAAACCAGTAGGAAGACAAAGAAATGTAAAATTTGAAGTGTTAAGATATGGTTGGTAAGATTGCATTTGCAATCTTTTTTTTATATTGTGGTAAAATGGTAATGGAGGTTATAACATGAACAAAAACATTGGAACCCATCAATTTAAAAAAAGATTTGGACAAAATTTCTTAATTGATGAAAATATATTAAATAAAATTATAAATTATTCTAAAGCAGATAAAGAAACCTTAGTAATAGAGGTAGGAGTAGGATCTGGAAATCTAACAAAAAAAATTGCAGGCATCGCTAAGCATGTTGTAGGTTATGAAATAGATTTGACCTTAAAACCTATACTAAATGAAGTTTTGAAAGAAGATATGAATGTAACTTTAATATTTGATGACTTTTTAAAAAGAGATTTAAAAAAAGATATTGATAAAATAGAGTGCAATCAAATTTTTGTTATAGCTAATCTGCCATATTATATTACAACGCCTATTATAACTAAATTTATTGAAGAAGATATTGACATAGATAAAATGATAATTATGGTTCAAAAAGAAGTAGGGGAAAGACTAAATGCTAAACCAAACACTAAAAATTATAATTCTTTAACTGTTTTCATCAATTATTTCTTTGATGTGACTAAATTGTTTGATGTAAGTAAAAATGTATTTATTCCAAAACCAAATGTAGATAGTGCTGTTATTCAGCTAAAGAAAAAAGAAAAAAGAGAATATTTAAGAAACAAACAATTGTTTTTTAAGCTAATAAGAGATGCTTTTCAATATAAAAGAAAAACCATTAAAAATAATTTAAAAGATTATGACTTAAATATAATAGAAGGTGTTCTTTCAAAGTATAACCTTGATTTAAGTGCTCGTGCAGAACAAATAACAATAGAACAATTTATAGATATTGCTAATAACCTTAAGTGATATTTTTTCAAACCTCACATATAATTTAATGGGTGATAATATGTTTTTTAATTGTGGGGACCTTGTAACAAGAAAATCTTATAATAATGATGTAATATTTAAAATAGACGACATCATTGATGACAACGCTATTTTAATAGGATTAAATGTCAGATTATGTGCCGATGCAACATTAGATGATTTACAACTATATGAAGCGAAAGAAGATGAAGAGGTTTTAGATGATGATGATTATATAAGAAAAATAGAAGATTTTGTTAATTTAGAAAGAAGTGAATATTTTTATTTGCCAGGACGCATTTTACATCTTGATGGTGACGAAGACAATTTAAAAAGATGTCTTAAGTTCTATAAAGAGGGAAAAGTGAATGCTTTTGGATTATATGTAAAAGAAGAGGACATGCCAAATGTAATTATGAAACACTTAAATGAGATTAAACCAGATATATTAGTTATTACGGGACATGATGCTTATTATAAAAAAAGAGGCAATAAAGAAGAACTACAATCATATAAAAACACGAATAATTTTGTTAGAGCTGTTCAAGAAGCTAGAAAATATGAAAAAGCTCATGACAAATTAATAATTATAGCTGGAGCTTGTCAGTCTAATTATGAAGCGTTGTTAAAAGCGGGTGCTAACTTTGCTTCTAGTCCGAAACGTGTTAATATACATGCTCTTGATCCTGCTATTATTGCTCTTGCTGTAAGTTTGACAGATAAAAGCAAAGACATTAATCTATTAAGTGTTTTAGAAAAAACAAAACATGGAACTTCTGGCCTTGGAGGAATTATAACTAAGGGAACAATGTATGTGGGTTATCCAAGGTGATAATAAATGATTGAAAAAATCAAAAATAATTTAAAAGAGCATTTAGGAGAAGAAGTAAAAATTGTTTTTAATAGTGGGCGCAACAGGGTTGAAGAGTACAACGCAATAATAACCCAAATGTATAATTTTGTCTTTGTTGTTAAATTGATAGATGGTGTTAACGAAACTAAATCGTTCACATATTCAGATATACTTACACAAACTGTAGAAATACAATATCAGCAAAAATAACCAAAAAAGTTAACAAAAGAGAAAAATGTGACAAAATAGTAGTAATTTGTTGCATTTTTTTGGAAAAGAGTATAAAATTGTACTTGTGGAAAAGTATTTTAGTGGGAGGATTTGTGCATGACAATTACATCAGTCAATGTTCGTAAAATCGAAAAAGAAAATTCACGTATGAAGGGAATAGCTTCTGTTCTAATTGATGATAGCTTTGCTGTACATGATATTAGAATTATAGAAGGCGATAAAGGAATTTTTATTGCAATGCCAAGTCGTAAGACAGCAACAGGCGGATACAGAGATATTGCTCATCCAATTAGTCCTGAAGTTCGTAAGATGTTTGAAGATGCGATTATGGAAGAATACGCAAAAGTTGAAGAAAACACAGTAACAGAAGTAGAAGAATAAACTCTAGTAATAGAGTTTTTTTCATATTTATCAAACTTGTACATATATTTCAATAAAGGAGGATTTTATGGACAAGGTTGATGCAGCTCTTACGCATGGAATTACAATTGCAGAACGTAGTAATTTAATAATATCAGGAGTAAAGAAAATAGATAGTTTTGATAATGAAGAGTTTTTGATGGAAACTTCTATGGGTTATTTAATGATAAAAGGAGATGGACTCGAAATTATCAAGCTGGATACTTATCAAGGCAATGTAAATATAAAAGGCAAAGTAAATAGTGTCAGTTATATAGATGACATTAAAAACAAAGAAAGAGAAGATGGCGGGGTTTTTAATAGGTTGTTTAAATAATGCCAGTTGATGTTCAAATTAAATCGATCTTATTATCAATATTATTTGGTATTTTGTTTTGTATTGCTTTAAGAATAAACTATCGATATATAAAGAAAACATCAGTCATCTTGTGCCTTATCGTAAATTTATTATTTGTTCTTGATTTTGTTTTGCTATATTTCACATTATTAAAATATATTAATGGTGGAATTGTTCATAGTTATTTTTTAATAGCAATAGTATTTGGTTTTATTATTACTGAACTTTATTTTAAAAAAAGAGGTGTTTAATTTTATATAAAGTAATGATATAATTACTTTATAGGGGTGATATAAATGCCTAGGAAAATAAGTAAAAAAACAAAACGAAGATTGTTCACAATTTTTTTAATAACCCTTACTATTGCGACCTTATTTTTAATTAATGTTGGTAAAATGTTTTTTCAAATCATGGAAAAAAGGAAGGAAGAAGCATTTTTAATTGAGGAATTAAAAAGATTGGAGAACGAAGAAGCGTATTTAAAAGTTGAAGTAGAAAAATTAAATGATCCTGATTATGTAGCAAGATATGCAAGAGAAAGATACTTATATTCAAAGGATGGAGAAATCACAATTAGAATTCCATAGCACGATGAGTGCTTTTTTTATAATTTGTGGTAAAATATAAGTGGTGATTTTATGGATATAAATCAAATTAATATTCTTGTCTTAGCATATTTAGGTGATTCAATATACGAAATTTATATTAGAAAACATTTAATTGAGACGGGTATAAATAAAGTTAATGATTTACAAAAGCACGCTACAAATTATGTTAGTGCTAAAGCGCAATCCTTTTTTCTTAATTATTTGTTAGAAAAAGATTTTTTTAACGAGGAAGAAATAAGTGTTATTAAAAGAGCTAGAAATGCAAAAGTTGGATCTCATCCCAAGAAGGTAGATATCTTAACCTATAAACATGCTACAGGTTTGGAAGCGTTGATCGGGTATTTATATATATTAAAAAAAGAAAATCGTATTAAACAAATAATGGATATTATTATAGGAGAGGCAAAAAATGATTGTATATGGTAAAAATGTAGCAAGAGAATTATTAGAAAATGATCAAAAAATAACAAAAGCATATATTTATGATAAATTTGATGACAAAAAAACTATTAACTTATTAAGAAAACAAAATGTTACTTTAGAATTTTGCTCCAAAAAGGAATTAGATACAATTGCAAAAGGAAAACATCAAGGTATAATATTATCAATTCCTGATTATGATTTTGTTCCACTTGAAGAGTTATTAGAAAATGTAACAGATAAGTCATTCATTATATTGCTTGATCATTTAGAAGATCCGCATAATTTAGGGGCTATTATCAGAACATGCGAAGCTGCAGGTGTTGATGGTGTAATTATTCCTAAAAATAGAAGTGTTGGAATAAATTCAACAGTTATGAAAGTGAGTGCTGGAGCATTATCCAATATAAAAGTTTGTTCTATAACTAATCTAAGTAATGCTATAAAAAAATTAAAAGACAAAGGATTTTGGATTATCGGAACGGAAATGGATGCGAGTCATTCATATATGGATATAGATTACAATATGCCAATATGTTTAATTATTGGAAATGAAGGCTTTGGAATGAGTAGAATTGTAAGCGAAGCTTGTGATTATACAGTATCAATTCCTATGCATGGTAAAATAAATAGTTTAAACGCTTCAGTGGCAGCAGGAATTATAATTTATGGAGTTTTAGAAAAAAGAAGAAAGTAGGAATGCGTGTGACCTCATATGATGATTATAATGATTATGAATTACTTTATCTTACTTGCTCTGAGTCAGAAGAAGCTTACGATATTTTGTATTCAAAATACAGACCACTAGTAGAAATTAAAGCTAAAAAGTATTTTCATTGTGGAAAGAGTAAGGGCCTTGATTTAAACGATTTAATACAAGAAGGAATGATTGGTTTAAGTGAAGCTATTAGAGATTTTAAAGAACAAAAGGATGTTAAATTTTCAACATTTGCAAATTTATGTATTGAAAGGCAAATAAATAGCGCAATAACTAAAGCAAATCGTATAAAGCATAGATTTTTGAACGAATCGTTGTCACTTGATGATAGAATTTCAGATGATGATAAGTCACTTATCGAAACCGTTTTTGATAAAAGGGAAACAGATCCTAGTGATTATTTAATAGATTTAGAAAACAAAAAAGAATTACATGATAAGTTAGTGAAAAATTTAACTCCTTTAGAACTTGAAGTTTTAAATTTGAGATTAAAAAATTATGATTATAAAGAAATAGCATGTATGCTAAATAGAAGTTATAAATCAATTGACAGTGCATTACAAAGGGTAAAAAACAAATTAAAATGCATTTTTGTAACAAATAAGTAAGGGGTGGTTTTAATGGGTAATGCTAATAGGTATACGTTATCTATATTAGAAAAAGGCAAAGAACCAATTATTTTTGAAAAATCAACACTTGAATACCTCGATAGTATTACAACATATTTTAAAAATGAAAAAGAATTAATTGATGGTCTAAGTGAAGCGTTAGGTAAAGGGGTGGATTTAGAAACAACAAAAATAATGATTACGTACAATCATTGTAAAGAGCAAAAAAAGGTGCAAATATTATATGAAAAAGACAAAATGGTATTGAATAAAGAAGATGTAATGATATATATACTACAAAATGTTTATAATAAAAAATTTGTTCTTGATTTTGTTAATAGATATATAAGATCGCCATATCTAGGAAGATATAGAAAGGAAATAGTTTCACAAATTAAAAAGGGTGAAGACTATCAAGATTGCTTAAATCAATTACTAGGAATTATATTTAAAAATTATAAAGCTACACGAGATGCTTATTTATTTACCAAAAAGTATGAAAAAGAAAGCGAAAAAAGTCCAGAGTTGAGAAGTAGTAATGAGGAGAAAGCAAGAGCTTTAAAAATGTTGAAGGAAAACTTCTATTACCAATTTACTCTTGATAATTGGATGGAACAAATATCAAATAAAAGTGAAAGTAAAGTAAAACAATAAAAATGGAAGAAAAATGATTGACTTGATATGATAAATGTGTTATTTTAATGCTGTAGACACATTTAGGTGTTTTTATTTTGGAAAAAATTAATATAATAAGAGTGTAGGTGGATTATGGATAAAATAAAATCTTTCTTTCATGGAGTAAAAAAGGAAATTGAAAGAGTAAGATGGCCAAATAAAAAGTCGATGGTAAAAGATTCGATAGCAGTATTACTATTTTGCTTCTTTCTTGGTATATTCTTTTTTGTTATAAATTTCGTCGTAGTATTTGTAAAGGATGTGCTAAGATAATGGAAGAAAAACGTTGGTATGTCGTAAATACTTATTCGGGACATGAAAAGAAAGTAAAAGAAAAATTAGAAATGCGTATTGAAACAATGGATATGCAAGAAAATATATTTAGGGTAGTTGTTCCTGAACACACAGAAATTGAAGTAAAAGACGGTGTAAAAAAAGAGAAGAGCAAAAAACTTTTTCCTGGTTATGTTTTAGTTGAAATGATAATGTCAGATGAAGCTTGGTATGTTGTAAGAAATACACCAGGTGTAACAGGCTTTATAGGATCAAGTGGTAAAGGTGCTAAACCAATTCCTTTATTACCAAGTGAGATAGATCGAATATTAGGACAAATGGGAATGAGTAGATTAGAGCTTGGAAGCGAGATAAAAGAAAACGATAAAGTAAAAATTATTGCTGGTCCATTTACTTCAATGATTGGTCGTATTGAAAGCATTGATTTAGAACACCAAAAATTAAAGGTAATGATTGACCTGTTTGGTCAGGAAACTTCAGTTGAAGTAGAATTGTCTCAAGTTGAGAAAGCGTAATAAAATTATTGCATTTATGATTATTTAATGATAAAATATGCATGCTATATAAAATTATATAGATTAAAAGTGGGAGTGCGGATTGTTACATTTATACCACTCGCGAAAAAATATTGATATAGGAGGTGTTTTTCGTGGCTCAAAAAGTAGTGAAAAAAATTAAATTACAAATACCTGCTGGACGTGCTACACCTGCTCCACCAGTTGGAACAGTTTTAGGACCTGCAGGAATAAATTTGCAAGAATTTTGTACTAAGTTTAATGATGAAACAAAAGATAAAATGGGTGACATTTTACCAGTAGAGATATCATTATATGAAGATCGTTCTTACACATTTAAATTAAAAACGCCACCAGCTGGTTTCTTATTAAAAAGAGCTGCTGGTATCAACAAAGGAACATCTAAAGGTTCAAAGGAAGTAATTGCAAGTATTACAAGAGATCAGTTACGTGAAATAGCTGAAATAAAACTACCTGATTTAAATGCATACGATGTTGAATCTGCAATGAAAATTGTTGAAGGTACAGCTAAAAATATGGGAATAGAAATAAAATAATAAAAATTATACACATATAGGTTATACCTATGTGGGAGGGAATCCGCTAAATACCACATAAGGAGGGAAAGAATGAAAAAGAGAAGTAAAAAATACTTACAAGCTCTTGAGAAAGTTGATAAAACAAAATTGTATACAAAAGAAGAAGCAATAAAATTAGTTAAAGAAACTAATGTAGCTAATTTTGATGCATCAGTTGAAGTAGCTATTAGACTTAATCTTGATACAAAAAAAGTTGATCAACAATTAAGAGGAGCAATAGTATTACCTAATGGAATTGGTAAGACTAAAAGAGTTTTAGTTCTTGCTAAAGGTGATAAAGCAAAAGAAGCAAAAGAAGCTGGTGCTGAATTTGTTGGAGATAATGATTTACTAACTAAAATTGAAAATGAAAATTGGTTAGATTTTGATATTATTATTGCAACTCCAGATATGATGCCTGCATTAGGTAAGTTAGGTAAAATACTAGGACCTAAGGGATTGATGCCAAATCCAAAAACAGGAACAGTAACAACAGATGTTGCTAAAGCTGTAAATGATGTTAAAAAAGGTCGTATCGAATATCGTACAGATACATTTGGAATCGTACATGCTATTATTGGTAAAACATCATTTGAAGAAGAAAAATTGTTAGAAAACTTAAATGCTTTTGTTGAAGTAATTATTAAATCAAAACCAAGTACAGCAAAAGGGGTTTATATTAAAAGTATAGCAGTTTCTTCAACTATGGGACCTGGTATAAAAATTAATCCGAATTCTTTTGACAAATAATAAATACTAGAGTATACTATAAAATATAAAAATTAAATTTAAAAACCGAAGACAGTAGGAGCTTTAAGCTTAATATTTCCTACCGAGGTTTAAAACATAAATATAAATGTTTTAACCTTTGTAGACTGTCTATAAAGGTTTTTATATTATAAGAAGGAGGTATCTTATGGCAAGTGAAAAAGTAATGGATGCAAAAAAGCAAATTGTTTCAGAAATTGAAAACAAATTGAAAGATTCTGCTTCTGCAATATTCTTTGATTATAGAGGATTAACTGCTGCTGAAACAGTAGAATTAAGAAGCAAATTAAAAGCATCTAATACAGAAGTAAAGATTTATAAGAACACATTGACCAAAAGAGCGTTAGATAACCTTGAGCTTAATTTAGACGATATTTTAGTAGGACCTAATGCGATGACATTATCTGAAAATGTTATTGAACCTATAAAGGTACTAACAGATTATGCAAAAAATCATAAAGCCTTAGAAATAAAAGGTGGCATAATTGATGGTAAAATATCTACGATTGAAGAGATCGCTAAACTTGCTACTATTCCGTCACGTGAAGGTTTATTAACAATGTTAGCTGGCGGTTTAATAGGTGTTGCCAGAGATTTATCTATATGCTTACATCTATATAGTGAGCAAAAAAGTGAATAAAAAATAAGGAGGAAATAAAAATGGCAAAATTAACAAGAGACGAATTTATTAGTTCTTTAAAAGAAATGACATTATTAGAAATTAAAGATTTAGTTGACGCAATGAAAGAGGAATTTGGTGTTGATCCAACAGCTGTAGCTGTATCTGCGACTCCTGCTGCTGGTGCAGGTGCTGAAGAAGGACCTACTTCTGCAACAGTAGTTCTTACAAGTGCTGGTGCAAATAAAATCCAAGTTATAAAAACAATCAGAGATATTACTGGTTTAGGATTAAAAGAAGCAAAAGATATAGCTGATGCTGGCGGTAATATTAAAGAAGATGTCAAAATTGAAGAAGCTAATGAAATTAAAGCTAAACTTGAAGAAGTTGGCGCAACTGTAGAATTAAAGTAAAAATGATAATAGGCCTATGCTAAAAAAGTATAGGCTTTATCCGTTTATAGGAGATAAATATGGATCACTATTTTACAAATAATCAAAAGTTAAAATCAAATATAAATGTGCTAAATAAAAATATTAGAGGAAAAGAATATTTGTTTTATACAGATAATGGTGTGTTTTCAAAATCAGCACTTGATTTTGGAACAAAATTATTAATTGAAGCTTTGCCTTTTGAAAAAATGCAAGGAACAGTTTTAGATATGGGTTGTGGCTATGGTCCGATCGGACTTAGTATAAAGAATGAAACAACTTGTGAAGTTGATATGGTTGATATAAATTTACGTGCTCTTCACCTAGCTAAGATGAATGCAAAGAAAAATAAATTAGACGTAAATATATTTGAAAGCGACGCTTATACTAATATAAGGCATAAGTATAATTATATAATTACTAATCCTCCAATCAGAGCGGGTAAGAAGAAAGTATACGAGATTTTAAGAGGAGCAAATAATTACTTAAATGAAAATGGTGAATTATGGTTTGTTCTTCGTAAGGATCAAGGTGCTAAAACAACAGTAAGAGATATAGGCGATATATATACAGTTAAAACAATTGTAAAAGATAAAGGATATTTTGTCTTTTGCGCGACAAAAAGGGGTAAAAGCGTTGACATTGCTTGATATGTTTGATATTATCTTAAATTGGTACTATGTTTTTTAAACATGTTCTTTGAAAAAAATTATTATGGGGTGAAATGATGGCTTACAATGTAAAAAAGTTTGGAGATTATAGGGAGAGGGTAACGTTTTCAAAAGTTAATAACATACTTGAAATGAAGGACTTGCTAGATGTCCAAAAGAAGTCATATCAAGATTTTGTTGAAAATGGTATTAAAGAAGTATTTGATGATTTATTTCCGGTTGAAAGCTTTTCAGGTACATTCTCACTTGATTTTGGTGATTATCGTTTTGAAGCGCCTAGACATACTGTAAAACAATGTAAAGATAGAGAAACTACTTATGCGGCACCATTAGTGGTTGAGGCTCGTTTATTTAATAATGAAACAGGTGAAGTAAAAGAGCAAGAAATATTTTTAGGTGATATGCCTTTAATGACTGACAGCGGAACATTTATTATAAATGGTGCTGAGCGTGTTATTGTATCTCAATTAATTCGCTCGCCTAGTGTATATTTTAAGAGAACTGACGATAAAAACGGTCGTGTTACATTTTCGTCAGAAATTATTCCAACTCGTGGAACATGGCTTGAATACGAGATGGATGCAAGAGATGTATTACATGTTAGAATAGATAGAGCTAGAAAAGTATATATTACTACTTTACTTAGAGCTTTTGGTTTATCAAACGATGCTGATATCATCGATTTTTTTGGTGAAGATAAATATTTGTTAAATACAATTGCTAAAGATACAACTAAAAATAGAGATGAAGCGTTAATTGAAATATATGAAAGATTAAGACCTGGAGAGCCAGCAACATTAGAGAGTGCTAAAAATAGACTTATAACAGGTTTCTTTGATGAATTCCGTTATGATTTAGCTAAAGTAGGACGTTATAAGTTTAATAAAAAGTTAGATGTTTGTGAAAGGCTATTAAATAATAAAATAGCTGAAACAATTAAAATAGATGGTGAAGTTATTGTTGAAAAAGGAACATTAATAACAAAAGAAATTCTTGAACAAATTAAACCGCATTTAAGAGCAGGATATGGGGTTAAAGAGGTGTTGATTAACGAAGAGTTAGACACACATAATAAAGTTCAAGTTATTTCAGTATATTCAAAAACAAATCCAAAAGAGATTATTAAAGTAATTGGAAACAATCAAAATGAAACAGTAAAAAGATTAACTATTCCAGATATTTATGCATCTGTTTCATATTACTTGAATTTATTACACGGTGTAGGTAATTTAGATGAAATTGATCACTTAGCAAATCGTCGTATTCGTCAAGTTGGAGAATTGCTACAAAACCAATTTAGAATTGGTGTAACTAGAATGGAACGTGTTATTCGTGAGAGAATGACAACGGTTGATGTTGAAACTGCAACACCAAAGGCTCTTATTAATATAAGACCTGTTACAGCAATTATAAAAGAGTTTTTTGGTAGTAGCCAATTATCACAATTTATGGATCAAGTTAATCCACTTTCAGAGCTTACTAACAAGAGACGTTTATCTGCTCTTGGACCTGGAGGTTTAGCAAGGGACCGTGCAGGAATGGAAGTTCGTGACGTTAATCCGTCTCACTATGGTCGTATTTGTCCGGTTGAATCACCAGAAGGACCAAATATAGGGCTTATTACTTCACTTGCAAGTTATGCTAAGATAAATGAATATGGTTTCATTATGACACCATACCGTAAAGTTGTAGATAAGAAATTAACTGATCAAATTGATTATTTAACAGCTGATGAAGAACATGATTATGTTATTACACATGCAACGACTGCAGTCGATAAAGATAACAATATTATTGAAGAACAAGTTACAGCACGTTATCGTGGTGAAAACATTATTGCAGCACCAGAAGAAGTTGATTATTTTGACGTGTCTCCACAACAAATTGTGTCGGTTACAACTAGTTGTATTCCTTTCCTTGAACATGACGACGCAAACCGTGCTTTGATGGGAGCTAACATGCAACGTCAAGCATTGCCTTTATTGAAATCAGAAGCTCCTGTTGTAGGAACTGGTAGTGAATATATTGCAGCAAAAGATAGTGGAGCTGTAGTTATTGCCCATTCTGATGGTATTGTTGATTACATTGATAGTAAAAAGATTATTATAAAAACAGCAAACAATAAAGATGTTTATCATTTAATGAACTTTGAACGTTCTAATAATGCTACTTGTTATCATCAACGACCAATAGTTAAAGTGGGAGATAAAGTACATAAAGGTATGGTTATTGCTGATGGACCTTGTACTGATAAAGGAGAACTTGCTTTAGGTAAAAACGTTGTAGTTGCATTTATGACATTTGATGGTTATAACTATGAAGATGCAATTATATTAAATGAAAGACTTGTCTTAGATGATGTATATACATCTATTAAAATAGAAAGCTATGATATTGAATGTCGTGATACTAAATTAGGACCAGAAGAAATTACAAGGGATATTCCTAATGTATCAGAAGAAGCTCGTAAAAACCTTGATGCTGATGGTATTATAAAAATAGGTACAGAAGTTCGTGAGGGGGATATTTTAGTAGGTAAGGTTACCCCTAAAGGAATGGTTGAACTTACGAGTGAGGAAAAATTGTTACACGCTATCTTTGGTGAAAAAACCAGAGAAGTAAGAGATACATCACTTCGTGTTCCTCATGGTGCTGATGGAATTGTTCACGATGTTAAAGTGTTTACTAAAAAGGAAAATGAAGACATTCCTGCTGGTGTTTCTAAAGTAGTAAGAGTCTTTATTGCACAAAAGAGAAAAATAGGTGTAGGGGATAAAATGGCAGGCCGTCATGGTAATAAGGGTGTTATTTCATTAGTATTACCACAAGAAGATATGCCATATTTACCAGATGGTACACCAGTAGACATTTTACTTAACCCACAGGGGGTTCCATCACGTATGAATATTGGACAAATTCTTGAATTACACTTGGGTATGGCAGCTAAAAAATTAGGATACCATATTGCTACACCTGTATTTGATGGTGCTGAAGTAGAAGAAATTCAAGAGATGATGGCAAAAGCGGGGATGGATCCTGATGGAAAGACTGTTTTATATGATGGTCGTACAGGAGAACCATTTGATAACCGTATTTGTGTTGGTATTATGTATATGATTAAACTGATGCATATGGTTGATGATAAATTACATGCTAGATCAACAGGACCATATTCATTAGTAACGCAACAACCACTTGGAGGTAAAGCTCAATTTGGAGGACAACGTTTTGGGGAAATGGAAGTATGGGCATTATATGCATATGGCGCTGCTCACATTTTACAAGAAATGTTGACTGTCAAATCAGATGATGTTGTTGGAAGAGTAAAAGTTTATGAGGCGTTAGTAAAAGGAAATCTTATCAAACAAGCTGGTATTCCAGAATCCTTTAGAGTCTTGATTAAGGAGTTCCAAGCATTAGGCCTTGATATGACAATTATAAATGATAAAAATGAAGAGGTAGAATTAAGGCAACTAGAAGAAGAAGAAGCTAAAACAACTCCAGCTCTTTCAATTGAAGAAATAGAAGATACAAAATATGAAGAAGAGATAAATATTGATTTAAATCTTGAAGAAGCAGATGATGCTAGAGAAATGCATGAAGATAATTTAGAGGATTTTATTGAAGAAGGGGGTGCTCAATAATGATGGATGCAAATAAATTTTCAGCTTTAAAAATTGCCATAGCGTCCCCTGAAAAGATTCGCTCTTGGTCATATGGTGAAATTAAAAAACCAGAAACTATAAATTATCGTACTTTAAAACCTGAAAGAGATGGTCTTTTCTGTGAAAAAATATTTGGGCCAACTAAAGATTATGAATGTACTTGTGGAAAGTATAAAAAAGTAAGATATAAAGGTGTAATATGTGATAAATGTGGTGTTGAGGTTACTAAATCTAAAGTGAGACGTGAACGTATGGGCCATATTGAACTTGCAACACCTGTATCACACATTTGGTTCTTTAAAGGAACGCCTTCTCGTATGGGACTATTACTTGATATGTCTCCTAGGGATTTGGAAGAAGTATTATACTTTGTTTCTTATGTTGTAACAGATCCAGGAATAGCACCATTACAAAAGAAGCAAACTTTATCTGATAAAGAATATAATGCATATTATGAAAAATATGGTGATGGCTTTAAAGTTGGTATGGGAGCTGAAGCAATTAGATTATTGCTATCTGAAATTAATTTACAAGAAGAATTAGATAATCTTAATAAAGAATTAGAAACAGCTCAAGGTCAAAAACGAATAAGATTATTAAAGAG
>DUQO01000017.1 GCA_012837765.1 Mollicutes bacterium | reverse complement strand
GTTTTAGAAGTGCCAGTTAAAGAAGGGTTCACTTTTAAAGGTTGGTATGACAACTTAGAATTTATTGGAACTCCAATCACTAAGATAACTACAATAGATACAGGCAATTTAACACTTTATGCTAAATGGGAAAAAATAATAATATTTGATTTTCATGAAGACTTTGAAGATACAAATTTAACTACTAGTTATTTAGATGGTTCATTTGAAGGAGAAGACGGTATTATCTTTACTTATGGACATTCTAGAGATCAAGAAAATGCTGTAATTGACGGTAAAGGAATAATGCTAAGAAGAGCAAGCGATTCTTATCTAGAATTTGTATTACCAAAAGGATTTACAGTATTATATTTTGAATATAGACGCGCATTTACAGGAGTATCAGAAAGAGAATTAGAAGTTTACGTTAATAATATTGTTGTTGGATATTCAGTAAAATTTGGTTCAGATGATACTATTTATCAATTTATTTATGAACCTGAATTCCCAGTTTACGGACCAGCAACTATTAAAATTAAAAATGTTGGCTCAGACAGTGCAAATAAACAAATAACAATTGACAACATTAAATGGAATGAACACGAAGCTAAAGAATCTTATTTAGTATCATTTGACACAGATGGTGGAAGTCCAGTTAATTCTCAAATAGTTTTAGATGGTGAAAAAGTAGTAGAACCAGCAGAACCTGTTAAAGGCGGATATGAATTTGTTGAATGGCAATTAGATGGCGTTGCTTATGATTTTGATGATGAAGTTACAGAAGCTATTACATTAGTTGCGATATGGCAAAAAGTAACTGTTGAAGAACCTACAGAATTTATTATTGTTCCAGTAGGCGGTGGTAACATGGCTGAAGAAACTAATTATGCTGGACAATTTTTATTAGATCCAGAAATATTTAGCATAACTGTAGAAAATAATGTTTCAAATGGCGTAGGACTTTATACAGAATTTAGATTATACGGTAGTTCTGCAACAGGCGAAGGAAATAAATTAATTATTGAAGTTGATTCTGATTATGTAATCACAGAAATTAAAATTAACTTTGGTGCTTCAACAAACGAACACGCTGCAGAAGTTATAGTTGGAGAAACAACATATAATTTAGATGATACTGAAACAAAAAATGTTACAGCTATTTATGATGAATTATTAGTTAATATGTTTTCTATTCAAAACGTAGGTATCGGTGGTTCAAGTAACCCTCAAGTTAGAATTAATAGTATTGAAGTTACAATAGAACCAGCATAATAATAATTAAAGTTATTTAAACTTAGGAGAAAGGTTAGTCCGAACTAACCTTTCTTTTTTTTTTTCATGTTATAATAATTAAGGCGATAAATATGAAAATTGGAAATACAATAATTGAAAACGGAATAAAAGATAATGAAAAAATTAAACAAAGAACCACAGTTAGAGCTATCATATTATATAAGGATAGAGTTTTAATGCTTTATTCAGAAAAATATAACGACTTTATTTTTCCGGGTGGCGGCATAAAAAAAGATGAAACACATGAAGAAGCTTTAAAAAGAGAACTATATGAAGAAGTTGGCGCAAGAAAAGTAGAAGTTATAAAACTACTTGGTTATATTGAAGAGAAAAGGCATGGTATAAGTGGTAGTGACTCTGTCTATAATCAAAAATCGTATTATTATATATGCAAGATCGGTCAAATAGGTGAACCAAACTTTGTTGGTAGAGAAAAAGAAGATGTCTTAAAAGCAAAATATGTCGATATTGATGATGTAATTAAACATAACAGTAAAATAATTAAAGATAAAAATCATCAACAAAAAGGCTTCAAAACTGTATTATTAAGGGAAAATAGAGCTTTAGAATATATAAAAGACACATACTTTAAAAATAATTTATAAAAAAAGTGTTAAAAGGGTTGCTTTTTATCTTTAGATGTTATATTATAAATAACGGCCGTTTGAAGAATATATATAATTCGTTCAAAAAAAGCCACAC
>DUQO01000016.1 GCA_012837765.1 Mollicutes bacterium | reverse complement strand
TCTAATAATAATTTTAATTTTTCACTCATGATACTCACCTACTACTTGTTTTTATTGTTACGTGTATTCTCTTTAATAACATTATAGCATGTATTTTAATTTTATCTAACTATAACATTGTTTTTTTTAAAAAAGTGAGATTAATTAAATCTCACTTTTGACTTTTTTGGTCTTGGTTTTTTCCTTTAAGTTAATTTCAATTTCTTGACTGTCTATTTCTTTTTTTGTTTCAACACCGTGCTCATCATACTCTATATACATAGTCATTATTTGATTTTGTAGACTAGATATTTTTGTATAACGTGAAGTATATACTCTTCTTCTTGCATCGTATTTATATTCACTTTTTTCTTCATCATATTTTTTTCATTGTTTATAGCTGTTTTATAATTAAAGATAACTTTATTTCCATCATTTGAAATATAGATTATTAAACTACTATACAATTTTGAACGATCTAACACTTTTACATACATGCTATTATCTTGTTTATAGCACATTTTTATTTTTCGTCCATCAGGTAATATAGATTCAAAGTTTTTATACCAAAAATGATCTTCTGGTATATTAGATAAATAAGCTTTATATTTTCTAAATTCACCCTTAATACTAGAATGTATTGGTTCAAAAATTTTAATTTTCAACGATATTAGTCTATAAAGATAATCTGATAAGTTTCTTGCCATGTTGCTACACCCTTTCAAATTACCGTATATGATAGTATGAAATTTATTGGATGTCAATGGCAAAAAATGTGAAAACATATATATAATGATTTTTACTCAATTGTTTCTATTTTCATGAAATTCGTAACATTTTTATCATTTGGAAAGCTACCTGTAATAACAACTGTTGTCTTTTCAAGTGACATTATTTTTTTAGCTTCATTTAAACCATTTGCAATTATATCGTCTGTATTATTAAACATAGGTGTAATAACTGGGATAGTTCCGTAATTAAGTGATAAACTTCTAGCTGTTTGTTCATTTGGTGTTATTACTAAAATTGGACAACCTGGTCTATAACTACTTATCATTTTAGCAGTATAACCAGATATTGAAGATGTAATTATTAAAGATGATTTTAATTGATTAACACTATTTACTACATTTCTAGCAATAAGTGATGTTACATCATCATTGCTAAACTCTATTTTATCAGTAGTGTTATAATCCCTTTCTAAATTATCTTCCATATTATTGATAATTCTAGTAGCTGTTTCAAGAGCTTCTATCGGGTATTTTCCAACAGCTGTTTCACCACTTAAAGTAATAGCATCTACCCCTTCATTAACTGCATTAGCAACATCTGACACTTCTGCCCTAGTAGGTCTTATACAATTTTCCATTGAAGCTAACATTTGAGTTGCTACAATACATATCTTATTAGCTTTTAAAGAAGCATTAACAATTTTCTTTTGTAAATATGGCACTTCTTCTAAAGATACTTCAACTCCAAGATCTCCTCTTGCAACCATTATTCCATCACTTACCTTTATGATGTTTTCAAGATCTTCAATAGCACTTTTATTTTCAATCTTTGATATTATCTGCATATGCTCATTACGAAGTGAAATAAGCATATCATTTATATCTAAAACATCATTAGCATTTTTTACAAATGATAACGCAATATAATCAGCATCTATTGATGATGCAAAAGATATATCATTTTTATCAGCCACTGATAAAAAATCAATATTCAAATCAACATTAGGGACATTTAATCCTATATTATTTCTTATAACACCATTATTTTTAACTTCACAAATAATATCTTCTAACGTCTCATCAATAACATTAAGTTCAATTGTACCATCACCAAGAAGAATTTTATCTCCTTTTTTCACATCGTTAATTAAATCAGTATAATTGATAACAAATTTATTATTCGGACCTTCTTTTGATGATAAAACAATATGATCCCCCGCCTGAACAACATAATCTTTACCACCTAATGTTTTGACACCAATTTCTGGTCCTTTAGTATCAATTAAAATGCCAACATTTTTATTTAATTCCTTATTTAATTCTCGTACAGTATATATGATTGTTCTAGCTTGATCATAGGTAGCATGAGACATATTGATTCTTACTACATCCATTCCCTTTTCCATCAATTTTTTAATCATTTCCCTACTTTCAGTTGAAGGACCAATCGTGCAAATTACTTTTGTTTTTTTCATTGTATACTCCCTTTCTTAAATTTAAATTTTTTTAAAATCCTATTGATATATGTTTGTCCAAAAATATCAGTTAAAAGCCCATTTTTAATAGTAATAAATATATATATAAATGCCCCAACTGATGAAAAAATAACAACTGATAATAACGCCATACTTCTACTTTCAACATCTATTTGAATAACCTGTTTTAATAATATAATTATTAAACTCATTATGAAACATACATAAACAATAGTAAATAACCTTTTTAAAGTTTGAGTATAATCAACACCAATTTTTTTGTAAAGAAGAATTAAAATTAAAACAATTGTAACTAAAAAACCTAATATCGTTGCAAGTGTTGGTCCATGGCCAGCATTTATATTAATTGCATTAAAAGCATACATCAAAGGAACATTTAAAACTATCTTTGTTATCAAACCATATAGAACATATAAGAATAATTTTTTATATTCATTTAATAATTGTAATATTGTTGTTAATACAGTAAGCAAACTAGAGAAAAGAGCTATAAAAATATAAAATTTAAAAATGTTACTACTTAATACATTATAACCATAAAAGATTGTCCAAATAGGTGTTGCAAGCAAACATATACCAACAGTCATTGGTACAATTAGATATAAAAGCATTTGTAACGACTTATTTATTTTATTTCTTGCATCAACAAAATCATTTTTAGCAAAACTACTAGATATATTGGGTATCAAACTAGTAACTAAACCAGTTGAAACTGATAAAACTATCATATTTAATTTGTTACCCCAAGTTGAGAAAATACTAAGTACTAATTCAGCATCATTCACAGTATATTTTAAATTATTTACCATTACTTTAATAACAGTAGATAAATCTACAAAACTATAAAATGATGTAATAAGACTTACAAAAACAAATGGAATAGCATAACTTAGTATTTTTTTTACAATACTTTTTGTTGTTATGGTATTCTCTTCTGTTTTATCATCTTCTTGCTCAAAGTGCTTTATATTTTTACGCATTTTAATTAGTAAATATATATATGCTATTAAACCACCTACAGTAGCACCAAAAACAGCTATACCTACCCCTGCTTTAACAGGTAAATCTAATACTTTTATAGCAACATAACTACCAACTATAATAATAAGTACTCTACTTATTTGTTCGAGGACTTGACTTATGGTAGATACAGTAATATATTTATGTCCTTGTA
>DUQO01000015.1 GCA_012837765.1 Mollicutes bacterium | reverse complement strand
GCAGCTCCAACAATATCATTAGAAGAGGAAACAAGTGAAAATAATTGGATAAATTATGATCAAGATTGGACAAATCAAGCTATTAAGGTAAATTTAAGTCTAAAAGATAATGGCTCAGGTTTGAATCACTTTGAATATTCAAACGATAAAACAGTATGGACTCAAGTTGAAGGTAATGAACTTGTATTTGATGAAGAGGTAAACACTCAAGTATGGTTTAGAGCTGTAGATAATGTAGGCAATAAGGGTGAATTAACTGAAGCTTATACTATTAGAATTGGAAAAGAGACTCCAATTATTCGAAGTGTATCGGGTAATGTATCTACATGGACTAGAGATAATGTTACTTTAGTAGTAGAACCTGATACTTCGAAAAGTGGTATAAAAGATTATTCGTTTGATGGTGGTATTTCATGGCAAGAATCAAATGAAAAGACATTTGATAAAAATACTAATGCTTTAATAATAGTTAGAGATAATGCTGGAAACGAATCAGCTGTATGGGATGAAAAAATCGTTTTTATAGATAAAAAAATAGATAATATCAACTTATATGAAGGAAATGAAATAATATTTGATGAAAACCATAAAACTAAATTTCATGTAGATATTTCAGATAACATTTCAGGTGTCAAAACCATAAGATATGCTTTTGGTGAATTTACTGTCGATACTTTCCCTGTTAATGAGGCAACAAGTAAAAACGGATGGAAAGGGTACTATAACACAACATATAATGGTACAATTAATAACATCTCAAAAAATCAAAAAGTAACCCTGTATGTTGAAGATATAGCAGGAAATAAAGAAGTTATTACAATGAGTCCAAAGAATATATATTCACCTGGTGAAGTAGCTTCTATAAATGGCTTTGATATTTCAGTTGGAACCAGAAAATCCGAAGGAATATTCCCGAGATATTACAGATTTTTAACGGTAACTACTGACGCTGATACCAAAATAATATATCTTGAAGAAAAAGAAGGTTACAAAACGTTGAAAGATTTCAAATATACTGAATCAAATTATGATGAAACCTCTTTAAGTTATAAGGTTAAAAGAGATTGGAAATCAGAACATACCATTTATTTAAGAGATAGTAATGATAATGAATATATAGTTTGGATTAATATTCCTGGATTAATATAAAAAAATACAAATGGTTTTAATACATATAAATAAGATACAATGCAATAAGTGATTAGAGTGAATATTTAAGATTCACTCTTTTTTCGTTTGAAACAATGTCGAACTATTAATTAACTTCAAGATAATTGTTGAAATTAAGTAATATCTTGATGTATACTACTATTAAGTGAATAAACAGTAGATGAACAAAGTGGATAAAAAAAAGATTAATGCGTTTACATTAATTGAACTATTGGCAGTAATTGTTATCTTAGCTGTTATTATAGCAATTGCTGTACCCCAAATTGGAAAAATTGTTGATTCCTCGACTAAATAAAGTTTTGAAATGGATATTTCAAACATTTTTAGAACGATAAAAAACCGTTCGATTTATGACTTGGAATTTAATTCGTCTAATGTTAATCAAAATAACATTTCAAGTGAACTAGGTATAGTCGATAGTAATTATGAAATTGTTAGAGTAGATGTAACAGGGAATTTAATAACATTAACTGTTGTCGGTAAAGGCAAATGGGAAGGTTTAACAGGAACTGTAACAGACAATGAATTAATTGTTGAGGATACACAAGGCGATATATTTACGCCTAGTGATTGTTTTGCTTTTGATTATGAAGTCAATATCATAACAAGTAATGATGTAACTTATGGGGGAGGAATCCACTTAGCGCCAACTTTTATTATAACTGATGATAATATTATTTATATTAATAATGGCAAATTATATGTAAAAGATGATTTAGATAAATATTCTATATCAAAAGACAAACTAAAATATACTGATCCTTCTGTCTACCTTAATGGCCTAGATGATATTAAAAAGATTAAAGATATAAAAGAAGAAAAAATAGACTTCTTTTTAGTAAATGAAATTAGTTCTAGTTATTTTAAATTGTGTAACACATTTTATGAATATATATGCAAAACAAAACTTGTTTACATTTTACCAATATGTTACAATATTAGTAACGAATGAAGGTGAAGTTATGGCATTTATGAAATTCAAACCACTGACACCAAAATTTAACTTTAATAAACAAATAAGTACTGATGAATTACCAAAATATGTGAATGATTATATAAATGATGAAGAAGTTTTGTTTGCTTACCGTACTCGTAAGGATGTAGCTTTATTTACAGATAAGCAAATAGTTTTATTTAATAAAAGAGGGATAGGAAAACATGTAAAAGAAATAAGTGCTATTCCGTATCACTCAATTGTTACATCGGCAGTTTTTTTCGGGCAATTTACCTCACAAATAAAAATAACACTCTATAATACATATCCATTAACATTAAGTTTTTTAAGCGCTATAGATAAAGTTGCTATTAAAAAAACATATATGTTAATTGAAAATAAAGTAAAAAATAAGTTTTAGGAGTGATAATATGGCTTTTATAAAATTCAAACCGATAGCGTCTCATTTTAATTTTTTTGTTTCTTTGAGAAAAGAAGATCTTTCTGCTGAAGATCTTGAATATGTTGACAACGATGAAAAGGTTCTTTTAGCATTTCGTTCTAAACGTGATTTAGGTATTTTTACTGACAAACGAATTATACTAATTGATAAGAAAGGTATTAGAGGTTTTCGTAAATCAATACATGCTATAAAATATGAATCAATTTCTTCTTATTCATTAAATATAAATAATCTTGATTCATTGGTTGAGATTATTACTGATAGTTCGCATCGCTTACTTATGAAATTTTTAAAGCCAATTCCTCTTGAAGATGTTAACATTATTTATAAATATATTACAAATTGTTTGATAAACGAATAATACTTATTCGTTTTTTTAATATTTTAAACGCTGTTGGTTATAATATAAACAGGAGGATGATAAATTGGCAAAAAGACGAAATAATAACAATAGAGAAAAGGTTGTTAATGAAGACGCAGTTTCTCTAAATAGTTTTCATGCATATGAATCATCAGATGATGATGAAACCAAAATTGTAGATGGAAAACCTGTAGTAGCTGATTTTCATATGTATAATTCTAAAAAGAAGAAAAAAAGAAAGTGATTTTATTATCACTTTTCTTTTTTATATGTATTTTTACCCAATAATTACAAAAGATATTAATGGTAATTATTTCATAAAAAAAGAAACTGTTTGTATGTTATAATGCCTATTGCACAATAAATACAGTAACAAGGATGATAGTTTATGCATAATAAAGAAAAACATAAAATGATAGGCTTTACATTAATGGAACTTATTTCTATCCTCGTTGTATTGAGTATCATTTTAGCAATAGCAGTACCAACTATAACAGGAATAATAAAATCATCAACTAGAAGTGCTTTTGAAAGTGATGCGAAATTGTTTTTAAAGGCGATTAATTATAAAAAGTTAACAAATACAGATTTTGACCCAACTATATTAGATGTTAATAACATTGATGAAGAGTTGGGTTTGTCACCAGCTAATTATTCAAGTGTTAATATAGCGATTGTAGATAATGAGGAAGTTATTAGTATTATAGGTGAAGGTAAATGGGAAGGGTTTATCGCCTGTGGAACATTTAGAAATATGAAAGTAGTAGAAAATGCTAGTGAATGTGAAGGAGATACCATTCCTCCTGTTTTAACTTTGTTAGGAGATAATCCAGTAACTATGTATGTAGGAGAAGATTATGTAGATCCAGGCGCGACAGCATTTGATAATTTATCAGGTGATATAACGGATAAGATAGTAGTAACAGGAACAGTAAATCTTAATGTACCAGGAACTTATATTATTTCATATACAGTTAACGATTTGTTTGAAAATGTGACTACAGTAACAAGAACAATAAATGTTCTTGATATTGAAGCGCCTATGATAACATTTAATCCAAATGGAAATCCTACCTATGCTAAAGAAAGAACAACAGCAATTACAGTAACTGATTTAGGGGTAATAGATAATAATAGCCTAAGATATATTTGGACAATATCGCCAACCGAACCATCTCCTGATTTATTTACTTCATCATTTATAAATGAAGGAACAATTTACTCGCCAGTAGGAATAACAGGGAGTTATTATTTGTGGGCAATGGCAAGTGATAGCGAAGGTAATAAAACAGTTATTAGTAGTAATATATTTAATCTAGATAATACAAAACCGGTGATAACCTTAAATGGTGAAAGTAATATAACAATCAATAAAGGAAGTACTTATAGTGATGCGGGAGCCACAGCAACAGATGACCATAGTGGATTAGCTAGTGATGTTGTTGTAACAGGTTCAGTTAACCCTAACGTAGTAGGTACATATACAATTACTTATAATGTAAGTGACAAAGCAGGTAATGCTGCTGATCCAGTTACAAGAACTGTTAATGTAATTGATGTACTAGCACCTGTTATAACAATAAAGGGTGATAATCCAGCAACTATATATATAGGTACAACATATAGTGATGCAGGCGCTACAGCACTTG
>DUQO01000014.1 GCA_012837765.1 Mollicutes bacterium | reverse complement strand
TCTTCTTTAATAATATTTACCATAGACAAATCCTTTCTATGATTTTTTTAACAACTAAAAAAATCAATCATTTCTGATTGATTCATATATAAAAGTTCGAATAGTTCGAACAGATTCGTCAATGGTGGAGCTGAGGGGGATTGAACCCCTGTCCGAAAACATCTCATTATAAATGTCTACAAGTTTAGTTAGTTAATAAAATTCCTAAGAAAAGTTGATAACTAACAATCCCTTCCTTAGTAAGCTTATTAAATTCATTATTGCTATAAGCATTACAATAATATATCCCATTAAATTGAGCCTCTTAAATTCCTCACGGGCGAAAGAATAAAAGAAGCAGCTATGCTATATTAAGCAAAAGCTAATTGATTTCTGTTTCCAGTTATTAAATTATTGGATTTAACGCATACCTACGACTTGCGATTTATAACTATTGTTCCCGTCGAAGCCAAAGCAGCCCCATGTGTGATAAATTATAACACACAATTTATTATATGTAAATAATAGCTTTCAATTATTATAATCATCTAAAACTATATTTAGCTTCTTTTCTAGCTTCCCTTTCTAAGTCTCTTTTCTTTATAACTTCTCTTTTATCAAATGTTTTTTTGCCCTTTGCTATACCTAACAATATTTTTGCCTTATTTCCTTTAAAATATAATTTTATTGGTACTAATGTATATCCTTCTGTTGTAATCTGACCTGAAATTTTATTTATTTCTTTTTTATGAAGTAGTAATTTTCTTGTTCGTCTTGGATCATGATTAAATCGATTACCTTGTTCATAGGGTGCTATATACATGTTTAAAAGATATGCTTCTCCTTTTTTTATAATTGCATAACTATCTTTTAAATTAGCACTACCTTTTCTTATAGATTTTATTTCAGTACCTTTTAAAACAATACCAGCTTCATATGTTTCTTCAATAAAATAATCATATGTTGCTTTTTTATTGCTTATTTCCATCTATACCACCCTATTCATTTATAGCTCCAACTTTAATTGTTGGATCTAAACTAGTTAATACGTCTTTGTATTTATTATAGTAGGTTTTATACTGTGGAAACTCATTAGCTGTTATTTCACTAAATGGTATAACACTATAATTTGAATGATAACAAGTCTCACATCTTACACCTTCATAATACGTATAAATTAAATTCGCTTGTAGGTCGCTTATTTGCATTGTTGTTTTATCCTTATCAACCGTTTTAGTAACCCTTAAAGTTGGCATTAGTCCTATTAAATCATCATAATTTGGTTGATTTGATATGAAATTACCTAACGAATAAAACACTAATGTTCCATCTATATATTCAATAGGTTGAACAGAATGAGTATGATGGCCAATTATAATATCAACACCAAGTGATGCTAGATACTCTGCAATTTCACGTTGTTTAGCATTTGGTTCTGTTTTGTATTCTTGTCCCCAGTGCATTGAAACAATCAGTAAATCAACTTTGTCCCTTACCCTTTCAATGTCTTCTTTTACTTTTTCTTTATCATACATATTTAATAAATATTGTTGATTTGATGGAAGTGCTTTATTAGTAAATGTTGCAAGATAAGCTAACATTGTGTATTTAATATTATTTTTTTCTCTTATTCTAACTTCTTTGCGTGCTTCCTCAGACAAATATGATCCAGCAGTTAAAACTTCTTCTTTACTATTCCAATAATTAAGAGAGTTTATTGCACCTATTACACCTTTGTCCATCGTATGATTAGTAGCTAATGATACAAGGTTAAAGCCCATTCCAATCAAAGCATCACCAATTTCAGAAGGTGTATTAAACACTGGATATCCAGAATATCCCAATTCTTTCCCTCCGAATGGTGTTTCCTGATTACAAAAAGCTAAATCGTACTCACCTACTATATCCCTAATTCGATCAAACATTGGATTAAAATCATAGGTATCTCCTACTTTAGCGTCCCTATAGACTAATGAGTGAATTAAAACATCACCAACCATAATCATATCAAGACTATATTCTTTTGGTTTTTCTTCTTCTGGTTCTTTTTCTTCAATTTCTGAATCATTAGGTTTACTTTTGAAAAAATTTTGTTCTTTTAAGAAAAACCAACCAATACCTATCGATAAAATCAATAACAAAAATAGTATTAATCTTTTAATTTTTAAACGTCTTCTTTTTTTCATTTAGTTCACTCCTTTTTTTACAAAAGCAAAATCTATTTCGCTTGTTTCTCTAGATGCTCCAGTGACAACTACCCTTACTTTATCTCCAATCCTATATAATTTCCCGGTTCTTCGTCCTCTTATAAGTAACATTTTTTCGTCAAAATCATAGTAATCAGTGCCTATTTCACTAATTTTTATTAAGCCTTCAATTAAGTTCTTTAATTGGACCCAAATTCCATCTCTACTTACACTTGCAATTATAGCATCATATTCTTCTCCTATATGATTTTCCATATAACGAGCAGCTTCATATTTTTCAACAGCTCTTTCGCATTTTACAGAACGATCTTCAGTAAGGGAAGCATGATCTGACCAAACGCTTAATTGATCGTATGTATAATTTTTATTATATCCTTTAATTTGTAAAGCTGTTTTTACTATACGATGCACAATTAAGTCAGGAAGTCTTCTAATTGGTGAAGTAAAATGAGTATATAATTTACTTCCAAGTCCAAAATGGCCCAAGTTATCAGCACTATAACGAGCTTTTTTCATAGCACGTAATACAGTGTTCATATATACTTGTTTAGCTTCTGATTCAGAAAAAATCGATAATATTTCTTGCATCATTTTAGTTGAAAATCTTTTGCTTTTTCCCTTTAATCTTATTCCACAACCATTAAGAAAGTTAATTAATTCTTGGATCTTTTTATCATCAGGTTCTTCGTGTACACGATAAACCATTTCTTTTCCTAACCAAAAAACATATGATGCTACAGCTTCATTAGCAGCTATCATAAACATTTCAATGATTTTTTCGCCTGTTCCCCTGTCTCTTTTTGTTATTTCAATTGGATTTCCTTCTTTATCAACAATTATTTTCATTTCATCTGTATCAAAATCAAGATATCCTCTTCTTGTCATATTTGCTCTTAATATATCAGCTAATTCGCTCATAAGCTTTAAATCATCGATAAATGGTTCATAACCTTCTATTACTTCATTGTTTTCTAGTATTTTATTAACATTTTTATAAGTCATTCTCTTTTTTGAATTTATGACAGCTGTATATATATCATAATTTACAAAATTACCATTAGAATCAATCTCAATTGTACATGATAATGTTAATCTATCGACACCTTCATTTAATGAACAAATTCCATTAGATAATTGGTGAGGTAGCATCGGTATTACCCTATCAACTAAATATACACTTGTACCTCTATCATATGCTTCTTTTCCAATAGCACTGTCTTCTTTTACATAGTGACTAACATCTGCTATATGAACACCTAAAAGATAATGACCATCACTTGTTTTCTTAATAGATATTGCATCATCAAAGTCTTTAGCATCATCACCATCTATTGTAACAATAGTTTCTCCTCTTAAATCTCTTCTTCCTACTAGATCAGTTTCCACAACAGAATTAGGAATGGTTTCTAATTCCTCTTTAACTTTTTCACTAAATTCCATTGGTATGCCATACTCGTATACAATAGAAGCTATATCAACACCTACATCATCTTTATGACCAATTATTTTTAAAACTTCTCCTTGTTGATCTCCATTTTGTAAGTCTTTAATCTTTCTAACATATACTTTATGACCTTCAACAGCACCCTTGCTATCTTTTATATCAATAATATAATCTTTATAACGTGGGTTATCCATTTTTACATAACCAACATTGTTTTCAACATAATACTCCCCAACAAGATTAGAGTTATCCCTTTCGATAACTTTAATTATTTTTCCTTCATCTTGCTTTTTCTTATCAACTTCTATAAGAACAGTATCCTTATGATTAGCATCTTTAAAATGCTTTTTTTCTATTCT
>DUQO01000013.1 GCA_012837765.1 Mollicutes bacterium | reverse complement strand
TATCTATTTAAAGTCTGATAAATTATAAAATTTCGACTTTTTTACTTAATGGCAGGGGTAGTAGGAGTTGAACCCACATTAACGGTTTTGGAGACCGTCGTTCTACCATTGAACTATACCCCTAAGTAAATCAATAATAGCATAAATTGTTATAATAATCAATAAATATGAAACAAAAAGGGTACTTTTTAGTACCCTTTTATTATATTTTTTATTATTTTACTAGTGCTAGGTCAACTGCAATGTAATCAGCAACTTCTTCACCAAGTAAAATTTTAACTGCAAATTCAACACTTAATGTTCCCATTAATTTTGGTTGTTGAGCTACAGTTGCAGCCATAGTTTCATTTTCAACAGCTTCTTTTGCATCGTCTGTTGCGTCAAATCCTATAACTACTACATCAGTAATGTTCTTCGCTGCAAGAGCTTGGACAGCACCTAAAGCCATTTCGTCATTATGTGCAAATATACCTTTAACATCACTGTGTGCTTCAAGTAAGTCTTCAGTTACACTTAAACCTTCACTACGGTTGAAGTTTGCTGTTTTTGATGCAACAACATTTAATTTGCCATCTACAGCTTCATGGAAACCTTGTCCACGATCTACAGTTGCAGAAGCACCTAATACACCTTGAAGTTCAAGTACTTTTGCACCTTCGCCTACTAATTCAAGTAGGTATTCACCAGCCATTCTGCCGCCTTTTACATTATCTGATGCAACGTGAGTTGCTACTTCGCCAGAATTTGCACTTCTATCTACTGTGACAATTGGAATGCCAGCTTCATTAGCAGCTGTTATTGCAGTTCCAACAGCATCTGAATCAGTAGGGTTAATGATAATGATATCTACTTTTTTACTAATTAAATCTTCAACATCATTTAATTGTTTTGCACTATCATCTTGAGCATCGTAAACAATTACTTCATAGCCCAATTCATCTGCTTTTTCTTGTACACCATCTTTTAGATCTACAAAGAAAGGATTGTTTAATGTTGAAACAGATAAACCAATAGTGCCTTTTTTATCATCCTTCCCAAAGCATCCAGTTACTGCAAGCAATACAAATGCTGATAGGATTGTTAGTGATAAAAACTTCTTCATACTTCTCCTCCTTTCATAATAATAATAATCTATTTGTAATACTTCTTACGATCAAATAAGACCGCAAGAAGTATTACAACACCTTTAGCTACATCCTGATAAAAGGATGATATTCGAAGCATATTCAAACTATTGTTTAATACACCAATAATAAGAATACCAACGAAAGTTTCCCATATTTTACCTTTACCACCAGACATACTAGCTCCACCTAAGACAACTGCTGCTATAGCATCAAGCTCATATCCTAAGCCTGCATTAGGTTGTGCTGAGTTTAGACGAGACATTAAAATAATGCCTGCGATGGTAGTTAATAATCCAGATAAAGCATATACTTTGATTTTTACACGATCAACATTGATTGCTGAAAAATGGGCTGTTTTTTCGTTTCCCCCAACAGCATAAACTTCTTTTCCAAAAACAGTCCTTTTGGTAATAAACAAAGCAATTAACACTGCTATAATTAAGATAATAATAGGGATTGGTATACCTAATACATACCCCCTGCCAATATTATCTACAAATTTACTTTTAAAACCTGTAATAGGTCTGCCTTCCATAAATACTCTTGTTATACCTCTATATAAAGTAACAGTACCAAGTGTTGCAATAAAAGGTTGTAATTTCCCTTTAGCTATCAATAACCCGTTTATGACTCCTAAGACTAGTCCTAATCCTAATGTTAGTAGAACTGCTAGTAGGGGATTAACCCCATTTATCAACATTTTTGCTAAAACAGCTCCTGTTAGAGCAAAAACACTTCCTACTGATAAATCAATGCCTCCTGTTAGGATAACAAAAGTCATACCAAGGGCAATCAAACCATTGATTGAAACTTGTCTTATAACATTAGATATATTACTTAGCTGAATAAATTTAGGGTCTATAATGGTTACAATAATCATCATAACAAACAATCCAAAGAGTGGAGTGTTTTGTTTCACATAATATTTTATCTTTTCCATTTATTTTCCTCCAGTCGCCAAGGTCATTATTTTTTCTTGACTACATTCATCTTTATTTAAAATACCTCGTAAATTACCTTCGTGCATAACTGCAACTCTATCACTCATTCCAATTATTTCTGGCAATTCGCTCGATATCATAATAATTGCAACACCTTGTTCTTTTAGTTCATTCATAATTTCGTATATTTCGTATTTAGCTCCAACATCGACACCTCTTGTTGGTTCATCTAAAATAAGAATTTTAGGATTTGTTGTAAGCCATTTTCCAACTACGATTTTTTGTTGGTTACCACCACTTAATGTTTGAACTATTTTCTTGGGACTATCTGTTCTAATATCTAATTTTTTTATATAATCTTCTGCAAGTTTTTCTTGCTTTTTATGATCTATAATTTTCATTTTATTTAATATTGCTTTTAGATTAGGTAATACAATATTTTCACTAAGAGAAAAATCTAAAATTAATCCTTCTTCTTTTCTATTTTCTGTGATGTAAGCAATTCCATATTTCCTTGCTTTTATAGGACTATTTATTTTTACTTCTTCATCATTTATAATGATTTTTCCACTGTCTTTTTTTATAATTCCAAAGATGGTTTGCATAATTTCCGTGCGTCCGGATCCCATAAGGCCAGAGAAACCAAGAATTTCCCCTTCTTTTAATTCAAAACTAACATTACGATAGAGTGGTTCACAAGTGAGGTTGTCCACTTTTAATATTGTTTTGCCAGAAGTGTTTTTCATTTTAGGATAACGATCATGCATTGTATATCCTACCATCATTTTAATAATATCACTTATTTCAACATCAGATGTTTTGTTAGTTCCTATCATTTCACCATCTCTTAAGACTGAAATTCTATCACTTATTTCAAATATTTCTTCTAAACGATGTGTTATATATATGAAAGAAACCTTTTCTTTTTTTAACTTTCTTATTGTGTCGAATAAGACATCTATTTCTTTAGTTGTTAAGGCAGATGTTGGTTCATCTAAAATAATTACTTTTTTATTCCACAAAAGGGCAGATGCAATTGTAATCAATTGTTGTTTACCAATTGGCAAGGTTCCCATAATGATGTCGGGATCTATATTTAAACCAATATTTATTAACTTCTCTTTTGTTATCTCTTTCATCTTTTTTACATCTAAGAAGCCCCAACTGTTCTTTAATTCTCTTCCAAGAAACATATTTTCCCATATTGTCATGTTAGGTAGGGTTGCTATTTCTTGTTGTACAATGGCAATGTTCAAGTCAATTGAGTCCTTAACTGATCCAACATTAACTTCCTTATTATCGACAAAAATTGACCCTGAATCTTTCAAATAAATCCCTGTAAGTATTTTTACAAGGGTTGATTTACCAGCTCCATTTTCACCAACTAAGGCATGAACTTCGCCTTCTTCTAAATCAAAGTTAATGTTTTTTAAAACCTTAACGCCATAAAAACTTTTACTAATGTCCTGCATTTTTATTTTCATATTACACCTTAAAAAATAACCCCAGATTGTAAAATAATATTAGCGTATGGGGTTGCTTCACCCGTTCTAATGACGGCTTTAGTTTCTTTTAAATTTTCTTTTAAGTTTTCGTGTGACACAAATACAACATCAGTTATATTGTTGTCGTTTAATAAAGTTTCAATGCGATGATACAAAGCTTGATTCATAGTTTTAATTTCTTCTGCTAAAATTACTTTTTCAACTTTCATATCTTTTAACAATTCTTCTAAAACCACAATAAAAGAAGGAGTTCCTAACTTAATAGAAACATCTATTTTTAAGGTTTCATCTGGAATTGGTAATCCACAATCGCCGATAGCTATTTTATCAGTATGACCCATATCAGCTAGAACAGATGCAATATCACTATTTAAAACTCCTAGTTTTTTCATTTTATTCCTCCATTTCACTTAATGTTGGCATTCCATTTTGAGCTCCAACCTGTTTTATTTTAAGTGAAGCAGCTTTGTTTGCAAAAATTAGTGAATCTTTTAATGAGGCATTATTTACTAATTTGTAAGCAAGAGCACCATTAAAAGTGTCACCAGCACCTGTTGTATCAACCACTTCAACTTTGTTTGCAGGAATATTTATAACTTTTTCACCATCAAAATACATTAGTCCTTTTTCCCCTAAAGTAATAATTAATTTATTAGGATACTTTGTTACTAATGAATCAAAATCATTTGTATTAAAAATGGTTTCTGTTTCATGTTCATTTGGTGTTAAATATGTAACTTTATCTATAATACTTTCTTTCAATTTAAAAGCAGGTGCAGGATTTAAGATAACAGGGATTTTGTTTTCATAACATATATCAACAATATATTCTACTGTATCTAATGGGATTTCTAGTTGTAATAAAACTAAATTTGCTTTTAAAATCAAATCTATTTTTTCATCAATTATTTCTTTCGTAACATGATAATTTGCACCAGGTGCAACAATAATACTATTTTTCCCTTCACAAACAGTGATAGCTGCTATACCAGAAGAGGCATTATCAATTATTTTAATACCATCTGTTATAACATTATTGTTTTTAAAATTATTTAATAGAAAAGTTCCGTTTGTATCATTACCAACACAACCGATAAAAGAAACATCAGCTCCAAGACGAGATGCTGCAACGGCTTGATTAGCACCTTTACCTCCAGGAACTATTTTAAAAGATTTTCCGATAACAGTTTCTCCAAGGCGGGGGACAATATCAGTGACAACTACTTGGTCAGCATTGATGCTACCAACAACTAATATAGGAGCCATATGCCACCTCCGATTATAATTTCTAACTTTATTATAACTCGAACTTGAAAGTTAAGCAAGGAGTCAATCATTTTAAATGTAAACATATATTATATTAGGTGATAATATGGTAACTAATTATACGACAAAAGAACTAGATTTACTTGCAAGGCTTATGCGTGCTGAAGCTATTGGTGATGGAGATTTAGGAATGCTTATGGTTGGAAATGTGGGAATAAACAGGGTAATTTCAGATTGTTTAGATTTTATTCCAATAAGAACGATTGAAGAAATGATTTATCAAACACCAGGTGGTTTTAGCGGAAAGGATAGCCCTTTGTTTTTTGGTTCTGCTACAACTAAGGAAAGGGAATTAGCAATGCGTGTTATAAGGGGAGAAACTTACCATCCAGCAACTCATGCTCTTTGGTTTTATGCTCCTGCAAGAGGAGAAGAGTGTAGAGGTTTTTGGTTCAATCAAAGGAATTCAGGGAGGTTTAAAAATCACTGTTTTTATATCCCGGCTCAAGGAGTGTGTCCAAGATTATATTAACAAATGTTATAACATTTGTTTTTTTTTTTTTTTTTTTGGTATTATAGCTCTATAATGCACCATCATAATAAGGGAGGGGAAAATGAACAATAAAGTTGTTGTAATAGGATGTGGAAATGTTGGTATGAGTTATGCCTATGCATTACTTAATCAAAGGACTAAAGTTAGTGAATTGATATTGATTGATATAGATGAAAAGCGACTTGAAGGAGAAGTGGCTGATTTAAATCACGGTCTTCCTTTTGCACCTTCTAAACTTCTTATTAGAGTAGGTAATTATGAAGATTGTAAGAAAGCATCTATTGTATGTATTTGTGCTGGCGCTAATCAAGCACCAGGTGAATCTAGAATGGATCTTGTTCATAAAAATAGTAAGATATTTAAAAGTATAATTAGTCAGGTGGTTACATCAGGATTTGATGGTATTTTTTTAATTGCAACTAATCCAGTGGATGTAATGTCTTATGTAACATATAAGTATTCAGGATTTAATCCAACAAAAGTAATTGGAACAGGAACAACCCTTGATACGATAAGGCTTCGTTATATAATTAGTGAAAGGTTAGACATCAACGCCAAAAATGTTCATGCATATATATTAGGTGAACATGGAGATAGTGAATTTGCATCTTGGTCTAACGCTTATATTGGCTCAGTTAAAATGAGTGACTATTTAACAGTTAAAGAATTAGAAGAAATAGCAGATGATGTAAAGACAGCAGCATACGATATCATCGATAAAAAAGGTGCAACCTATTATGGGATAGGTATGGTGCTAGTCCGTATTACAAATGCTATTTTAGATAATGAGCATACTATTCTTACAGTATCTTCTTACAATAATAAGAATGATTTGTTTATAGGTTTTCCATCAATTGTTGGAAGAGAAGGAGTAATAGGTTATATACCTATTAAATTAACAAAAGAGGAAAAAGATTTGTTTAACAATTCTGTTGATGTAATAAAAAAGGTTATATCTGATTTAGAAGATTGATTTACACTTAATGTCAAAAGTGAACTTCCTTTATGACAAAAAAACTTTTTTTTGATAAAATGAAGTAGAGAATAGAGGGTGTATTATGCTTACTGTTACAGTTAAATACAAAGATAATGTTTATACTTATCCTAAAAATATTACATTACTAGAAATAAGTAATAATTTTAAAAGTGAGTACAAATATGATATTATTATCGCTTCAGTTAACAATAAACTTACTGAACTTAATCGAAAAATTGAAAAGGATTGTACTGTTGATTTCTATGACATTACACATGTATTAGGAAATAGAGTCTATGAAAGAGGATTAACATACTTATATATTAAAGCAGTAAAAGATGTTTTAAATTGTGATGTTTTAATTGAACATTCTATTGATAAAGGTATATATACAAGACTTATAAAGGATATTGATTTGTCTTCTTCAGATGTTGAAAACATTAAAAAACGTATGGAGGAATTAGTGCATGCTAATATACCATTTCAAAAACTTAGTGTTTCTAGAGTAGAAGCGATCGATTTTTTTGAAGCTAATAAGCAATTTGATAAAGCAGCTTCTTTAAAATATATAATCAATACATATATTACCTTATATAGACTTGATAATATGTATGATTATTTTCATGGTGACATGCCAATTAATACTTCATACTTAAAATGGTTTGATCTTGTAAAAGTTACATCTAATGGTCTTGTTTTAATGCTTCCAAATATTTATACAGATTGTAAGATAAAACCATATGTTCATCATGAAAAATTATTTGAAGAATTTAGTGCATATAACGAATGGTCTAATCGCATTAATATAAATAATATATCTGATTTAAATGATGTAATTGCTAAAGGTGATATTTCTAATCTTATTTATATGAGTGAAACAGCACAAAACGCTAGACTTTTCGCTATAGCTAAAAATATATCTGAAAATCCTAATATTAAAGTTGTTTTAATAGCAGGACCTTCATCATCTGGTAAAACAACAACTTCCAAAAAAATAGGATTATATCTTAGAAGTATTGGTTTAAATCCGTTTTCTCTCTCAATTGATGATTATTTTTTAGACCGAGACAAAACACCATTAAAAGAAGATGGTAATCCTGATTTTGAGGCGTTATCTGCTATAAATATAGAGTTGTTTAATGGTCATTTAAAAAAACTTTTAAACTATGAAGAAGTAAATATGCCAACATATAATTTTATTGCTGGTAAGAGTGAACCTAATAGTAAAAAGGTAAAATTGAATGAAAAAGATATATTGATTATTGAGGGATTACATGCTCTTAATGAAGAATTAACCTCATCCATTGATCATAGCAAAAAATATAAAATATATATATCTCCACTTACAAGTATCAATATAGATAATCATAATCGTATTGGTACAACTGATAATCGTCTTCTAAGAAGAATGATAAGAGATAATAGATATAGAGGTTATCCAGCTGAACACACACTTAGTAAATGGAAAGATGTAAGAGAAGGGGAAGAAAAATATGTTTTCCCATATCAAGATGAAGCTGATGTTGTATTTAATACATCTCTTATTTATGAACTTAGTGTTTTAAGATTATATGCTGAACCATTGTTATTTTCAATCTCAGAAGATAACCCTCATTATGGTGAAGCGATAAGATTATTAAATATTTTAAGACTTACATTACCGGTTACATGTAATACAATTCCTCTAGATTCTATTATTAGAGAATTTGTTGGGGATAGTTATTTTGCTGAAAAATAATAGTGTCAACCAAGTAAACATTTTGCTAAAAAAATATTCTTAGCAGAATGATATGTTATAATAATAAATAATAGGAGAGTGATTTTATGGCGACAAGAGTTGCAATTAATGGTTTTGGAAGAATTGGAAGATTGACAGCAAGAATTTTATTGAATGATCCTACATTTGAATTGGTGGCAATCAATGATTTAAAGGGTCCTGAAGATTTGGCGTATCTTCTTCGCTATGATACGACACAAGGAAGATTTATGGAAGACAATATAAGTTTTGATGATGAAGGGATTTTTGTAGGAGATAAAAAAATACTTGTTACCAACGAAAAAGATCCTAATCAATTACCATGGGGAAAATTGAATATCGATTTAGTGTTTGAGTGTACTGGTATTTTCACAAAACGTGAAACAGCACAAACTCACATAAACGCAGGTGCTAAACACGTTATTATTTCCGCAGCTGCTGGAAAAGATGTTAAAACAATCGTTTATAATGTTAATCATAATATTTTAGATGGTAGCGAAGAAATTATTTCAACTGCTAGTTGTACTACTAATTGTCTAGCTCCAGTCTTAAATGTATTAGATAATAAATTTGGTATTGAAAAAGGACTTATGACAACTGTTCATGCTTATACCAATGATCAAGTTACACTTGATATCGCACATAAAAAAGGAATTTATTCAAGAAGAGGAAGAGCGGCAGCTCAAAATATTATTCCAACTACAACTGGAGCAGCAAGTGCAATAGGTCTTGTAATACCTAGTTTAAATGGTAGAATGGACGGGATATCACTTAGAGTTCCGGTTCCATCAGGTTCAGTTGTTGATTTGTCTATCGAATTAAAACGCGCTACTACCGTAGAAGAAATAAACAAAGCATTTAATGATAATGCTAATGAAACGCTAAAATATACAGAAGATCCTATTGTATCAAGTGATGTTATTGGCACTCATTGTGGTGCTATAGTAGATGGTCTATTTACTAATATTGTAGAAGCTGATGGAAGGCAAATAGTAAAAGTATTAGCTTGGTATGATAATGAAATGGGCTATTGTGCTCAAATGGTTAGAACTGCCAAACATTTAGTAAATTTATTAAAATAAGAAAAAGAAACATTTAATCAATCTTTAAATGTTTCTTTTTTTTGTCTTTTTTATTATCGGTTAAACCTAAAATGTAATCGGTAGATGTTTGATAGATGTTAGCTAAATCACAAATTATTTCAACTGGTACACTTCTACCACCTGTTTCATAATAAGAATAAGTTCGTTGGCTTATATTTAGCATTTTACTTAATTGTTCTTGAGTCAAGTCATGATCTTCTCTTAAATCTTTAAGTCTTTTTAAGTACATGCTATCACATCCTTAACAAAATTATAAGATAGGAGACAAAAACTATTGTTTTTTAGAACGAATTGTGCTAACCTTGATGTAGGTAAGGTAAAATAGACTTTATAATTTTGTTAGCTTTAAAATTATTAGTATTGGAGTGATAAGTATGAAAAAAGGATTTACATT
>DUQO01000012.1 GCA_012837765.1 Mollicutes bacterium | reverse complement strand
TAATTACATTGTATCAAAAGTCTTTGGTTTGTGTCTCTTTTATATTAAACATAAAATAGTGTTGATTTTTTCCACCAACACTATTTATTATAGAACCCTTTCTTTGAATAATGAAAGAAGTTTTTTTATGTTCTTATATTAAAAAATAATATCAAGGGTTTACAACTTGTTGAATTGAATAGATTTGTTTGGTATACTGAATGTGGTTAATTGAGGAGGTTTTTAATAATGGTAAAAAGTAAAAAATATAATGTTGAAAACTTTTATGTTGGAGAATTATATCTGTCATTTCCATTTATTACTACGACTGTAGAATCTTGCTCTAATAAGAAGGAATATTTGGAAATAATGAAAGTTGACTCAATCTGTAAGAAAGGCGCAATAGAAATTCGAAAAGGATCATTGGGAAAATATTTTGATTGGGATAGTAAAAGATGTTATGAAGGAGTTTTGACAATTTTTTATAAAATAGACGATAAATATTTATCGTTTCATAATGGTGAATTCTATGATTCTTTTGGTGAGGATTTTTGTGATAATCTAGTTTCTTTATCAGAATTATTGCCAAAGGTTGATTTTATTAAACCAACTTCTATAAGTATAAAAGAAGCTATTAATCTATTTGATTACTTGTTTAAAAAGAAAAAATCAAATAAAATCGATGAATTATGTGATAAAACAAAATATCAAATACAAGATTTTTATGTTGGTAATTTAAATTTATATGAGGGTTTTTCACTTGAAATGGAAAACGAGTATAAAAAAAGTTATCAACACGCTAATTTACCGCAAAAATATATTTTATTTAATAGTGATGCAAATATTGGTGAAATGTATGGGATAAAAGGTGAAGAAAAAACTGACCATGGATCAATTTATGGTGTACATGATTTTGTAGTTTTTAAAAGTTTATTCTTAAAACAGCCACACGGATTATATAACTTGCATAATTATCAAGTATATAATCAAGGAATTTTGACAAAGGAACATTTTAATAATAAAGAAAAGGTTGATGAAAGCCATTATGATATGATGATTCCTTTTCAAGAATATTTAGAAAATGGTAGTGTTGAAGTAGAATCTGACTTGATTACAATTTCAGAAGCTTTAAAACTTTATAAAAAGGTTAAAACAAATAATTTGAAATTTCAAAATTATATAAAAAGAAGAGTTAAATAAAAGGATAAGGAATGCCAATTGGTAATTCCTTGTCTTTTTATAGAAAAAAAGTTTAAACAAGCATATGATGAATCTAGAAAATGTTGATAAATTTCGTAAGTCAGAATCGATTTAGAAGTTTAAGTATGATAAAATGATTATGGTAATAAAGGTGATAAAATTTTAAAATTTTGCTTGTTTATTCTTACAATAATTATGATTTCAGGTTGTACCACTTCAACAGATAAGAAAGAAGATGCTATTTCATATGTTGAAAAGAAGTATAATACTATTTGCGAGTATACAAAAGGTGCACCAAGGAATATGTCTTATGCTGGTATTCACGATATATACATTAAATGTGATGACTTAAATGATGTAACTCAAATAGGGGTGGCAGTAGGATATGGAAACACAGATACATATAAAGATGATTATTTAACTCAAAAATATTTTAGTCTAGCAAAACAATTACTAGAAAGTTATTCTCATAACAAATTTTAAGTTTTTTATGAGTACAATAATGAAGTTGATAATTTAGTAGTTTATGATTTGCCAGCAAATACAAGTTTTAAAGAATATCTAACTAATGCAATATTTAAAATTAATATAGCCTTAAATTCTAATGATTACAAAACAGAAGAATCTGTAAGAAATCAAATAAATAATTATATTACATTACTCAAACCTAACATAGGGAATGTTTCTATATATTTTAGAGTTTATAATAATAATTATTTACCAAAAAGTAATGAAGAATATAATAATTTAGAAGGTCATGATATAGAAAACAAAAACGTTGTTACAATAAGAGGCCAAGCAGATTTAAATGGAATAAGTAGTTTAAAGATTAATTAATAAAACATTCTATATAACTCATTAAAAGATAAAGGTCATTACTGCGCTTAACTTTTTTATTAAAACAAGAATTTGTTCTAAAAGTTAGAAGAAAGTAAACTCGGTTTATATAGATAAAGCAAAAAATATTTACAAGAAAATAAATAAAGAATAGAGGTTGTTTTAAGTGTATAAAGAAATGTTTCAAATGGTACTTCAAAAGGGTGAAGAAATAAAATGGTGTAATAGAGCAAATGCTAAGGCAAGCATGTTGAAAGGATTAGTTCCAGCAATAGCATTGGGAGCCTTTTTTAGTATTTGGATATGTGGATTTTTAACGCCTATTATTAATTTTGGAAATAGAAATTTTACTCCAACTAATATGTTTGCGCCAGCATTATTTATCTTTCCAATTATAATAGCGTGTTACATTATTTATGCTATTTTAAATGCCAAAAACACTTATTTTTGTATAACAAACAAAAGAATTATTAAAAGATCTGGAGCTTTTAATAACAATTTTATTCATTATACTTTAAAAAATGTTGGAACAATACAAGTTGTAGGTGGCATTGTAGATAGTAATGGAAGTGCAACTTTATTGATAACAACAAAAGATTTTCATACAGACAATAAAGGGAACGCCAATGCTAATAGATTAAGAATAAATTCGTTATATGATGCATATGAAGCTTATAATATTCTAAGTGAATTAGTGGATGGTAATAATGAAACATTGAGGGTAAAATTAGAAAAATAAAAAATGTGATTATGGTTTTTAGAATATCAATTATTAATAAAGAATAAGTTGGGGCAGTAAAAATTGGTGGGAGGATTTATTATGACAAAATGGGACAAAAGATATTTACAACTTTGCAAAAGAATATTAGAAGAAGGAATTGAAGTAGAAAACAGGACAGGGACTAATGCTATTAAATTAGATGGAGATTATTTAGAGTTTGATTTAGCTGAAGAATTTCCTGTTTTAACAACAAAGCAATTATTTTTTAAAAATGCTATTTTGGAAATGTTATGGATTTATCAAGCTCATTCAAATGATGTAAGATGGCTTCAAGAAAGAAATGTGAAAATTTGGAACGAATGGGAAATTGCAGAAGATGGGAAATGGCGAGCTACACAAATGGTTCCGGATGAGAACGGTAAGTTGATAAAAAAAGAAATAGTAAAAGACTTTGGTATAGATAAAGCACATACTATTGGAACAGCTTATGGATTTATAGTAGATAGATATAAATTGATTGAAAGTTTAATTAATGCGATTAGAACTAATCCAACAGACCGTAGAATGGTAAAAAGTTTATGGCAAGATGAATTTATGCCTACAGCGGTTTTACCATCTTGCGTTTGGTCAACTGAATGGAATGTTTGGAATGGAAGAATAAACTTTTGGGTACACCAAAGATCATGTGATGTTCCATTAGGATTACCATTTAATGTTACACAATATGCAACATTAGGAAATATGATTGCTCATGTTACTGGTTATAAACCTGGAAAAATGAGATGGAGCTTAAATGACCCGCACATTTATGTTAATCAGGTAGAGGGAATAAAAGAGCAAATAAGAAGATATGAGGAGCTAGGCGATTTTCCGGCCCCACAACTTTGGTTGAATCCAGAAGTGAAGAAATTTGAAGATTTTGATAATTCACGCGAGTTGAAAGATATAAAAGTATTAAATTATAAACATCATGGTCCTATTAAATTTCCAATTTCACAATAAAATAAACCAAGAAGAAAAAGAAAGATTATCTTTCTTTTTTTATGTCAAACATAGAATTTAAAACGAAATAATTTTGAGGGAATATTCTGTTTATGGTCCAGTAACTTATTCCTTCTAAATCATACTTTAATACTAAATTTAATTTAGTTTGAATACTTCTTGCATCTTCAAACCATACTTCGTGTCTTATTCCTAATGGATCATAATAATTGAAAAAAGGGGCTTGTGCTTCCTCATCATAATTGATAGATTGATTGCTACTTATCGCTAATAAAACAGCTTCATAATTACCAACTGATCTAGCAATGTTTCCTTCTTTAAACGGTAATAGCCAGTCATATCCATAATTAGGGATACCCATCAATATTTTATTAGAAGGGATTTCGCTTACAGCATATGCAACAACTCGTTCTACAAGATTGACAGGTGCTACAGCTCTAGCAGGACCTCTAGAATATCCCCATTCATAGGTCATTAAAATAACATAATCAGCTAGCTGACCAATCATTTTATAATCATGAGCTTCATACAATAATCCTGGTTGATCAGAACTTGTTTTAGGAGCAAGTGCTACAAAAAGTGGAAGTTCATTATTAAGTTCCGTTTTTATTTTACTAATAAACTCAATAAAAGCTTTTCTATCTTCGGGATAAACATATTCGAAATCAATATTTAAGCCCCCATATCCTTTACTTGTAATAATATTTAATATATTAGTAATTACCTTGTTTTGGACCTCAGGATTAGTTAAAACTTCATGAGCTAGATCACTATCAAATCTTCCTTCATTACCAATATTGGTTATAACCATAATAGGAGTTACATTATTCTCTTTAGCAGTGTTAATTAAATCCTCATCATTTATAATCTTTAAGCTACCATTATAATTTACGTGGTAACTAAAAATACTAAGATAAGTCAAGAAAGGTAAAACTTTAGCTAAAACATCGTCTTGAATGTTTGGAAAAGCATATCCGTTAACTGTTATTTCCCTTTCTTTCACTACATCATCAGTAAGTATTACAAGAGTTTGACCAACAACTAACATTTGATCAATGGGAATATCATTATCACTAGCAATTTTTTTATAATCAACATTATATAATTGCCCAATCTTATATAAATAATCTCCTTCTTTTACTACATGTATAATAATAGTATCACTCCTTTTCGTTTCTTTATATTCTATGCATTACGATATTGCTGTTTTAATTATTTATCTAAGAATCATTAATTTGCTTGTTTCCAGATTTAATATCATGATAAAATAAATAATAGATTAATGCTTTTGGAGGTTTATATGAGTGAAAAACCAACATTTACAGACCTATCAGAAATAATAAGTAGAGTAGTGAACGAAGATGATTTTTACAAAAAAAGTAGCTTCTTTTCTTACACCCGATGAACGAAAATATATTAAAAAATTAGTAAAAGAAGCATGTTGCTTAAATTGTACTAATGGTATTTGTACAATACCATCAAATGAAAAATATGGAGTAGATGAAAAAGGAAAACCAGTTGGACATCTTTGCTTAGGATGGGAAAATGATGTGATTGTCGGTCAATACAAAGTTTTAAGTAAAAAAGCAAAACACTAAAGTTCTTATTAGGAACTTTTTTAGATTAATCACCCAAAAAATTACTCTGCATAATATATAATGAAAAAGTAATGTAGGAGGGGATTATGAATAAAGACATTATTATTCATGTGATTGCACCGGGTGATACACTTTATAGTTTAGCTAGAAGATATAATACAACAGTTGATATTATAATGGATGCTAATCCATATTTAGATCCTAATAGATTAGTGGTAGGAGATCAAATAATAATATATAGAAGACCAAATATTCCTAGTAATGCGATAACAGAGCGCGAACTAGAATTGATGGATAATATGGCAGCCTTATTTGACAATAATGTGATTTTAGAAAGACAATCTATAGTAAGTGTAGTTAATAATTTAAATGATATAGATGTGATAAACGAAAGAATGTTAAGAAATGTCATTGAGATAGGAAATTTATTCAGAAGATATTATGGTAGTGAAATAGCTGATAGGATAACTAATTTATTTAGAAATCATCTTTTAATTGGTAGCAAGTTTATAGATGCCACTAAAAAAGGTGATAATGCAAATGCTGAGACGTATAATAGAGAATGGTTGCAAAATGCTGATAATATAGCTGCGCTGTTCAATGAAATAAACCCGTTTTTTCAAGAAGATGAAGTTAGACAATTTATGTATGGTCATATAGATCGTATTAAAAGAATATTGTCAAATCGTTTAGCATCTAATTATGCCGCCGAGATGGATGCGTTTGATGAAGCTAGAGAACAAGTTATTATGATGTCCGATTACTTTACCAATGGAATAATAGAACAATTTCCTAATCAATTTCTGTAAAATAATAAGAACAATATCAATGTTGTCCTTATTATTTGTAAACTTTACTTTTACTTTTCGCTTAAAAGTGTAAATAATCCGCTCTTTTTTTTAAAGTTATTGTATAATGGATATAGAACCCATTGGGTTATTATCACATATAATATAGTGAGTGGTGATTAAAATGAATATCAAAGATGTAAATATAAACTATGTTCAATATGGTAACAAAGAGGGAAAGGACATTGTTTTACTTCATGGATGGGGTCAAAACATTGAAATGATGGATCCTATCGGAAGAAGATTAGAAGAAGATTTCAGAATAACAATAATTGATTTTCCGGGATTTGGAAAAAGCGGAGAACCACCAACTGCTCTTACAGTTTATAATTATTATGAATTATTAGATGAGTTTTTAAGCAAACTAAAAATTAAAGAGCCAATTCTCATTGGTCATTCTTTTGGTGGTAGAGTTGCTATTATATATGCAGCATTAAAACCTGTTACAAAACTAATCCTTTTTGCAGCCCCATTTAGAAGAAGTAATAAAAAAGCTGATCTAAAATTAAAAGTATTAAAGTTCATGAAAAAGGTGCCTGTTATAAAACGTTTAGAAGGCTTTGCAAAAAAACATATGGGGTCAACTGATTATCGTAATGCAACACCAATAATGAGGAAAATATTAGTTAATGTCATCAATGAAAATTTATATGATTATTTAACTAAAATTAAAGCTTCAACAATCCTTATATGGGGTTCTGAAGATACAGAAGTGCCAGTAGAAGAAGCAAAAGTAATAGAAAATACAATCAATGATTGTGGTTTAATTATATATGAAGGATGTACTCATTATGCATATCTTGAAAGAATAGATCAAACAGTAAATATAATAAATGAATTCCTAAAGGATGTGAAAAAATGATTTATTTTATACTATGTCTAATAGTATGGTTTGCTTACACTTTTTTAAGAACAAAAAAAGCATTACATATGCTTCAACAAAATTTATATAATCGTAATAAAAGGTATATTAAATGGATTTCAAAAAATAGAACTAAAGTATTTGATTTAATTGATTTAATCCCATTATGTTTAGCTGTTATTATTCCTTTTATATCAAATAATATAATTATAACTATCTTAGTAGTTATAGTGTATGGCATAGCTTTCATAAAAACATATGATAAGATGAAAAAAGAGCCAAAGAAACTTCCTTTAGTTATAACAGGAAGAATAAAACGAATAATAATAACTACTTTTATTTTATATTTAATACCTACTATATATATAATAAATAATTATGATTTGTCAAAAATAAAAGATTACTTATACATATATATATTACTCGCTTATTTTCAATATTTTATTTTATTGATAGTTGTTATAATAAATATACCAGTTGAAAAACTAGTATATTATTACTATTTTAACAAAGCTAAAAAAACACTTAAAAATATGTCTCATTTAAAGGTTATAGGTATTACTGGAAGTTATGGTAAAACAAGTAGTAAGAATATATTAAATGATATCTTGAGTATAAAATATAATACTTTACCAACACCAAAGAATTATAATACACCATATGGTTTAATGATTACTACCAATAATTATTTAGATAAATTTACTGAAATCCTTATAGCTGAAATGGGAGCTTATAAAAAAGGTGAAATAAAAGAACTGTGTGATTTTGTAAAACCTAAATATGGGATTTTAACTAAGATTGGAACCGCTCATTTAGAATCTTTTGGTTCTCAAGAAAATATTCAAAAGACTAAATTTGAACTTATTGAAAGCCTACCACAAGATGGAATAGGTATTTTGAATAAAGATGATGATCTTCAATTAAATTATAAATTAAAAAATAATTGTCAGATAAAATGGATTGGTATTGATAAAAAAGATGTAGATGTAAGAGCAACTAATATTAAATCGTCTCATGAAGGAACTACCTTCGATATTATATTTAAAGGTGATAAGAAAAAATATAAGTTTGAAACAAAATTATTAGGATATGCTAATGTATATAACATTTTAGGTGCTATAGCTTTAGGCTATGAGCTGGGTATTACTATCCCAGAATTACAAAGAGCAGTAAAAAGAGTTAAACCGGTAGAACATCGACTTGAATTAAAAAAATATTTAGATATGTTCTTAATTGATGATGCCTATAATTCAAATCCAGAGGGCTCAAAGATGGCAGTTGAAGTATTAAATACTATGCCTGGTAAAAAAATAATAGTAACACCTGGTATGACAGAACTTGGAGAAAAACAATATGAATTAAATAAAGAGTTTGGTCTTCAAATATCAAAGGTATGTGATGAAGTAATATTAGTTGGAAAAAATCAAACTAAACCAATTCAAGATGCCTTAAAAGAAGCTAAGTATAGTTCTAAAAAAATTCATATTGTGAATGATGTAAAGCAAGCCTTAGCTTTACTAGAAAAATTAAAAGATGGAAACACGTATATTTTATTAGAAAATGATTTGCCTGATATATTTAATGAATAGGAGTTGAGTTTATGAAATTAAGAATAGGTGTTATTTTTGGAGGAGAAACAGTTGAACATGAGGTAAGCATCATATCAGCTGTTCAAGCTATGAAATTTTTAGATAGCAATAAATATGAAATTGTTCCAATCTATATAACAAAAGAAAAAGAATGGTATACAGGTAATTTACTTAAAGATATAAGTAATTATCAAGATTTAGATAATTTAAAAAAATATGCTAAAAAGATAATTTTATGTAATAAGAATGGTCGATTTATTTTACAAAGTACAAAAGGTTTAAAAAGAGTTATAAATGAAATAGATATAGCATTTCCAATAGTACATGGTGTTAATATAGAAGATGGAACTTTAGCAGGTTATTTAAATTTAATAGGTATTCCTTATGTAGGAAGTGATATATATGCATCTGTTGTAGGACAAGACAAAGTTTTTATGAAACAAATATTTGAAGCAGAAAAAATGCCAATAACAAAATATGAATGGTTTTTCGATAGTGAATATATAGATGATTCAAAACCGATCATTGAAAGAATTAAGAAACTAAATTTTCCTGTTATAGTAAAACCAGCTAAATTAGGAAGTAGTATAGGTATAAGTAAAGTAAATAAAATAGAAGAAATAGATCGAGCTATTGAAGATGCGATGCAATATGATAATAAGATTGTTGTTGAAGAAGTAGTAAATGATTTAATTGAAGTAAATTGTGCTGTTTTAGGTAATTATGAATATCAACAAACAAGTGAAATAGAAGAAGTTATAAGTGCTGATGAGTTCTTAACATATAGAGATAAATACTTAGGTAATACAAAGGGTGGTAAATCTAAAGGAATGGCATCTACTAATAGAAGAATACCAGCTAATATAGATGATGAACTTAGAAAAGAAATAAGAGATCTAGCTAAAAAAGTATTTAGGGTATTGAATTCATCTGGAGTATGTAGAATTGACTTCTTAGTCGATGGTAAAAAGAACAAAGTATATATAAATGAAATAAACACTATTCCAGGATCATTATCATTCTATTTATTTGAACCAATTGGAAAAGATTATACATCATTATTAGATGACTTAATAACACTAGGAATAAAAGAATATAAAAGAAAGACTAAAATGGTATATTCTTTTGAATCAAATATATTAAAAGATTTTAATGGTTTAAAAGGATCAAAAGGTAAGTTAAAGTTCAGACAACTAAAATAAGTTGTCTTTTGTTTTGATTTTTTGTTGATATTTAATTAATTATATTGTAAAATGATACATGCATTGGACGATTAGCTCAGCTGGTTAGAGCGCTACCTTGACATGGTAGAGGTCATAGGTTCGAGTCCTATATCGTCCACCATTAAGAATACAAAAAGCAAGCAATTTAATTGCTTGCTTTCTATTTTAAACAGAAGCTAGATAAACAACTGTCAAATTAGCTTTTACAGTAGTATTACCAATAAATATTTCATTGCCAGTAGTATTTACTAAACGGAATGTAATTGGTGCTTCAGTAACACTGATTAAAGTACTGCCTGTTACAACACCAGATAATATTGGAGAACTTGATGTTGCCACAACACCATTTGATGTTACTAAAGATACATCGATCGTAATAGCAACAGGAGAACCGTCAACTGCTACCCACCAATCTATGTAATAATTGCCTGTTTCAGTTATTGTAAATAAACCTGTAGCAGGATTGTATGAAACAGCATCGGTTACATCATTAAATAATGTGTTAAAGATAATTGGACTATCGTTTTCAATTATTGCTGTTTCATCAGTCAATTGTACTTGTAAACCTACTAATGCACTGCCAGGTCCAGGAGGTCCAGGTGGACCTTGGTTATTTATTACAGCAAAAATCAACATAAATATTACTAAAAAGAGTAGTGGAATAAATAATAAAAAAACTTTAATCCATCTATTGCAACATTACTTTTCTATGTTTTTTTCATGTTTATCATGGCAATTTAAATGAGTGTCCATATTTTTTCACCCCTTTTTTTTATTCAGTATATTATATTTAAGGGATTTATTAATGAAGATTATTTTATCCTACTTATTCATGAATTCGTGGTATTATTTGGTATTGATTGTATAATTTGTGTGATTATTTTATTTTTTAAAAAAAGAATAAATTTTTACGTGACAATAATAAAAAATATGTTATAATATATACGCAACTTGAAAAATGTCTCCTTAGCTCAGTTGGTAGAGCAACTGACTCTTAATCAGTGGGTCGCGGGTTCGAATCCCTCAGGGGACACCAATTTTTAATTTTAAAAATACGTATATACGTATTTTTTTATTTTAATGATATAATAATTAAGAAAAGGTTGTGATAATATGATTAGTTTGCAAAAAGATATTAAAAAAATTATTTCGACGTTAAAAAACGTTTTATATAATAAAGCTGATTATGATAAGTTTGATATAATAAATAATTCAAATATTTCTATCGAATATTTGACTAGTGATGGTGGTTTTAATTATCAAATAGATTTTTATAAGTATGTTATTGAACTAGATGTAAAATACTTTTCTGATATTGAAAAGAAACATGACATTAAAAAAATTGAAGAAGAGTTATGTGAATTGCTAGGTCAAATATTGAAAGATGAAAGTGAACAAATAAGTTATGTAGTAATTAAACCTATGATTATGAACTACGTAAATTGGTTTTTCATAACTGATTTGTATGATAAAGAAAGTTTTATAAATGATATTAAGAGATTAAAAGAAATATTACATGATACCTCAATAGGAAAATACCGTATAGAAAATTTGAATGGCGAATATATCAAAACATATAACAAGGTTAATGAAGCTCTTACGAGGCTTGATTTAGATAATCCTAATACTTTTAAAAATTTATGGGAGGCCTACAATTACTGGAAGGTTAATTTAGATGATTATGCTAAACGAAGAGTCTATTTTTCTAACCTGTATGAAGAATTATTTAAAATTATTATGAAGAGTGACAATATCCCTAACATAAACATGCACTTACAATACACAGGTTGGTCTAATATAAATAAAATCATTGCTGATATTAAGAAAGATTTTGTTGAAGCTAATTCAACTCCACAATTTAATGGAATTGGTGCTATGTGTAGAAATGTATATAATTGTTTAGCTGATGAGGTTTATAAAGAAGAATATCATACTGATTCTAATACACCCGTTCCAGTCGGTGATAAATATAAAAATAAGTTAATGGATTATATAGCTTATAAATTAAACGGAAGTACTAATGAAGACTTTAGAAGTTATTGTAAAAAGACTGTTGATTTAGCAGATACATTAACTCATAAAATGACTGCTACCAAGCAACAAGCAGCCTTAACAATAACCTCACTAATTTCGGTTGTAAACATTATTGAAATATTAGAAAACAGTAGCATTATACTTTAATTAGCTACTGTTTTTCTTTCGTTGAATAAATCATTAAATACACTTGCTACCTCTTTATTGAGTGTAGTATCAATGTGTGAATATATCATAGCTGTTGTTAGGCAAGAACTATGTCCTAGACGTTTACTAATTACTTTCATATGAACTCCCTCATATATTTGTAGTGAAACACTTGTATGTCTTAAGCCGTGAAATTTCATATGAGGAAGGTTGTTCTTTTTTCTTATTTTTTGAAAAATCTTACTTGGGGTATCAGGATGCATTAAAGCGTCTGTTTCATTAACAAAAACTTTATTACTATTTTCCCGCTTATTTCCCAACAAAATTTTTTCATTATCTTGTTCTTGTTTGTATTATTCTAATAGTCTCATGGTTTGTTCGCTAATAGTAATTGTTCTTATTGATGTAATATTTTTAGGGTAGGGTTTCTTTATTAGTTGTCCCTCTAATGCTTGAGTGACCTTATTTATATGAATTGTCTTGTTCTTAAAATCTGTGCCTTCTCATTCTAAACCCGTTAATTCACCACGTCTAGCTCCAGTATAAGTACTCTATATTTTAAACATTCTTTTTCAACGGAATCGAATAATTTAAAAGTAGTTTCTTTACTATAAACCTTCAACTCCTTTTTAATAATTTTTGGTCTGTCTGTTTTTCTGTTCGGATTAGTTTCTAATAAGTCCCAGTTAATGATAAAACTGGGATTGTACCTAGTGATATATTAGATAAGCTATAAAAAATAGGATATTCAAAAACTATTGGAGGAAAGTTGTTGGAACAATTAAAGCCATACTTAAATAATGAACAAAAAAATACTCCATTTGAAAAACTTAATGCGTTTTATTATTTTAACTTAAATGCTCTTATTGATAGAAAAGAAAAAATATTTGAGATACTTGAAGACTTTAAATCCAATTTTTAGCAAAACAAACATATACCATACATTATTTGTGAGGTAAAATCTTATTAAGAAAAGCGCATTATTTAAAAAACAAATAGATATAATATGATTATATATTTATATCTAACATAAGCAGCTATTAAAAGATATGTATATAAAGATGACCATTTAAATATAAGGTTTTATTATAAACCAACTTGGTTGTATATTAAACAATAACGGTATTATTGCTTTAGCATATTTATATAGTATTTATAAAGAGGGATACAACTATAGTGATCCTATGAGAATCAAAGAAGACGAGAAAAAGTTGTTGGAAATAATTGAAAAATTATTAGTTTATGGGGATGGTGTTATAATATACAAGAAAACCATCTAATTCTATTTGTTAACTATTATTATATATTTTTATGGTAATGGTTGATTGCGTTCCAATTACATTAAATAAAATAAATTAAAAGATTGCAGAAATGCAATTTTTTTATATTTAAAACGACAAAACGGCTATTGCTTCGCTACCAGTTAAAAAGGTGGTATAATTATTATATAAGATTTTTATGGGAGGATAAAATGAAAAGTATTAAAGAAATATTAGAGTATGTTCTAAAAAACTACAAAGATCTTCAAAAGCATGGTTTTGCAGGCAATGAATTAAATTCCATTTTTAATAATGAAATACCTTTAGTTTTTTTAATGAACTTAAACTATCAGATAAGTATGTTGTAAAAGCAAGTTGTGGTAAGGGAAGTTTCGCTAAAATACCATGGATATGTATACTCGATAAAGAAATAACAAAATTAATTCAAGAAGGATATTATATTGCAATTTTATTTACTGAAGACATGTCTGGATTTTATATTACTTTAAATCAGGGATTTGCTTGGTTTTCAGATAATTTTGGTGAAACTCGTGGTAAAAAAATAGCAAATTCATTATCACTTTATTTGAAGGATGAAATTAATGCGCCCCTAGATCGTAAAATTGATCTTAGGTCTGATCATAATTTAGCTAAAGGTTACGAAGCTACAACTATTTATTCAAAATATTATAATTTGAATAATATCAAAGAAATCAATGTTGTTGAAGATATAAATTTATTTTTAACCTTATTAAACCAACTGAAAGTAATAATTGCTTCAGATTATATAACTTTCAATAAAAAGATAACTTCTTCAATTGGTGAAACAGAATTACCATCTGACATTAGTATTAGAAACAACATTTTTACTTTAAAAAGATCTGGGAAAAAGGCAACTTTAATTTATGATGGTGATAAATTTATATTACAAAAAGGCTCATACATATCTACTCCAAGTTCTGAATTTCCAAAATATCATAAAGCATATTATAAAAACGCTTTAGCTTTGTATAAATATCTAGATGAAAACAGGATTTTAAAACAGGATGTTGAATTTTCTTCGCCAACCGCTGCAGCTGTTTTTGCAAATGGGAGATCTACAAATGGCAGAACGGATTGGATAGACAATGAAGGTAAGCCCATATCGGAATATTTGAAAAGCAATAATAAAAACATTGAGATGATAATAGAAGAATTTAAAAATTTTTATATCTCCAATAAAGAAGAAAAAAAGAACTCAAAAATTGAAGAATGGATTGTTAACGCAAATGAAATTATTGATCAATTTCAAAAAGAATATCCGATTAAAAGAATTTTAAATCTTAGATTAGACGAATATTGTTTAGGTATAGAAAACTCTAGAGAGACATTATCATATCATCTTGAATTTGGAAAATACAAAAAAATAGGGCCATGGATTGGCGGCGGAACTGTAAAAAAACATGGCATTTATTTCTCTGCAGCAGAAAACAAATACAAAGGTCCTGACGGTGTAATTGAAGATGTTGAATCCTATTGGATAGAATTCAAAAAACAACTTTATGATTTCATAAAATCATTTGAATTGGATATTGAGCCATATATTACTAAAGAAAAATTTCCTTTACTAAAAGATATGTCTATGGTATTGACAAAACTATTATATTTATATTACCCATATAAATTTATTAATATAGCGGCTAAGCAAAGATTAAATGATGCATTCAAAGTGTTTGGATATGAAATAGATAAAACTTTACCTGCGGAACAATTATCTTACGTACTAAATAAAAATATTAGAAAAGATCTTAATATGTATAATGAACAAAATCCAGAATTTTTAGGTAATGCAATTTGGAATTATTTATTATTTTTAAATAAGGGTAATAATAGTGATAGTAATGTTCAGTATTGGTTATATACACCAGGATCAACTGGAGACATGTGGGAAAAATATTATTCTGAAGGAATTATGGTAATTGAGAATGATGGACTTGAAAACTTGTTGGAATTAACAAATAAAAACGAAATTAAGGATTTGCTTAATTCAAACAAAAAAAATGATAGATCTGGTTCGCTAAAAAACAAAGTTTTAGAAAAATGGGAATTTTCAAGGGAAATAAGAAAAGGAGATATAGTTTTTGCTAAAAAAGGACAATCTACTATATTAGGTAGAGGAGTAGTAAAATCCGAATATATTTATGATGAAGAAAAAAATATAAGTTATAGAGAAGTTGAATGGACGGATAAAGGTGAATGGAATCATTTAGATAGATTTGGTACACCAATAGTAAGAAAAACATTAACAAATATTACAAAATATGATGGATATGCTGCTCAAATTGAAGAATTATTAAAACAAGAAATCATTATCGATAAATACGATCGAGAATCATTTTTAAATGATGTATTTATCTCCCCAGAAAAATATGATAATATGGTAAACACTTTATTAAGAAAGAAAAACATAATATTGCAAGGGAGTCCAGGAGTAGGAAAAACTTTTTGCGCCAAAAAAATAATGCAATCTATTATAGGAAGAAAAGAAGAAAACAGGATATTTACTGTTCAATTTCATCAATCATATTCTTATGAAGATTTTGTTCAAGGCTACAGGCCGAACGATGATGGTAAATTCGAATTAAAAAATGGTCTTTTTTATGAAGTGGTAAAGCAAGCATGTAATGAATATGAAAAAAACAGAGAAAATGCTGAAAAGTATTGCATTATAATTGACGAAATAAATAGGGGAAATCTTTCGAAAATATTTGGTGAACTAATGCTGCTAATTGAAAGCGATAAGAGAAGTGAAAAATGGTCTATAAATCTTACTTATTCAGATGAAAAGTTCTATATTCCTGAAAATTTATATATTATTGGAACTATGAATACAGCAGATAGATCGTTAACGATGGTAGATTATGCATTAAGAAGAAGATTTGCTTTCATTGATCTTGAGCCTGCATTTGGTACTGATAAAATGAGAGAATACTTAATAAAAAAGGAAAATGTAGATGAGGAGCTAATCGATAAGATAATGGTTAGCTTTCGAAATCTAAACGCTTATATAACAGAAAAGTTAGGCAAAGGATTTCAAATAGGACATAGTTACTTTATTAATCAATTTGTCGATTCTCAAGATTTTATGGTAACTTATCAAGAAATATTGGAGTATGAAATAAAACCTTTAATTGAAGAATATTTCTTTGATGATGAAAAAAGAATTAAGGATGCAATTGATAAAATTATTCTAAAGGAAGAATGATATGAAACAAAAAAGAAAAGTTCCAATTGAAAATATTTTCTATATGCTAAGTTATGTTTGGGGAAAAACCGATTTAATAAAAGATAGTTATTTAAGTGGTAATGATGACTTTGAAGCACCTGATATATTAGCTTCAATATTTTTAAAAAATATTAATTCATATTTAAAATCTGGACTATATAGAGAATATGTAACAATAAATGATGAAATAAAAGGTATAAAAGGTAAAGTTGATTTTAAGAATTCTATTAATAATTTGTCCTTTGAAAATGCTAAAGCTTTTTGTGAATATGATGAATTTCAAGAAAACAACCTAATCAATCAAATAATAAAAACAATAGCATATAAGTTGTATCACTTAGATGAAGTTACTCAAGATTTAAGGAACAAAATTAATAATGTTTTGTTACGACTTAACAATGTTGATATTAATGATATTAAGGATAATATGTTTAATATTAAATTTAATAAAAACAATTATTACACTTATGAAATAATAAAAATATGTGAATTAATTAATAATATGACAATGGTATCGGAGAAAACAGGAAAATATAAGTTTTTTGATTGTTTTGAAAATGATGAAAAAATGGCGAAATTATTTGAAATTTTTGTATTTAATTTTTATAAACATAAGGAGAAGGAAACGAAATTTAATACTTCTTTCCAAAGTCAAATATCTTGGAATGTTAATGGAATTGAAAAAAACTGGCTTCCAAGAATGGAATTGGATATATTACTTGAAAATAAAGAAGAAGTGATTATTATTGATACTAAATATTATAAAAATTTTTATAATGAAGATACTAGATATAATCAGGACAATAATAAAAAACTAATATCGCCAAATTTATATCAAATATTTGCATATATAAATAACTATGAAACGGAAAAAATGTTAAAGGGGATACTTCTATATCCTAAATCATATACTGGTGAATCAGCTGATTTTGTTTATCAATTTAATAGAATAGTTACTGATAAGATAGAAAAATCAGAAATGATAGTTAAAACAATAGATCTAAATCAAAATTGGAGATTAATAGAAGAGGATCTTATAAACTTATTAAAAGTAAAAATAGGATAAAAATTCTTTCTTTTATGTTAAAAACATTAACTATCTTTTGATTTTCGTAATTAGATGCATGTGAATAAATATTGAATGTAGAAGATATATTATTAATTTATCTAAGCTTTTTGCTTATTTCTTTCAAAAGCGGTATAATTTAGTTAACGATAAAATAGTCATAACTTCTTGTTGGCAACTACTTTTATTATTGGAGGAGGTGTATTTATGGAAAAGTCTTATTTCGATGGTGGACTTTCACAGTTAATTGGTTGGAAACTATTAGGAGCGTTAATCACATTACTAACCTTTGGTATCTGCTTTCCTTGGGCAATTTGTATGATTTATAAATGGGAGGCCAAACATACAGTTATAAATGGTTGAAGATTAAAGTTTGATGGAACAGCAATTCAATTGTTTGGAAATTGGATTAAATGGTTATTATTAACTATAATAACTGTTGGAATATATGGTTTGTGGGTAGGTATTAAATTAAAAAAATGGAAAATCAAACATACCAATTTTGAAATCCGACCAAATATTTAATGGTTAAATAAAAACAGATTGTATTATTGCAATCTGTTTTATACATAATCTGATTAATATTAATTGTATATTTAATAAAGATTGTAAAATAACCATATGTTAAGTATAATTGATATAGATGTAATTATTATGGATGCTGAAGTGGAATAGGAAGATTTAACACTTCAATTATTAAATTATTTTTAGTGTGGTGATTGTTATGAAATATGAAACAGATAATTATCCTAAAGGAAATACTATAAGAAATTATGAAATAAAAGATAATGAAATTATGGTTACATACTTAGATGAATCTGTTGTAACTTATCCATTAGATTGTAAAAAAAGAATAGATGAGGTCATGCATTCTCAAGCACTAGATTATACAAAGAACAAATATGATCGATTTACAACAATTATATTTAATCTTGCTGCAATAGCAGCATTTTCGATATTGACGATAGAGTTTGGACTTGGTACTTTAACTTGTTTATTATATTCATTCGTTACTGTTTATGCTGTTATTCCAACTTCAATTTTAGGATTACTTACATATTTTAATTATAAGATATCAAAGACTTTTGTTAGAGTTCTTAAATCTTTTGTTTCTGAATATGAAGATCAAGATAAGTATAAATTGTTTTTAGAAAATGAAAACACATTAAAAAATTATCAACAAACAATTATGCAAGCAGAAAAAAATGAACTTGCTAAAAATAAACCACACTTTGATATTGATTTAAATAATCTTGATAAGATTACATTAAATCAGTTAAAAGAAATTTTAACTCAAATTTCTAGGTATAATGATATTATGAATGATGAAATAAAAGAAGATAAAGGGCCATGTAAAATTAAAAAGTAAAAACCAATCCTCATTAAAAGCGTTGACTTCTGGTAAATGAGCTGCTAATATATTTCAAAAAAGAAGAGGGCTTTTATTATGAAAGTAAAAAATCTATGGGTAAGTGTAATCACTTTAAATAATCTTGATAAAGTTGTTATCGTTCGTGAAGTATCATTTGTAAAAAAGGTAATTAGAATTGCTTTAAATGATTATGATAAAGAGTATAAATGTATCTTTTCAAACAAATCACTTTGGTTAAAAAGGCAAGATATTGTACCATTAGTTATGTTTTTAGAGATTGACGAAGTGAAAAAAAGAATGCGAAGGAAGGAACTAAAAAGGTTATATAAAGAAAAAGAAGAACTTATAAAAAATCAATTAGTTAAAAGACCTAAGATTCCAATGGGATTTAGAAAAGAATAAACAAAAAAGGATTACAGTGATGTAATCCTTTTTACTTATTAATAATAAAAAAGTATTTAATATACTTTCTTATTTAAATCTAATCCTAGTAATTGTAGTTTAATTGTTATTTCGTTTATTTGTTTATCAGTTAAGTTAATTTCTTTTAAATTTTTCCTATTTAATACCCATAAGTCTTTTACAAAAAGTATATTGTTAATTATTAAAATGTTTTCAATGTCTGAACTTAAATCTAAAATTTTAATCTCTTGTTCTAAAGCTTTTTTTCTCATGAAAAACTATTTCATTTCATTTAACACTTTAACTCTATTAACAACATATTCTTTTGTATCTTCATATGATAAATTTAGTGCTATTGAAAATTCAGTATATAAAATTTTTTCTGCCTTCTTAAAATAATTGTTATCTGTTTCACTAATCTTTTTATTAGCTTCAAGTCTTTCTTCATTTCTTAAGTATGCCGTTTTAATTATTTTTATTAAATCTTTATGTCCGCCCGATTTCAATAATTTTTTATATTCGTTTTCTATATTTCTGATATCGTTATCTATTATGTCAATATTAGGTATTTCTTCAATTATTTGCTTTACTTCTTTTTCGCTTATAACATTTCGTATTAAATTAGCACTTTTATCAGTTGGAATCTTAACCGTCAGTGATAAATCATTTACAGGTTCTAATATATAATAATCTTTATTATCTATATAACCCTTTTCCAATTCCACAACTTTACAAACGTTAGTTCTGTAAACTACATACTCTCCAACATCAAACATATTATCACCTTCCTATAAAAAAAACTACTTTTGCAACCGGACTTACGCCTTCAAAAGCAGCTCACTGTAAGTACATTATATCACAAAATTTCAAAAAATGCTAATCGAACATTTTAAAAGCTTATAATATAAGGCTTTTTAAACACTTCACCTTGCTAAAAATCACTTCTTATGGTAATATATGGTCGTGTTTGAAGGGGAAGTGTATGGAAAATTATTTAAATAAACAAAAATATATCATAAATATTAAAAAGATATTAAAAACAATATTTACTAATATTGATTTACTTAGTCCGATGATAAGTGTTAAAGGTTTACGTGATAAGCTGATTGATGTTGTTGGAGAGATGCTTGAATACATGAGTGATGATTCAAATGGTTATGATGATTTATATGATTATAGTAGATTATATGCTTATGTAACAGATAATTATGTAGCATTTAATTATTATGAGTATGTAAATGCTTTAAAAAAACAAAATGGTGAAAAAGAAATAGTTTCACTTGGTATGAAAGCTTTATATTGGGATCTAAATACAAATCAAATATATTTCTTTAATAAAGTTCATTCGGCAGATTATGATATAGATAATGAAGGTAATTTCTTAGAATTTTTAGATGGGGATTATATGTCGTATTCTATTGATAAATATTATTTAGAGAATGAAAAACCAGTTGTATCTTTAAACAGTTGGGATTATGTTCCTAGCAATTATCATAAAAAGGATAATAATCCTGCTTTGAGATTGATAGATGCCATAGTTTCAAGTAATAATAATAATAACGATCAAATCATTACTAATGCAGTAGATAGAATAGAAAAAACTGTATTAAAATACCATTAGTATATATTAAGACTCTATAATGAGTCTTTTAATTTATAAACAATGGTTATTTATGACGAAAAAGTGTAGATTATAAATAGTAAAAAGTTTAAGGAGTTTAATATGGAAAGACTTGATTCTAAATTTTATATGCAAGATGCATTGGTTGTAGCGCCTCAACTTTTAGGTAAATTTTTAGTAAGAAAATTAGATGATGGAAGTATTATTCGTTATCGAATAACTGAAACGGAAGCTTATGTTGGAGAAGAAGATAGTGCTTGTCATGCTAGATTTGGAAAAACCAAAAGAACAGCTATTTTATATGAAAAGGGAGGATATGCATACGTTTATTTATGTTATGGAATTCATTATTTATTTAATGTTGTAACAGGAGATGAGGATAATCCTCAAGCTATTTTGATAAGAGCTGTAGAAGGGTATGAAGGACCTGGTAAATTAACGAAGTCATTAAAAATTGATAAGCATTTAAATGGCGTTGATCTTACAACATCTAACCAGGTGTGGATAGAAGATGATAATTTTAAAACGGATTATATAACTAAGAAAAGAGTAGGAATTGACTACGCATCTGAGCCTTACAAAAGTATTGAATGGCGATTTATGATGAAAAAGTGACTTAAATAAAAAAATGTGATAAAATGTATATGATAGTATGTAGGTTTTGTTTTTTATGGAGGTAGAAAGTATTAAAAGTTAAAAAGGTTTGTGAATTTAAAATAATTAAAAAACAGCAAGGATTAAAAAAATTACTTGCTATATAAAAATGGTGAGGTTATACTCCATATTTTTTTGCAGTAATTACAGTAACCTATAATAATTTTTAGGTTGTTTAAAAGTGTTTAAGTATAATTTAAAAACAAAAAAATAATAGCAATATTATAGCAGATGAAAGGAGAACAATATGAATATTTCACAATTCAAAAAAAGCGTAAAAAGAATTACAGATTATTATAAAAAGTTGATATCATACACTAAAAATGGTCGAAATGTAGGTAGTATGAATGAATGGATTATTGATAATTATTATGTAATAAGTGAACAAGAAAAAAATGTAAGAGCAGAATACTATGGCTTTGATATAAATTTAATCAAGAAAAAAAGGAAAAGAGTTTTATATTCTTTAATATATAATCTTTTAAAGACTAATGATTTTCAAATAAATATAACTGATGTATTTAGGAAATTAAATAGATATCAAAAAGAGAAAAATGATTACTTTTCTTATTATGAAATAAATCTTATTTATATATATATGAAAATGATTTTAATTTCTGAATTAAGAGTATTATGTGATAAATTTGATGACCGATTAAAACAAAAGGAAAAGGTTGAGAAAATATTTAATTTAATCAGAAAAGATATTAAAGAAAATGATTCTTTAAAAATTGAAGATTATATCAAGATAACTGATAATATAATAGATAATCCTTATTATATTGAACAACTTCATTATAAATTAAAAGAACTTGGTGATTCTGCTGAAGAAGCTTTTATTAAATTAAATGAACTACTTAAAAAGAAAGGGACTTCATTTAAAGAACTGATAGAACAATCACATAATGATATGGCTTCTGATAATTTTGTAATTATCAATATTTTTAATTCGCTTAATAAAATTGTAAAATATAAAATAGAGTATCTATACAAAAATATAAACTTTACAGAAAAACTTCTTATTTCTGAAAAGGCAGATGTTTATGGCAAAATTTATGATAATAATAAAACGGAATATAGATATCAAATAATTAAAAAAGCTCGAAGAAAGAAAATAAGTGAATATGAATATGCATCTTATATAGTTGATATGGCTAATAAAGATAATAGACATATTGGTTGGTATATATTTAAGAAACCAAAATATAAACTTAGAGCATCGTTCTATGTTTCTTTTATCGTAGTTGCAACGATTCTTTTATCAATTTTAGTTGCAGGATATGCAGGACTTCCATTTTTCCTGATTACGCTTATACCAATGAGTGTAATAGTACATGATACACTCAATCAAATCATAATGCATTTTGATAGGGCTGATAGTTTATTCAAACTAAAATTTGAAGATGGTCTTCCAGAAGAATATGCTACGATGGTTGTCATACCAACTATTTTAAACAACAAACGAAAAGTTATTCAAATGTTTGAAAAACTAGAATTATATTATTTGTCTAATAAAACAGATAATCTATATTTTACACTACTAGGTGATTGTACAAGTGAAGCTGTAAAAGAGACAGATAAAGACAAGGAAGTTGTTGAAGCTGGTCTTAACAAAGTAAATGAATTGAATGAAAAATATGGTAAAAAAATATTTAATTTTGTTTATCGTAATCGTTTTTATAATGAAGGTGAAGAAAGCTACCTAGGTTATGAACGAAAAAGAGGAGCTTTATTACATTTTAATAGATTATTATTAAAAAAATTAACTAAGAAAGAAATAAAAGAGTATTTTAATTGCCAAACTTTTGATGATTTTAATAAGAAAATCAAATATGTAATAACACTAGATGCTGATACAAGATTAGTGTTGAACACAGCTTTAAAATTGATAGGTGCAATGGCTCATCCAATGAATAGACCTGTTCTTTCAAAAGATGGAACTCATGTTGTGAGTGGGCATGCTATTATGCAACCTCGTATTGGAATAGATGTAGAGGTTACAAGTAAATCTAGGTATTCACAGTTATTTGCTGGTTTAGGTGGCTTAGATAGTTATATAACAGCGTCTTTTGATTTATATCAAGATGTCTTTAATGAAGGAAGTTTTGTTGGAAAAGGTATTTATGATCTAGAAGTATTTGATAAGGTTTTATATGAGGCTTTTCCTGAAAATTTAATATTAAGTCACGACTTAATTGAAGGTAATTATTTAAGAAGTGGTTTTATAAATGACGTCGAACTATTTGATGATTATCCAAGTAATTATTTGAATGATGCTCTAAGACATCACCGTTGGAATAGAGGAGACTGGCAAATAATAAGTTGGCTTAAGAGATGGGTAAGAAACAAAAAAGGTGAAAAGGTTAAAAACCCAATTAACCTTATTTCAAAGTGGAAAATATTTGATAATTTAAGAAGAAGTTTAGTTAATCCATTTTTACTTTTGATTATTTTCTATGGTTTTACAGTAGGAGAAGGGTCACCATTTTATTATGTGTCTTTAGTTGGGTTAGTTATTCTTATTCCAATTATCTTTTATGTAGTTTCTATGATTTTATATCGTAATAAATATGATATCTTTTTAAAGTATTATCTTAATTTAATAAAGGGAATAATAGCTGTTATTCATAAATCCTTTATCTCATTTGCTATATTGCCATATGAAGCATATTTATATGTTGATTCTATGGTTAAAGCTTTATATCGTATGTTTATCAGTAAGAAAAGACTGTTAAATTGGGTTACAGCTGAAGAACTTGAAAAAACAGTAAAGAATAACTTGCAAACATATCTTAGAAGTTTTAAAGTCAATTATATATCAGCTATATTGTTAATAATATGTTGTATTATTTTCAAACCATATAGTTTATTACTTGTTTTACTTATAGCTTTTATTTGGCTTATAGCACCATTTGTAATGTATTTTTATAGTAAAAGATTAGTAATTGATGATAGAGAATTAAGTGGCGAAGAAAAAAATGATCTTCATTCTATCGCTATTCAAACATGGAAGTATTTTGAAGATTTAATCACAGAAGAAAGAAACTATTTAGTACCTGATAATTATCAATTAAATAGGGAAGAAAAAGCTGATCATAAGACTTCACCAACTAATATTGGTTATTCTCTATTAGCCGTAATATCTGCTTTTGAACTTGATATTATTACCTTAAATAAAGCTTTTACTATGTTAAAAAATATAATTAAAACAATTGAAAAATTAGAAAAGTGGAATGGTTTATTATTCAACTGGTATAACATTTATACACTTAAAAAGATGCACCCATATTTTATCTCAACTGTTGATACTGGAAACTTACTAGCTAATTTATATGTTGTAAAAGGCTTTGCTGAGAAACATAACAATCAAGAATTGGTATATCGTTCAACTATGCTTATTGAAAATATGGATTTTACTAAGTTATATAATAAAGATTTAGATGTCTTTAGTATAGGTTATAATTTTAGTGAACAAGCATTATTACCATACCATTACAATAATTTTGCATCAGAAGCAAGAATTACTAGTTTTATGACTATTGCTAAAGGAGATGCTCCATATAAACACTGGTTCTTCTTGAACAAAGCTTTAACTAAATACAAATATTATAAAGGCGTTGTTTCATGGAACGGAACAGCTTTCGAATATTTTATGCCACTAATTTATATGAGAACATATAAACATACTTTACTTGATGAAACTTACTATTATGCATACTTTACACAAAGAGAGTTTATGAAAGAAGTAGACCCTGCATTACCTTGGGGTATATCAGAATCTTCTTATAATGAATTAGATGATTCTCAAAATTATAGATATGGAACTTTTGGGATACCATATTTAAAATCACAAGATAATTTATCTTATCCAATCATTATATCTCCTTATAGTTCAATAATGGCTTTAAGTATTGATGATAGGGAAGTATATAACAACATTTTAAAATTTAAAAAATTGGATATGTTTGGTGAGTATGGTTTTTATGATGCTTACGATTATGAGGAAAAAGCAGTTGTTAAAAACTATTATGCTCATCACCAAGGTATGGTCTTAGGAGGTATAACCAATTATTTAAAAGATAATGTTATACAAGATTATTTCCATAGCGATAAAAAAATTGCCTCTGTTGAGACTCTTTTAAAAGAAAAAGTACAAATAAAAACATATATTGATTTAAAGATAGCAAGATATAAAAAATATCAATATATGAAAGAACATAAGCCAAGTGATATTAGAGAGATTAACGAGTTAAATAATGTTCCTGAAATGAGTATATTATCAAATGGTTTATATACTGTTATATTAGACGATAGAGGTATTGGTTTTAGTAAATATAAAAATTTACAAATAAATAGGTATCGTAAGGTCTCGAATGAAAATTATGGTGTATTCTTTTATATAAGAAATTTAAAAACAAATAATGTATGGTCAAATACCTATGCTCCATTATATGATAAGCCTAAAAACTATAAAGTTGTATTTGCATCTGACCGTGTTAAATATATGAGAGAAGATGAAGGAATTATTACATCTAGTGAAATAACAGTTGTCAAAGATCATAATGCTGAAATTAGAAGATTAACTTTCCAAAATAACAATGATTATGATGTGACATTAGAAGTTACTTCTTATGGTGAAGTAATTATAGCTCGTAATGAAGAAGATGTAGCACATAGAGCTTTTAACAGTATTACAATAACTAGCGAAGCTGATCCTGAAACATCATCTTTAATATTTAGTAGAAAATCCAAAACTAAAGAAAATACAAGATATTATATAATCAATAGAATGTTTTTAGGTAAAAATGATGATAATTCATTTGAATATGAAACATCAAGAGATAAATTTATTGGTAGAAACAACACTGTTTCTAATCCAGATGTTATTATAAACAATAAAAAATTATCTAAATCATTAGATTGTTCATTAGACTCAATAATGAGTATTAGAAAACAAATAAAAATAGAAGCACGAAGTAAAAATACATTATATTGGGTAGTAGGTTTTGGTAAATCAAGAGAACAGGTAATGGAAGTAATAGAAGCTTATAAAGATGAATTTACTATTAGCAAGGCTTTTGATATTGCAACCGTATCAAATAATATTAGGACTAGTTATGCTAACTTGTTACCTCATCAAGTTCATCTATATAATAAACTTTTAAAGTTTATCTATGGCGTATGGTCTTATGGTAATGAAAGAAATGAATTAATAAAACAAAACCAATTATCACAATCAGCTTTATGGAAATTTGGTGTTTCTGGTGATTGGCCTATCATATTAGTTGAAATATCTGATGTTGAAGACCTTGGTTTTGTTAAAGAAGTATTACAAATTTTTGAGTATTATAAAGATAGATCTATTTATATTGATGTAGTTGTAATCAATAATTGTAATGAAAAAGATAGCTCTGGTTCAAACATAATCAATAAATATATAATAGATTTAATGTATCACATCAATAATATCAATGGTTTTGAGGCTGAACCTGGTAAAGTACATATAATACCAGGTGAGCAAATCAATGAAGAAGAAAAATCATTGTTAGAGGTGGTATCAGTAATATCATTTGATGCATCAAGTGATGCTGGATTAAGTGAGCAAGCTTATGCAGCTACTAACAGTATTTTGGAGAAAAAGTTAGAAAAACATGAAGAAATAAAAAATACAAAAGTAGACTTACCAAAAGATATAACTTTCTATAACGATTTAGGTGGATTCGTAGAGGATGGTAAAGAATACCTTATTACAGATTTAAAAACACCAGCTCCTTGGAGTAATGTTATTTCAAATGAAAAATTTGGTTGTGTTATTACAAATTCAATGGGTGGCTTTACTTATGCATATAACAGTAGAGAGTTTAAATTAACATCTTGGAGTAATGATGCAACATCAGATCCAATAAGTGAAAAGATACTTATTAATGACAAGCTCTTTAAACCAGCTATTGTAAGACATGGCTTTGGATATAGTATATTTGAATGTTCTACTGACGAATATGAAATTAAGTTAAAGGTGTTTGTTCACGATACTGATACTGCTAAATTTTATCAGTTATCAGTTACCAATAAATTAAATAAAGAACAAAACATTAAAGTTGATTTCATTTCAAAAATAGTTTTAGGTGTTACAGAGGAAAATACTATTCGTTTTATCACATCTAATTTTGATAAAAAAGATAATTGCTTGTATCTAAAAAATACATATAATACTAACTTCAGAAATATTAAAGCTTATATTTCATCAACTGAACCTATTAAAGATGTTTTAGATAATGTCAAAGAAAAAGGTGTAAATGTAGAAATTAAAGTAGATAAAAATGAAACTAAGACTTTCTCATTTGTTCTTGGTTGTACAGAAGATGATTTCCCTTATAAAAAATATGATGATAATCATATAACTGAATCTTTTGATAAGGTAAGGGAACATTGGAATCATAAATTATCTGCAATTACTGTTAAGACACCAGATAAAGCATTTGATTATGTTTTAAATGGTTGGTATTTATACCAAGTTTATGCATCTCGTTTACTTGCTAAAGCAGGATTCTATCAAGTAGGTGGTGCAACAGGCTTTAGAGACCAATTACAAGACTCTTTGAGTGTTATATATAGCAATAGTGAACTTACTAGAAATCAAATATTAAAACATGCTAAACATCAATTTAAAGAAGGAGATGTCCTTCACTGGTGGCATGAAGAATTGAAGATTGGTTCTAGAACTAAATTTACAGATGACTATTTATGGCTTATTTATGTTACAAGTGAATATTTAAGGATTACAGGCGATAATAGCATTTTAAATGAATACGTTGGCTTTGTAGAAGGAGAAAAATTAAATCCTAATGAATCAGAAAAGGGTATTAGTTATGAATATTTAACAGAAGAAGAACCGCTATATTATCATTTAAAATTATGTATGACTAAAGCTTTAAATCAATTTGGTAAACATGAACTACCACTTATGGGTAGTGGTGATTGGAACGATGGTATGAATAGAGTTGGACATCTAGGTAGTGGTGAAAGTGTCTTTGTAGGTTTCTTCTTATATGATTTATTACCTAAAATGGCTAATATATCTAAAATATATCAAGATTATTCATTTGCTCATTTATGCTTAAAACAACAAGAAAAACTAGGTAAAGCCTTGAGTAAAAACGCATGGGATGGTTCGTGGTATTTAAGAGCATATTTTGATAATGGAGTAGCTTTAGGTTCTAGAAATAATGAAGAATGTAGAATAGACTTGTTATGCCAAGCATGGAGTGTATTAAGTAATTTTGCACCAGCTGATAAAAAAGAATTATTGTACAAATCAGTTGAAAAACATCTTGTTGATAAGCAAAATAAAATTATTAAGTTATTAACGCCAGCATTTAAAAACTCGCGAAATAATCCTGGTTATATAACGGACTATAAACCAGGTGTTAGAGAAAATGGTGGACAATATACACATGCAGCATTATGGTATATATCATCACTTCTAAAAGAAAATCAAATTGATAAAGCATATGAATATTATCAAATGATAAATCCAATCAATAGGACTTTAAAATTAGAAGATGCCTTAATATATAAAATAGAACCATATGTAATAGCAGCTGATATATATTCTCATGAAAACTATCCAGGTAGAGGTGGTTGGTCATGGTATACAGGTTCAGCTAGTTGGGCTTATAAAATAGGGATAGAACAGATCTTAGGCTTTACTAAACAAGGAGACTCTTTAATTATTAACCCTAAAATTAAAAATGATTGGAAAGAGTATGAAATAACTTATAGATATTATGATACTTATTATCACATTAAGGTAATCAATGAAGGTTATGAACATAAATATGTTGCACATGTTAAATTAGATGATAAAATTTTAAAAGATAATGTTATTAAATTAACAAACGATAAAAAGAATCACATTATAAGCATAGTTGTAAAGGAGGATGTATGATAAAATTTGATTTTAAAACATACACCAATGATTTGCTAAGTGATGAAATTCTAAGAGGGTATGAAAAGAAATTATCTAATCTAGATAATTTCTTAAATACCAATCCTAATATGGCATGGAATGAAGTGGATAACCTTTTTGATGAAACCATAATTAGTGATATAGATGCTACTGCACAATATATAAAAAATAACTGTGATGTATTTTTAGTACTTGGCATCGGTGGATCTTTTCTTGGATCAAAAGCGGTAATCGATGCCTTAAACCCATATTTTTATAATGAGACAAAAAATCCTAAAATATATTTTGCAGGTAATCATTTATCTAGTGATTATTATCATGACTTATTAGAACTTGTTAAAGACAAAAATGTAATTGTAAATGTAATATCTAAATCAGGCACAACTTTAGAAACAAGTATAGGTTATGATTTAATTATGACTTTCATGAAGAGTAAATATAACGATGAGGAATTAAAGAAAAGAATTATTATTACTACCGATAAAGAGCATGGAACTCTAAGGCAAGAAGTAATAAATAATGGTTATAAATCTTTTGCTATACCAAGTGATATAGGAGGAAGATTCTCTGTTTTTACACCAGTAGGATTACTACCTATAGCTGTATCAGGTATCAACATAAAAAGATTATATGATGGTGCTAAAAAAGCAACTGAAAACATTGATAATCAAATTAAATATGCCATTATTAGAGCAGAAATGTATAAAAAAGGAAAAACAGCTGAAGCCTTTGTAGTATATGAGCCTAAGTTATATTCATTTGCTGAATGGTTAAAGCAATTATATGCTGAATCCTTAGGCAAAGGTGAAAAAGGAATACTGCCAATTTCTTTTGTAAATACTAAAGATCTACATTCATCAGGTCAATTTGTTCAAGAAGGTAATAAAATATTATTTGAAACAGTAATAAATGTCTTAATATCAAATAACAATATATATATTTCAAAATATAACAAAACTTTAACTGATATAAATAATATTGCATCTACTGGAACTTCTATTGCTCATAAAAAAGGTAATGTATTAAACAATGTTATTTCAATCGAATCGTTAAATGAAGAATCAATTGGTTTTTTACTTCAATTTTTTATGATATCATGTGTCATAAATGGTTATTTAGAGGATATAAACCCATTTGGTCAAAATGGAGTAGAAGAATATAAGAAAGCTATAAAAGAATTACTATAAAGTTTGTAAATTTTTACAAACTTTTTTTATGTATGAGAATAACTATTATAAACTAAACCAAAATAATAAAGATGATAAATAAGTCTTTAAGTGTTAAAAAAAAGAACTAAGTAGTTCTTTTTCCACGAAAAGCAAGATAAGTTAGCAAACTACCAACAATGGCACCACCAGCACCATATGTTAAAATTTCGCCCCAATTAGTATCATCAACATCGTCGTCATCTAGCAAGCCATTTGATTCATTATTGGTACCGTTATTGATACCATTATTGGTTCCATTATTAGTACCGTTGTTGATGTCATTATTGGTATCATTGTTGATGTCGTTATTAGTTCCGTCATTGATGCCATCATTATTATTATTTACATCATTATCGTTATCATTTGGACCAAGGTTATTGGTATCATTGTTGTTAGGATCGTTAAGATTAGTATCTGTGCCATTAGGATTATTGGTGTTTGGTCCAACGTTATTTGGATCATTAGTATTTTGTGCTAAAGCAATTGGCATACAAATTATCAAATAACAAAAAGTGGCAACAAAAACAATTGTTTTTAACAGCCTTTTCATATTAAAACCTCCTTCTTTTGTATTATTTACTAAACAAAAGTATTTATAACATATGAGGTGAAAAAGAAATTAGTAAAAAATGTTTTTTTTTGTTATAATTTATTTATATAAATAAAAATAAAAAATAGTGTTAAATAATTTACACTATAGTTAAGAAGAGGGTAAAAATGAATAAAAAAGGATTTACATTGATTGAGGTATTATCAGTTATCATTATTTTAGGTGTATTATCAGTTATTACTGTTCCTATGATAATTGGTAATATCGAAGAAACAAAAAAAGTAGCTTATGAACAATTGCTTGAAAACATTGAGCAAACAACACAGCTATATATAAGAAAAAACAAAGATAGTATTGAAGGGATAAAAACAGTAAATAACGAAGTTACAATATCCTTACAAGATCTTGTTGATAAAGAAGGTTTAAAAACACCAGTGATAGATCCAAAGACTGAAAAGGAAATATCTTTAACAACTACTGTTTTAATTCTTGTAAAACCAAAAGGAAAATATGAAGTAACAGTAGGTCCATTTATTTATGAAGAATAAAAAAATAAAGATTTCTAATTAGATTTCTTTATTTTTTTAGCTTCCCTTGCAGTTGTAAGAACTGTTTTACCATCTACATTAATTTTTTGCATGTTAAGTTTTTGGGCATGTCTTGTTTTTCTATTTGAATGAGATTTTAAATTACCAAACATAGGTTTTTTATTTGTAATCTTTATAGCCATAATTTATTCCTCCTCTTGCCTAATAAATGTATCATAACATGCCCTTAAAGTCAATTTAAATAGCAAAAAAGACTAAAATATAGTAAAATGTAATTGAGGTGATAAGATGTATATACCACTAAATATTAAAACTAATTATTCATTATTATCAAGCTTAGTTGATATAGACAATCTTATCAAAAGAGCAAAAAGCTTAGGAATTACTTCACTTGCTGTAACAGATAGTGCTATGTATAGCACAATGGATTTTTATAAAAAATGTATTCAAAATGATATAAAACCTATTATAGGTATTGATTTAACTATAGATGATAAATCAATTTTATTATATGCAATGAATTACGAAGGATATCAAAATTTAACAAGATTAGTATTTAAAAAGCAAACAAACCCTCTAACGCTTAAAGATTTAGAAAATTATAAAAATAATTTAATATGTATTTTGCCATATAGCTCGATTGAATTATATGAAGAAATAAAAAAAATATATAAACATCTTTATTTAGGTTATAGTAATTTAGATGAAAGAGAAAAAATAAATAAGATACATAACAAAGTATTATTTATAAATGAAGTATTATATTTAAATGAGAAAGAGAATACTTATTTAAAGTATTTATATTTGATAAAGGACAATAAAAAAAGAAGTTATATTACTTCATATAATGTTTCTAATAATCATCATTTGATGGACATCGATGAAATTTTATCAAACAGTGTTGAAAAAGATTTGAAGTGGATGGAGGAAATAAATAATTTGTGTGATATTAGTTTTTCCTTAAACACTAATTTATTACCTAAGTATAGTGATGATGAACATTTTGATACTCGTATATACTTACAATCATTATGTAAAGTAGGACTTGAAAAAAGACTTAATAATAAAATCCCAACTTATTATGTTGATCGACTAAAATACGAACTTGATATTATCACTAAAATGGGTTTTGATAATTACTTTTTAGTTGTATACGATTTTGTAAAATATGCTAGAAAAAATAAAATTTTAATAGGACCAGGAAGAGGAAGCGCAGCTGGTAGCTTAGTATCATATTGTCTTGGAATAACAGATGTTGATCCTATAAAATATAATTTGTTTTTCGAAAGATTTTTAAACCCAGAACGTGTTACTATGCCAGACATTGATATTGATTTTGAATCTACAAGAAGAGAAGAAGTAGTTGATTATGTTATAAATAAATATGGTCAAAAAAGGGTCGCTCCAATTATTACGTTTGTAACTTTAAGTGGTAAGCAAGCATTAAGAGATGTAGCTCGCATCTTTAACTATTCGTCACCAAAGTTAGAAAATTTAAGTAAGTTAATCGATACTAAGGAAAACCTTGCTTTGAATTTAAAGCATAATGATAGAATAAGGTCTTTAATTATATCTGATAAAGATCTCTCAGATATATATAACATATCTTCTGCTATAGAAGGTGCTAAAAGGCAGATTTCTGTTCATGCAGCAGGAGTTGTTATTTCAGGACTTGAATTAGATTCTTATATACCACTAAAGAAATATAATGATCATTATATAACTGGTTATTCAATGGAACATTTAGAAGAACTAGGTCTTTTGAAAATAGATTTTTTAGCACTTGAAAGTCTTACAACAATTGAAGGAATCATAAAGTCTTTAAAAAATGATGGCATAAATCTATCTTTAAAAGATATACCACTAGATGATAAGAAAACACTTTCGCTTTTTTCTAATGTTATTACGTCTGGTATATTTCAGTTTGAAACGCCTGGCATGAAAAACTTCTTACGTAAACTCAAACCTGATTCATTAGAAGAACTTATTGCTGCTATAGCATTATTTAGACCAGGACCAATGGACAATATAAATAGTTTTATTAGACGAAAACAAGGACTGGAAAAAAATAATTATCTACATAATGATTTGTACGAAATTTTAAAACCTACTTATGGTATTATTGTTTATCAAGAACAAATTATGCAAATTGCTAATGTAATGGCTGGTTATTCCTTAGGAGAAGCGGATGTTTTAAGGCGTGCCATGAGTAAAAAGAAAAAAGATATTTTAATAAATGAAGAAGATAAATTTGTTAGACGTTGTATAGAAAGAAAATATGATGAATCTACAGCTCGAAAAGTATATAATTTAATACTTAAGTTTTCTGGTTATGGTTTTAATAGAGCACATTCTGTTTCATATTCTTTACTTGGTTATCAAATGGCTTATTTAAAAGCTCATTACCCTAAGTATTTCATGTGTAATTTACTTACTAGTGTTATAGGAAATGCTTATAAAACAAAAGAATATATAGATGAATGTCGCGCTTTAGGTATAAATATTTTAAAACCAGACATTAACAAAAGTGAATCTTACTATAAAGTAGAAACTGAAGGTATAAGGTTTCCGCTATCGAATGTATCAAATTTAGGGGCTATTACAAGTAGGGAAATTGTTAAAGAAAGAAGTAATGGTTTATTTAAAGACTTTTTTGATTTTGTAGGACGCACTTATGGAAAAGTTGTTACAAAAAAAGTAATAGAATCTTTAATTGATGCAGATTGTTTTAGTGCCTTTGGTCATAACCATCAAACACTTTTATATAATATAGATAATGCAATAACATATGCTGAATTAGTATCAAATATAGATTCATCACTTGTGGAAAAACCTATTATAGCTCCCGTAGATGAAATGTCTAAAGAAGAATTAAATAAAAGGGAAGTGGCAGTTTTTGGTTTCTATTTAAATAACCATCCTGTGTTAAAATATAAGGCGGGTGTAAAAGGAGTCATCAACTTAAATAATGTTAAAAATTATTTTGATAAAATAGTTGATGTTATTGTTTTAGTTACTAAAACTAAAACAATAATTACAAAAAATAACGAAGATATGGCTTTCATAACAGGTGAAGATGAAACTTCAAAAATGGATTTAGTATTGTTTCCTAATACTTATAAAATATATCCGAATATCAAAAAAGGAGATGTTTTAAGAGTGAAAGCTCGTGTTGAAAAGAGAATGTCAACCTATCAATTATCGGTTATAAAAGTGGAAGATATGACTAATTTATGATATAATTATACATATCTAGATTAATAAAAGTGGTGATATATGTGCAAAAAATTACTTGGCTTTTCACATTTTTAATAACTTTGACACTAAGTACAGTTATCATTATTTTCTTTGAAGATGAAAGAGTTAGTAATTATAATGCTCCTAAAGAAGCATATCAAGTATATTTAGCTGGAGAGAAAATAGGAGTTGTTAAATCAAAAGATAAATTAGAAGAATACATTGATAAGAAACAGGCAGAAATAAAAGAAAAATATAATGTTGATAAAGTTTACCCACCAAAAGCATTAAACATCCAAAAACATATAAGTTATGCTGGAAAAGTATTAGATGAAAAACAAATATATGAAATCATAAAAGAAAAAAGTCCTTTTACAGTTAAAGGCTGGACATTTACAATAAAAAGTACTGAAGAGGGACAAGAAGATAAAGTTGTAAATGTTGTCGATTATGAACTTTTCTTAAACGCTATTCATAAAACAGTTGAAGCCTTTGTTTCAGCAGATGAATATAAATTATTCTTAGAAGAAAAACAACCTGAAATAAAAACAACTGGTAAGATTATTGAAGATATATATATTCCTTCTGAACAAATTAAAGAAAAAGAAACATATATTTCAACTGATGAATATATATTTACTGATGAAAATGAACTTGCTAAATTTTTATTATTTGGTACAACTGAGGAACAACAAAAATATAAAGTTAAAGAAGGCGACACTATTTCTCAAATAGCCTTTGATCATAAACTAGGAACTAGCGAGTTTCTAATCGTTAATCCAGAATTTAAAAATCCTAACAGTCTTTTATTTCCAGGACAAGAAGTTTCGGTAGGACTTATCAACCCTCTTTTTGATGTAGTAGTTGAAGAACATATTGTTTCAGATCAAGAAATAAGATTTGCTACTGAAATAACATATGATGAATCACTACCTTATGGTGAAACAAAAGTTATACAAGAAGGGATTAATGGAATTGAGCGTGTTATTCAAAAACGTCAAACAACCAATGGTGCTATAACGAACGTTCAAATTGATAGGGCTTCTACAACTACCATTAAAGAGCCTGTTAAGAAAAAGATTGTTCAAGGGATTAAAACACCTACTGGTGGAACAATTACTATAAGTTCTGATGGTAACTGGGTATGGCCAACTAATACACCTTATGTTATTACAAGTGAATATGGTTATCGTTGGAGAAAATTTCATAACGCAATTGATATATCAGGTACTGGTTATGGTTCACCAATATATGCTGCTAAAGCTGGTAAAGTAATATTAAGTAAATATCATAGTGAATTTGGAAATTACATTATTATTGAACATGAAGATAATATATATACGCTTTATTCTCACAATGCTAAAAACTTTGCCAAAGTAGGTCAAACCGTAGAAGCTGGTCAAATAATAGCTACTATGGGTAATACAGGATATGTTGTAGGAGTTACTGGAACACACTTACACTTTGCAGTGTATGTTGGTAATCCTAATTTGCCAGGTGCAAAAACAACAAATCCAATGAGTTTATATAAGTAAAGGAGTAGAGTATGATTAAGCGAAGTAAAATATTTAATATTATATTGATTGTTTGTGTACTATTCTTTAATATTGCTATGCCATCTAATGTGGAAGCTAAAACACTTGGTAATTTAAAAAGTGAATTAGAGAAACTATTAAAAGAAGATCAAGAAGTAAGCAATAAGATTAAATATACTAACGAACAAATAAATAAAGCGAATAATACTATTAACCAATTATATAAAGAATTAGATAGAATAGGTGCTGAAATAGAACAAACAAATAAAGAAATAGCAGAGTTAGGTATTAAAATAGATGAAAAAGGGAAAGAAATAAAAAATGTTGTTTCATTTATTCAGATGTCTAGTAGTGACTCGTTATATTTAGAGTATATTGCAGGAGCTGAAAACCTAACAGATTTTGTCTATCGCTTATCAGTTTCACAACAATTATTAGAGTATAACGATCAACTAATTAAAGAAATGAATCAAATGATTACAGATAACAACAACAAGAAAGAAGAATTAAATCGTAAACAAGAAGAAGCTAAAAACAAACAACAAGAGCTTTATAATAATCTAAAGGTTTTAAATCGTGAGAGAACAGAATTATATGAATATAATTTTTCGTTAGAAGAAGAAATAGCACTAGCTAGAAAAACAATCGATATGTATATTCAAGCAGGTTGTAAGGATCACGAAGATTTAAATGTTTGTGCTAATAAAATATTGCCACCAGATACTAAACTTTGGAGACCTACTATGAGAGGTTATGTAACTTCTGAATTTGGTGAACGAATAGATCCATTCACTGGGAAAGGAACAGTTTATCATAGTGGTATTGATATAAGTGACAGATATAAAGATAATTCATCTAAAATATATGCTGCTGCAACAGGTAAGGTTTCAGCTACAGGCTACAGCTCATCAATGGGTTATTATGTATTTATTCATCATAATATAAATGGCGAAAAAATGACCACTTCTTATTATCATATGAGAGCTGGTTCAATTACTGTAAAAACGGGCCAATTAGTAAGCAAAGACACAGTGATTGGAGTAATGGGAACAACAGGTAGTTCTACTGGAGTCCATCTTCATTTTGGTGTATCAAGAGGACTTAGGATGGCAGGAACGGATTTTAATAGCAATCTTGTAAATCCAAGAACTTATGTAAATTTTCCATCAAGTTTATATAGAGATTGGTCTGATCGCACAAGAAGATACAATTAATAAACTATGTTATAAACACTTCATTATGTAGATGAAGTGTTTTTTATTGACATGTCGAAAAAAGTTGATTATTGCCCATATTAATGATAAAATTGAGGTAGAATAGTTTGTTGTTAATTTGCACTATTAATTATAATAGGAGGCTATATGAAGGGGATTCAAAAAAAAGGATTCACAATTGTTGAATTGCTCGGAATAATTATT
>DUQO01000011.1 GCA_012837765.1 Mollicutes bacterium | reverse complement strand
AAAATAATAACAAATAATTGAAATGGTATTTCCATTTCTTTTTATTTGTATTATAATTTATATAGATTGATTCATATGAATCGTTATTGCCGAAAAAAAGTTGTAGACCTCTACGCCATCGGCACCAAATGAGAATTAAACAAAACTTTTACTATTTGTAATAATTTTGCTGTAAGAAATAAAAAAGGATCATATAACTATGATCTTTTTTATTCCAAACAACTTTATAAATATTGAAAAATAAAAAGAATTTCAAACGTTTGTGCTTTAACTCCTTATAAACATTTGCGTCCAATACAAGACACCATTATTATCTCTTGCAACCCCTACACCAATTTGATTATATGTAGTGTTCAATATGTTTGCCCTATGACCTTGAGAATTCATCCAGGTATTCATAACATCTGTAGCTGTTCCCTGTCCCTTTGCGATGTTTTCTGCAGCTGCAGTAAATGAAATTCCAAAGGATCTAAGCATATCAAATGGTGTTCCATAAGTAGGAGAGTTATGTGAAAAATAATTATTACTTATAAAATCGTTGGATTTGATTCTTCCAATACGGCTGAGTTCACTGTTTTCAACAAGTGCTGGTCGTCCTGCTCTTCTTCTTTCTTCGTTAACCAAACGGATCACTTCAGTTTCTAATGACCTTACATCGTCTGAAGTAGTTGTTTCGTCAGGAATATTAACTTTTTGTCCTGGAATAATAAGAGAAGAATTCGTGATTTGTGGATTAGCTGCAATTAATTTGCTTAATTCAACCCCCTGTTTTTTAGCAATATTCCACATTGTGTCACCAGGTGCAACTGTATAAGTTGATTTGGTACCGTTAGGAATGTTTATTTTTTGCCCTGGAAAAATAAAAGAAGATTTTTTGATTTGAGGGTTTGCTTCCAATAACTCATTTAATCCAATTGCATGTTTTGAAGCAATTCCCCACATAGTATCACCGGGCATTACTGTATAAGTTGTCATATAACCACCTTTCTGCTTATGTGTTTTTTAATCATTATAGTATATGATTAAATATACATTTGGTAACATGACGACAAAATAACAAACAGTTGTTGAATGCTTCATCATTATTTACGCATATAATATGATATAATAAAACGTAGTATAAAAAACTATGTTATGGAGGATAAAATGAATAACTATCTATAAAACCAAGCAAAAATTTTAACAGAAGAAGAAGTAGAACAGTGTTTTTAATTGTATCGTAATGGTGATAATTATGCGTTCGACAAATTAATATTAAATAATATAAAATTAGTTGGTCACAATTATGAAAGATGTAAAAAAAGTGGTGGCAAATTTAAACATATTTAAACCTTAAAAAATGGTTATAATATAAGAAGGTGATAATAATGGAAATTAAAATTAAAGAAAGAAGCGAAGTAGAAGACAAATATAAATGGGATTTGACTATTGTGTATAAAAGTATTGAAGAGTGGGAAAAAGAATTTGAAATATTAAAGAAAAAAGCATATGAGTTTCCAAATTTTAAGGGAAAATTATTAAATGATTCTACAACTTTGTTAAAAGCTCTTCAAAAGAAAGATGAAATAGGAAGAATCTTTGAAAAACTGTCATCTTATGCGATGCGAAAAAGTGATGAAGATACAAGAGATAATGAAAATGATAGAACAAAAAATAAAATCATTAGTTTAGGGGTAGAAATAGATGAAATTACTTCTTTTTTCGAACCTGAATTAATCAAGTTAACTGTAGAACAGATGTCTAAATTCTTAGATGAGAATGAAACTTTAAGACTTTATCAACATTATTTAGAAAATGTTCTTCGTTTTAAAGAACATACATTATCCGAAAATGAGGAAAGAATTATTGCTAGTGCAGGACAGGTTTTAACAAGTCCTAGTATGATATTTAGTAAACTAAATGATACAGATGTAAAGTTTGGAAATATAACAGATGAAAACGGCAATACTGTTCAATTGTCTAAAGGTAATTACAGCACTTATATTAGGTCTCATGATAGAAATGTTAGAAAACAAGCTTTCGAAACATTATATAAAAGTTATAAAGATTTGAAAAACACTTTTACATCAACACTTATCGGAGATATAAAAGCAAACTATTTTGTATCTAAAAACAAAAGGTATGATAATCCTTTACAAATGTCTTTATTCTATAATAATATTGATGTTAAAGTTTATGAAAGTGTTATAAATGCTGTTAATAAGAATTTGGATAAAATGCATAAATACATGGATATGAAAAAAGAAGTATTAGCTCTCGAAGAATTTCACATATACGATGTTTATGTTGATTTGGTTGAAGAGTATGATGTTGATTATAAATACGAAGATGCAGTGGAATTGATTTTTAATGCTCTTGAGCCACTAGGCGGTGAATACAAAGAAAATGCTAGGAAAGCATTTGATCAAAGATGGATTGATGTATACGAAAACGTTGGGAAAAGATCAGGTGCATATAGCTCTTTTGGTTATGACACCCCGCCATTTATTTTATTAAATTATAATGGAAAGCTAGATAGTGTAAGTACTTTGGCTCATGAACTAGGGCATGCTATGCATTCATATTATGCAGCAAGGAAGCAACCATATATTTATCATAATTACTCCATTTTCTTAGCCGAAATAGCGTCTAATGTAAACGAGATGCTTTTGAATATGTATATGTTAGAACATTCGTCTAATAAAAGAGAGAGAATGTCTTTGATAAATGATTTTCTAGAAAGTGTTAAAGGATCTATTTATCGCCAAACAATGTTTGCTGAATTTGAAAAAATAATATATGAAATGGAAGGCAACAATCAAATTCTTACGGAAGAAACTCTTAGCAACATATATTATGAATTAAATAAAAAATATTATGGTAACAGTTTAATATACGATGATGACATACGATATGAATGGATGAGAATTCCTCATTTCTATTATCAATTTTATGTTTATCAATATGCTACTGGTTTAGCTGCTGCATTTTATATAGCAAGTGAAATTTTTCAAGGTAATGAGAAAATGCGTGAAGATTATATTGATTTTCTTGCTAGTGGAAGCAGTAAATATCCACTTGAATTACTTAAAAAAATGGGGATAGATATGACTAGTGAAGAACCACTGAATCGCATTTTAAATTATTTTGAAGAAAAAGTAGATGAGTTCATTAAATTAGCAAAAGAAAACTAAGTAATTATTACTTAGTTTTTTATTTTAAATTGAAAAATCTTTTAAACATTTTAATTTGTTCTTTTGCATAATATGCTTGTTTGTTAACAATCATGTCAAATTCACCAATGTATTCTACAACTTTACTATTGAAGCCTCTTTTAAATTCATATAGTCCATAATATGGATTACCTTTATTAAAATTACCGGTAATAGCATTATGATGTGCATATAAATAATCTTTTCTTGAATATTCATTGATTATTGCCCATTTCATTAAATGATTAGCACAAAAAGATTTAAATTTAGGATCATATCCATCTATAAGAAAGAAAATTTCCTTATTATATTTTATAATAGCTGAAGTTGCTATTACTACTCCCTTTGGATAAGTCCTAAATAAATTCGTAGCAGTTGCAACATCTTTTTTATAAATGGTTAGCATTTTATCAGAATGCATTTTTTTACTTATATATTTATTTTTTAATGCTGTGTTTGTATTTTGTTTAACTAATTCCACTAATTCATTATTTCTTTCTAATTCTTTTTCGTATAACATTTTGCTTGTTCTAACATAAACTGATGGATTCATCTTAGCAAAAAAAAGTTCAAACATATCATTTTTAGAAAAAATTTCATAACAATCTAAATAGTAATTTAGTTTTCGGGTATGTTTTTTACTAACAAAGCTATAAAAAAGTTTTAAATCATCTTTCGTGCCTTTGTATATAGTTACTCCCCTTTTATAACTTTTTCGTATTTTATTTCTCATTTGTTTGCTAAAACCCTTAAATACCTTTTCTGATGGGAATTCTAATTTAGTAACAGCATTCCATCTGGGTTTTAAATTTTCAAAATATAAATTAAAACCTTTATGCTCGTAATTTAGTTTTTTTAAAAACATAACTAATCCTTCATTGTTTATACCAGTTGGAATAGGATTTCCTTTGTTATCACGTTCAATATGTAGTATAGGTGGATCAATTTTAACACATACAAATCCTAAACGAAATAAATATTCTCTAAGAAGTTTTGTAAAAGTGGTTAATAAATTAGTATCACTATAATCAATTAAAAAACCACGAGGAGCATAGCCATATTTCAAACGTCCAAACTTCTTTTGTGATAAAATAAGAGACGTTGCAACAATATTATGATTGTCATCTAATAAGCCTATATATAAATCTAGAAAACCATGTCTACTCATCAAAGTTCCATATTGACTTGTTTGATAAAAATTGTGGTTAACGTGATTTATAGCGAAATTGTCAAATTGCTCTTTGCTAAGTTCAATTATTTGCATCTGCACACCGCTCCTATATCATTATTATATCAAATATATAATTAAAGATAAACAAAATAATGTTTTACACTATTATAAAAATTAGATTAACAAACAATTTCAAATATAGTATACTAATATATGAAAAGAGTGATAATATGAGAAATCCTAAGAAAGCATTTGTATTAGGAATGGCAAGAAGTGGATATGAAGCTGCTAAACTCTTAATTAACAAGGGATATGAAGTAGTATTAAATGATATTAAAAAAGAACAAAATCCTATTCAAATAGAAGAATTAAAAAATTTAGGTGTAAAACTTGTTTTAGGTGTTGATCCTGATGATTTAGTAGATGATTCCTTTGGAGTAATTGTCAAAAATCCTGGAATTAGAAACGATCATAAATATGTTTTGAAAGCTTGTCAATTAGGGATTCCTGTTATTAATGAAGTGGAACTAGCTTACAAATACTTTCCATCAAACATTACAATTATAGGTGTTACAGGAACTAATGGCAAAACAACAACGACAACACTTATTTATGAAATATTGAAAAAATCAAGAAAAAATATTCATTTGATGGGAAACATTGGGTTACCAGTATGTTTTTTTGTGCCCAAAATTAAAGAAGGCGATATAGCAATTATTGAAGTATCTGACCATCAATTATGTAATGTTGATAAATTCAAGACAAATATTTCAGTATTAACTAATTTATCAGAGGCTCACTTGGATTTTCATGGGACATATGAAAATTATAAGAAAGTTAAAAAAAGAATTTTTAATAATCAAACTAAAAAAGATATATCCATTTTAAATATGATTGATAATGACGTTATGAATTTGACTAAGGATATAGAATCAACAAAAAAATATTTTTCTACACAAGATGTATTGGAGGAAGGTTGTTCTATAATAGGTAATCATATATGTTATAACAATCACAAAATAATGCCATTAAAAGATATTAAAATGAGAGGTATGCACAACTACGAAAATATTATGGCTGCAATTATGGTTGTAAAAGAATTAGGTGTAGAAGATCAAGATATTATTGATGTTTTAAAAGAATTTAAAGGTGTTGCACATCGTGTTGAGTTTGTATCTAATGTTAAAGGAAGGGAAATCTATAATGATTCTAAATCAACTAATGTTACTTCTACCATAACTGCATTATCTTCATTTGATAGTCCTACTATATTAATTTTAGGTGGATTAGATAGAGGACATTCGTTTGATGGATTAAAGGATTATTTAAAAAATGTAAAGGCCATAATTTCATATGGAGAAACAAAAAAAAGAATTTACGATTTTGCTGTGCAACACAATGTTCCATGTAAGATGACAGAGAATCTAGAAGAAGCGACAAAAGAAGCGTATGCTTTATCAGATGATAAAGATGTGATATTACTTAGTCCAGCTTGTGCTTCGTGGGATCAATTTAAGGACTACGAAGAACGTGGTGAGAAGTTTAAAAGATATGTAAATAATTTGTAGAAAGAGGGATAAAGTGAGTAGAATTAAAGAAATTAAAGCAAGGGAAATATTGGATTCAAGAGGAAATCCTACAATTGAAGTTGACGTTATATGTGAAGATGGAAGTTTTGGTCGTAGTAGTGTTCCAAGTGGAGCATCAACTGGTATCAATGAAGCTTTAGAATTACGTGATAATGATCATCGTTATATGGGTAAAGGTGTATTAAAAGCAGTCAAAAATGTCAATGAAATTATTAGGCCAAGATTGATAGGTTTTGATGTAACAAAACAAAAAGAAATAGATGCTCTTTTAATTTCTCTTGATGCTACTGAGAATAAAAGTAATTTAGGTGCTAATGCAATGTTGGCGGTTTCCTTGTCTTGTCTAAAAGCGGCAGCTGATCATAATAAAATGCCATTATATAAGTATTTAGGATCTGGAGAAGAGTTACCTGTTCCGATGATGAATATTTTAAATGGTGGTGCACATGCTGATAACAATCTTGACTTTCAAGAGTTCATGATTGTTCCAAAAGCTGATAATTTTAAAGAAAGCTTAAGAAAAGGAGCTGAAGTCTTTCATACATTAAAGAAAGTTTTGAAAAACAAAGGATATAATACTTCTGTAGGTGATGAAGGTGGTTTTGCACCTAATATGAAGAGTAATCTTGAAGCGTTTGATTTAATAATGGAAGCAATAATTAAAGCAGGATACACTCCGGGTGTAGATGTTTCTTTAGCAATCGATGTTGCTGCTTCTCAGTTTTATGAAGATGGAAAATACAATTTGAAAGGTGAAAATAAGATATTTGACACAGATGAAATGATTGACTTCTATGAAGAATTAATTCTAAAGTATCCAATAATATCAATCGAAGATGCACTAGAAGAGACTGATTTTGAAGGCTTTAAGAAATTAACAGACCGCATTGGAAGTAAAGTACAGTTAGTAGGGGATGATTTATTCGTAACGAATCCTAAAATGCTTCAAAAAGGAATAGTTGAAGGAGCATGTAATGCTATTCTATTAAAAGTTAATCAGATAGGTACAGTAAGTGAAACACTTGATACAATAGAATTAGCTAAAAACAATAATTATAAGACAGTGATTTCACATAGAAGTGGTGAAACTGAAGATACCTTTATTGCTGATTTTGCTGTGGGTCTTAGTCTTGGTCAAATAAAGACAGGTTCTTTATCTAGAACAGATAGAACGTGTAAATATAATCAATTAATTCGTATTGAAGAGGAACTCGGCAAGTAAAGGCCATATTATAAATAAAAACTATGCACTATAAGCATAGTTTTTATAATATATACAAAAAAGTAATAAATAAATGTATAATAGAGTATACCAGTAAAGACTGAAAGAAAAAAAGCAAATATAATAATAGTGGAAAATAATTGTAAAATGTATGAGACAATGTTCTTTATAAAAATATTGTCTCATGCTATAATATATGATATGAGGTGACAATAATAATGAAATTTAGAATGATTGTTATTGATGGCAAAAAGGTTAGGTTAAATAGGTTTGTTGATTGGCTTATTTATATAGCCGGTTATACTTTAATTCTTATTTTAACATCTATTTTATTTAACGATACATTTATTATTGATAACAGTAATTTTGGATTGTGGGCATTTTTAACAAGTATAATAATTTATATTTTAAATAAAACAATTAAACCTATAATCTTTTTCTTGACACTGCCGATAACAGGAGTTACATTAGGATTATTTTATCCGTTTATTAATGTAATGATTATAAAAATAACTGATTTTATATTAGGCGTTCATTTAGAAACAAATGGTATCTTTATTCTTTTCTTTGCAGCTATTTTAATATCAGCAATGAACTTTTTATTAGAAAAAATAATAATTGAACCACTTACACGAAAGGGTAGATAATATGAGTAGGTATGTAGTAGATTTTGGCGTATTCCAAATTAGTTGGTATTCTGTATTTATTTTACTTGGTATATTTGTTGGAGGTACTCTTTTAATAAGAGAAGCAAGAAAATTTAAAATATCTGAAGAATTTATCTCGAATCTAATTTTTTGGACAACAATTTTTGCTTTCATTGGTGCACGATTATATTTTGTTGCATTTAATTGGAATTACTACAAAAATGATTTAATGGACATATTAAGAGTTTGGGAAGGTGGTCTAGCCATTCATGGAGCAATACTTTTTGGTATTATCTTTATTTTGTTTTATACTGCCAAATATAAGGTTAAACCATTTAGGATTTTTGACATGGCTGTACCAGGTCTTATAATTGGTCAGGCTATTGGAAGATGGGGCAACTTTTTTAATCAAGAAGCCTTTGGAAGTGAAGTGAGTAGACAGTTTTTAGAAAATCTATTCATACCTGAATTTATAATTGATGGAATGCACATTAATGGGGTTTATTATCACCCAACCTTTTTATATGAATCATTATGGTGTTTATTAGGTTTTATTGTTATTCTTTCAGTTAGGAAGTTTTATCGTTATTTAAAAAAAGGGCAACTTACAGGAATATATTTTATGTGGTATTCTGTTGGTCGTTTCTTTATTGAAGGGCTTAGAACAGACAGTTTAATGTTTGAAGGATATAAAGCTGCTCAAATTGTATCAGTTGCTTTGTTTGCAATTGGTTTGATAATTTATATTGTCAATGGAAGAGGCTCGAAATTTGAAAGGCTTTATAAAGAGGAGGATAATGTAAGTGACATTAAATTTTGATGTAATTGTCATCGGTAGTGGAGCTGCCGGTATAACATCTGCTATTTATTTAAAACGTGCTAATATAAATGTGATGATGTTGGATGGAAACGCACCCGGTGGTCAAATAAATCGTGTACCAACAATTGAAAACTATCCAGGTTTTTCTAATATAGCAGGATCTGATTTAGCATATAACATGTTTATGCAAACGCAAAATTTGGGAATACCATATAAATATGGTAATGTAATTGATATCAAAGATGAGAAGGATTACAAGATAGTTAAAACAGATACCGAAGAATATACTTGTAAAAGTGTTATTATTGCAACAGGAAGAAAACCAAAAGAACTTGGATTAGAAAATGAAAAAAAATTAGTTGGAAGAGGAATAAGTTGGTGTGCAATATGTGATGGTTCTCTTTTTAAAGATAAAGATGTTTTAGTCGTAGGTGGCGGGAACACAGCTTTAGATGAAAGTCTATATTTAAGTAGTATAGCAAAAAGTGTTACAATTGTTCATCGTTCAGGTCAATTTAGAGGCGAAAAAATAATGCAAGAAAGAGTTTTAAACAATCCTAAAATAAAAGTTCTTTTTAATTCTGCTGTTACTAAATTAAATGTTGAAAATAATATGCTTGAGAGTGTTCAAGTAATGAATAAAGAAGATAATACAGAAAGCACAATTAAAGTAGCAGGAATGTTTATTTTTATTGGCTTTGAGCCTTCTGTTACTTTTGCTGATAATTTAAACCTTATAACTGATAATGGTTATATTGTAGTAGATGAAAATATGAGAACTAATATAAAAGGTATATACGCTTGTGGTGATGTTATCAAGAAGAATTTATATCAAATTACTACAGCAGTATCTGAAGGTAGTATAGCAGCAATGAGTGCTGCAAGCGATTTAGAATAATACAAGTTAAATGGAGATGACATAAATGGAAAAAGTAGTGGTATTAGGAGGAGGACATGGTTTATCAGTGTTATTAAAGGGGTTGAAACTGTTTCCGGTAGATCTTACAGCTGTTGTAGCTGTATCTGATGATGGTTCATCTACTGGAAGATTAAGAAAAGAGTTTAATATACCAGCAGTTGGGGATCTGCGAAATGTTGTTGTTTCTTTGTCTGAGTCAGAACCACTATTTGAAAAATTATTTCAATATCGATTTAAAGGAAATAGTGAGTTGGCAGGCCATCCAGTTGGTAATTTGCTGTTGACAGCACTTACTGATATAAATGAAAGTTTAACAGAAGCAGTAAAATCATTTAGTAAAATATTAAATTTAAAAGGAAAAGTTTTACCACTTACCGAAGATACGGTAACATTAGTTGCCCATACCAAACAAGGTGAAGTGTTAGAAGGGGAAGAAAATATTCGTAAAAGTGGTAAAGAAATAGATTATGTTGAATACAAAGAAAAACCGTTAGTTTTAAATGAAGTAATAGAACAAATTTTAGATGCCGATTTAATTGTATTGGGATTAGGTAGTCTTGTGAGTAGTATAATTCCTAATTTGATATGCGATGAAGTGGTTGAAGCTATAAACAAAAGTAATGCAAGGATATTGTATGTTTGCAATGCTATGACAGAACATGGTGAAACAGATGGTTTTAAGGTAAGTGACCATGTTAAGACTTTAAACAAATATTTAGGTGAACACACAATTGATGCTGTTTTGGCAAATTCAAAACACATTGATGTTGAGGTGCAGGAAAGATATAAAAGGTTAGAATTAAGTGAACCTGTAATTATTGATGAAGAAGAAATAAAAAAATTAAATGTAGAGTTGATAAAGGAAGAATTAGTGGTTATTCAAGATCAAATGGTTAGACATGATTCCATAAAGACAGCTTTTAATATTTTCTCCTATCTTTTGAGGGGGAGATAATATGTCGTTTTCAATTGAGGTAAAAACTGAAATAACAAGATTAGAGAATACTAATTTGGAAAGCATAACCATTTTATCAGCTTATTTTAGACAAAATGCCTATATTGATAATGAGTTGATAAGAATTCATACTGAAAATGCGGCAATATGTAGGTATTTATTTAAAATTATAAAAGATTTATATGGTATAACTAGTAAAATAATTGTAAGGAAAAATTTCAACTTTAAAAAATCTATGGCTTATATAATGGAAATAAGGGAAAAAAAAGACTATATTTTAAAAGATCTATCGCTTATAAATGATGATGGATATTTTATAAATATTCCAAAAGAATATATTATTGATGACGAAGAACTTGAAAAGGCTTATTTGAGAGGTTTATTTCTAGCAAGTGGAAGTATCAACAATCCGAAAACATCAAGGTATCACCTTGAATTTTTAATTGACGATATGGAATTTTCAGAATTTGTTAATGATTTATTAAACAAATATGATCTTAATAGTCGTGTTATTAAGCGTAAAACAGGTTTTATGGTTTATATAAAAGAGGCAGAAAAAATAAGTGACTTCTTACGATTGATAAAAGCATATAATGCTGTTTTATATTATGAAGATATAAGAGTATATAGGGAACAAAAAAATAATATCAACCGCCTTAATAACTGTGAACAAGCTAATGTTGAAAAGGTTATAAATACTGGTCTTAGGCAAATTGAAGATATCAATCTTATATCTAATATGATAGGTTTAGATGCCATCGATGAAAAACTTGCTGTGGTAGCTCAATATAGGCTTAAATATCCAGAATCTTCTTTATCCGAACTTAGTGAAATTATGAGTCACGAATTAGGAAAAAAGATAACTAAATCTTGCTTAAATCATCGTCTTAGAAAGATTAAAGAGAAAGCCGATCAAATGAGGGGGTAAAAGAGTTTGATTATATATACAAACTCTTTTTAAAAGTTTGCTTATTTATGAAAATTTACTAAAACCATTTAAAAAGAAACGTTTTTTTGGTAAAATGAATATAACAAATTAAATTAGTGAAAGTATGTGATAATAATGGGGAAAGTTATATCGGTTGTTAATCAAAAAGGTGGCGTTGGTAAAACAACGACAAGCATCAATTTATCTTCTTCATTAGGTCTTTTAGATAAAAGAATTTTACTTGTAGATTTAGATCCTCAAGGTAATGCTTCAACAGGAGTGGGGTTTGACAAAGGGGATATAAACAAAAGTGTATATGATGCTCTTACAGGTAAAGTTGATATAAGGGAAGTTGTTTTTAAAACTGACTTTAAAAATTTATATCTTATTCCTGCAACTATCAATTTAGCAGGTGTCGATATTGAATTGATAGAAAAAAGTAAAGTGCAAAAGGGTTTTTCTAAAACAGGTCAGTTAAAAAAATGTTTAGACGAGATTAAACATTGTTTTGATTATATAATTATAGATTGTCCGCCATCATTAGGAATACTTACAACCAATGCTTTAACAGCCTCAGATTCAGTTATAATTCCTGTTCAATGCGAGTTTTTTGCTTTAGAGGGGATTACGCAACTTCTTAGTACTATAATGCTTGCTCAAAAGAATTTGAATCCTGAATTAGAAATTGAAGGTGTATTACTTACAATGTTTGATTCAAGAACTAATTTAGGTTTAGAAGTAGTAGAAGATATTAGAAGCTTCTTTATGGAAAGAGTGTATGATACTATTATTCCAAGATTAATAAGGTTGTCAGAAGCCCCATCACATGGGAAACCAATAGCCGAATACGATGCATCAAGTAAAGGCCATCATGCTTATTTAAATTTAGCAAAGGAAGTGATTATGCGCAATGGAAAGTAAACGAAAAGCTTTAGGAAGAGGATTAGAACAATTATTCAATTCTGAAAATCTTGATTTTAATCAATTAGAGACAAGTATTGTTGAAAATGCGTCTAAAGATGAAATTGTTCAAGTTAATTTAAATGAACTTAGGAGTAATCCATATCAACCACGTAAGGTTTTTGATGAAGAAGCCTTAAAGGAACTTTCTGAATCAATAAAAAACAATGGTGTTTTTCAACCTATTATTGTCAAGAAAAGTATTAAAGGTTATGAAATTATAGCTGGTGAGCGACGTGTAAAAGCTTCGTTATTAGCTGGTCTAAATACTATTCCAGCTATTGTTAGAGACTTTACTGATGAAGAAATGATGCAAATAGCTTTGCTTGAAAATCTTCAAAGAGAAAACTTAAATGCTATTGAAGAAGCAAATGCGTATAAGGCAATGATAGATGCATTAGGTATAACGCAAGAGGTGTTAAGTAAAAAATTAGGCAAAAGTAGAAGTCATGTTACCAATATGCTTGGATTATTAAGACTTCCAGATGAAGTTCAAGATTTGGTTTTACATGGAAAAATATCAATGGGACATGCTAGAGTTCTTAGTAAACTTTCAGATGTAGATAAAATAGTAGAACTTTCAAAACGTATTGTAAAAGAAGATTTAAGTGTTAGAGCATTAGAGTCTTTGGTTTATACTAATGAAAGCAAACCAAAAACTACAACACCTAAAGTTAAAAATAATAAATATGCTTATATTGAACAATCATTAAAAGAAAAGTTAGGGATGAAAGTAACCGTAAATAATCATAAAGTGCAAATTTCCTTTGCTAACGATGAAGAATTAGAAAATTTATTGAAAATATTAAAAATAAATATCGAGGAATAAAATATTGTTAGGGGATATGCTTGTGAATAAACAATACAAACTCAACTCAAAAGTAATTATGAAAAAACCACATCCTTGTAAAAGCAATTTGTTTCAAGTTACAAGAACAGGAGTTGACATCAAGATAAAATGCCTTAATTGTGGTAGAAGTATTATGCTCAGTAAGATTGATTTTGATAAAAAAATTAAAAGAGTTGTGGAGGAGTAGTATGGAAACTTCAACTAAAAAGAAATTATTCAACAACATGATAACATCTTTCTTAGGATTATCTTTTCTAGTTATGATTATAAGTTTAATTGGTAATCTTTTGGGATGGCAAGCTACATTTACAAGAGTCAACAGTATAACAGGTGAGATAGAAAAAAGTATCGTGTCTATCTCTAATTTGTTCAGTGGCGAAGAAATTCGTAATATAATTGGTAATACAATTGTTAATTTCGTTACTTTTGCACCACTAGGTTCATTTTTAATAGCGTTATTAAGTATAGGGGTAGCTCATAAAACAGAATATTTAACTACTCTTTTTACACTTTTTGGACGTCGTTTAAGTAAGTTTTGGTTAACATTTATAGTTGTTTTATTTGCGATATTGAGTAACTTTGCTAATGATTTGGGTTACGTTTTATTAATTCCTATGGCAGCTATTTTATATCTTGTTAATAATCGAAATCCGCTTGGTGGTATGCTTGCTACATTTGTTGGAGCATCAGTTGGTCAAGGAATTAATTTCTTGTTTTCTAATTTAAGTTATGGATTAACTCCATATACTGAGATGGCAGCCAAATTGACAGATGAAACATACGAAATAGGCCAATATAACAACTTTTTCTTTTGTATTGTTGGGGTAATAGCATTAACTTTCTTAATTACATATGTAACAGAAAAAATTGTTATCCCAAGACTTCCAAAATATAAAAGAGATGAAGAAATTGTTGAGGAATTCATCATTGGTCGTAAGGAAAAAAGAGGACTTGTCTTAGCAATACTAGGTACTTTTATATTGATTCTATTATACATTTATATGCTTATACCAGGCATGCCAGGTTCAGGGTTATTATTAGATAGTAATGGTCAAACATATACGGAAATGCTTTTTGGATCAGATTCTTATTTTTATTCATCAATTGTATACTTGATTTCATTTAGTATATTTATATCAGGTGTTTTATATGGAATAGGTGCTAAAACAATAAGGGAAAAAACACAACTTACTAATATGATTTATAGTTCTTTAAATAACATAGGAAGTGTATTAGTTCTTATTTTTATGGCATCTCAATTTATAGCAATATTTAAACGAAGTAATTTAGGAACAATTATAGCAGCTTGGTTTATTGATTTAATAAAGACGTTGAATTTTACTTCGATACCACTAATTTTATTAGTAGTAATATTAATTGGAATATCAAATATCTTTTTCACATCATCCGTTACAAAATGGACTATAGCTAGTCCGATTATCGTACCTTTATTTATGAATGCTAATATGACTGCAGAATTTGCACAAGCAGTATTTAGGGTAAGTGAAAGTGCAACAAATGTAATAACTCCACTCTTTGCTTACTTTATTATATTTGCAGGTTATTTAGAGATGTATAATAAAAATGAAAGACCAGTTTCGTTAAGAGATTGTTACAAATTACTTTGGCCATATTCAGTGGCAATATTATTATTATGGATATTTATCTTAATTGCTTGGTATATCATTGGATTACCAATAGGATTTGGTGTTTATCCAACAGTTTAGGAGGATTTAATATGTCATTAACAGCAGGTATTATAGGCCTACCCAATGTTGGAAAATCAACATTATTTAATGCAATAACCAAAAAAAATATTTTAGCAGCGAATTATCCCTTTGCAACTATTGATCCTAATGTTGGGATTGTAACAGTTCCTGATAATAGACTTGCTATTTTAGAAAGTATGTATGTTCCAGAAGAGGTAATACCTACTTCTTTTGAGTTTAGAGATATTGCAGGATTAGTAAAAGGTGCATCTTTAGGGGAAGGTCTTGGTAACAAATTTTTAGCACATATTAGGGAAGTGGATGCAATATGTGAAGTAGTAAGATGCTTTGAAGATAGTGAAATAATACACGTTGAAAATTCTGTTGATCCTAAAAGGGATATAGATATTATAAATTTGGAATTGATTTTAGCTGATTTAGAAGTTGTTGAAAGCAGAATTAGCCGAATTGAAAAAAAAGCACAAACAACGAAAGATAAAGCAGCTCTTTTTGAACTTTCTGTATTAACAAAAATAAGGGATGCTCTATTAGAAGATATTCCCGCCCGAAAATTAGAATATACCAAAGATGAATTGGCGATTATAAAATCATTTCATCTTTTAACAATGAAACCACTTGTTTATCTTGCTAATATAAAGGAAAGTGATATAGGTAAACCTAATCCATATGTCGATATAGTTCGTGATATAGCAAAAAAAGAAGGTACAGAAGTTATAGAGATGTGTGCTAAAATCGAATCTGAGTTAAGCGAGTTAAATGATGATGATAAGGCATTATTTTTAAGTGAATTAGGTATTCCTGAAAGTGGACTTGATCGTTTGATAAGAGCAACATATGACCTTTTAGGTTTGGCTACCTTTTTTACTTGCGGAGTTAAAGAAGTAAGAGCATGGACATTTAAAAAAGGAATGAAAGCACCAGCATGTGCTGGAATTATCCATACTGACTTTGAAAGAGGATTTATTAGAGCAGAAGTTATTGGATATGATGATTTAATTGCGTGCGGTGGCGAAAAGGAAGTTAGAGAAAAAGGAAAAATGAGACTTGAAGGAAAAGAATATGTTATGCAAGATGGAGATATTTGTCATTTTAGATTTAATGTGTGACTAACATTAAATAGGAGGTAAAAATGGATTTTATAGAAATAATTAAAGGTTTTTTCCTTGGGATAATTCAAGGTATAACTGAGTGGCTTCCTATAAGTAGCACAGGACATTTAATTTTGTTTGAAGATTTACTTAAATTTAATCTGACAGAAGAGTTCATAAACACCTTTTTTGTTGTAATTCAGTTTGGTTCCATCATGGCTGTTGTAGTTTTATTTTTTAATAAACTGAATCCTTTTAAAAAAGATAAAGAAGAACGTTACAGTACAATAAATCTATGGCTTAAAATAGCTGTTGCGACAATTCCTGCTGGTATAATTGGTTTCTTATTTGAAGAAAAAATAGATACCTTATTATATAATTCGTTAACTGTAGCACTTATGTTGATATTATATGGGATTATTTTTATTGTTTTAGAGAGTAGAAAAAAAACTCCTAAGATAGAAGATTTATCAAAAATATCATTCAAATTAGCTTTAGGAATAGGACTATTTCAAACTCTAGCTTTAATTCCAGGTACATCAAGGTCAGGTGCTACTATTGTTGGGGCTGTATTTCTTGGTACATCAAGATATGTAGCATCAGAGTTTTCGTTTTTCTTAGCAATTCCAATTATGTTTGCAGCAAGTGCATATAAAATGCTCAAAATCGGTTTATCTTTTACCAGCCTTGAAATAGCTGTTTTAGTAGCCGGCTCTTTAGCAGCTTTCTTTATGTCACTGTGGGCTATAAAGTTTTTGTTAGATTATGTAAAGAAACACGATTTTAAGTTGTTTGGATATTACCGTATTATTGTTGGTCTGTTAGTATTATTATTGTATTTAATTTTTTGAAAGAGGAGATTATATGAACGAATTTAAAGTATGTGATATATGTGATGCTGTCAACAGCGAATCATTGATTAAACGATTAAAAGAAATTGATGTGGAAGCTAAAATTGTTGTAGGATGTCAAGGTTTTTGTGGCATCGGTGCAACAAAGCCATTTGTAATTGTAAATGGTATTCCAGCTATCGCTGATACTGAAAATGAAGTTATTGAAAAGGTGAAAGAAATGCTTAATAAATAGCATTTTTTTACTTTACACATTTACAAAAGTGACACTTCATCATAATGCTTTTTTTATAAAAATATAGTATATTATTATTATGGATGAGGGTGTTTTTATGAATTTAAAAGATAATTTAATAAAAAAGGCAAAATCTAACAAAAAAACAATTGTTTTACCAGAAGGTGAAGAGGAAAGAACAATAAAAGCAGTATCAAACATTTTATCGGATGATTTAGCTAATATTATATTAATTGGTAATGAAAAAAAGATTAAAGAGAAGGCATTGCAATTTAATGTAAATGTCGATAAGGCAACTATAATAGACCCATCAACATCTGACAAAAGAGAAAGATATGCAACAAAGTTATATGAGCTTAGAAAGCATAAGGGAATGACCGTTGAAAAAGCAGAGCAATTAATTATGGATCCTATTTATTTTGGATTGATGATTGTTAAGATGGATGAAGCTGATGGCTTAGTGAGTGGTGCTGTTCATACAACAGCTGAATTATTAAGGCCTGCTCTTCAAATAATTAAAGCGGCTCCATCTTCGTCAATTGTTTCTAGTTTCTTTATAATGATGGTTCCAGACTGTAATTATGGAAACAATGGACTATTGATATTTGCTGATTGTGGTTTGGTAACTCGCCCTAGTGCAGATGAATTAGCTAATATAGCTATTCAAACTGCTGATACAACAAAAAAATTATGTGAAATAGATCCTAAGGTGGCATTATTGTCTTTTT
>DUQO01000010.1 GCA_012837765.1 Mollicutes bacterium | reverse complement strand
TTATAAAATTAGCGAAATATTAAATGATTTTACAATATTAGATAACGCTAGTGTTTTAATAGATAAAACTCATTTTGACAAAGAATTAAACAAGAATGTTAAATACAAGGTAGTGATAATAGATGAAAAATAAAAGAACAGTTATTAATATTCCTACTACTTCTAAAGTTATTAATAATGGAACAATAATAAAAAAGAAAGTGTGTGTTTATGCCAGAGTTTCCACTTTAAAAGAATTACAAAAATCATCTTTTGAATTGCAAATTTCCACTTATTATAATCAAATAAATAAAAATCCATACTGGGAGTTTGCAGGTATATTTGCTGACTATGGGAAAAGTGGTACTAATGTAATTTATAGAACTGAATTTAATAAAATGATTGAACTTGCAAGGTTAGGAAAAATCGATATTATACTTACAAAGTCTGTATCTAGGTTTACTAGAGATACAGTAGATGGACTAAAAATAATACAAGAACTAAGAATGCTTGGAGTAGAGGTTATATTTGAAAAGGAAAATATATCAACAAACGATACAGCCTTTGACTTCTTCTTATCAATTTACACAAGTGTTGCTGAAGAGGAATCAAGAATTAATAGTTCTAATGTTCTATGGACATATCAAAAGAAAATGAAACAAGGTGGAAATACAACTTCTAGATTATATGGATATATATTTGATGAATGTGGTAATTATATAATAAATGAACCTGAAGCTGATGCAGTAAGATTAATTTTTAAATTGTATGTGGAAGGTAAGACAATGAAAGAAATCATTACTGAACTTAAAATTAAAGGATATAAGTCAGCTACTGGAAAAGATACCTTTCCACTCAATTCTCTAAAAGATATATTAACAAATGAAAAGTATGCTGGCGATATGTTACTTCAAAAAACTACAGTTATAGATGTTGGATCAAGAAGGTCTAAAAAGAACCTAACAAAACCCAAATATTATGTAAGTAATAACCATGAGCCGATAATTAAAAAAGAGGACTTTTTAAAGGTTCAAGAAATTAGAAAAGAAAGAGATAGAAAGTATAACAAAAATCATAATGTCTCAAAAAATCACAAATATCATAATTACATTTATTCAGATATTGCTAAAAGGTTTTATAGAACAAAGATTAATCATAGAAACACAAAATATGAAGTCAAGCTTTTAGAAATGCTAGATTCTAATGGAAATAGAATACTCGAAGCAAAGAACATATATTATAAACAAGTTGACAAAGCAATTGAGGAAGCGACTAAAGCATTAATTAAAGACTTAAGATACTTAAAAGATACTTTTAATCAGGAACTTAATAATAAGATTAAAGACTCTAATTTATTACTACAAATTGAAAATACAACTAATATAATAAATAATTTAAAAGACGAATTAAAAACAGTTAAAGTTTCTTCTATTGATGCTGGGTTAAAAGATAATCTTAAATCAAAATTAAATGAGGACTTGGCAATTGCTAATGCAGATTTAATTAAGTTAAAACATTTAAAATTAATGAGATATGACTATGAAAAAAACGTCCCCATATTAATTAAAAAGTTAAGAGACCTTTCCAATAATGAGGACGTTTGTTTTAAAGATATATTTAAATTTGTTATTGCTAAATCAAGAGAAAATTTAATCCTATGTATACATTTATCAAATAGAAACATTGCTGATGTTAATTTAGATGAGGAAATAGACAACGAATCCCTTTATAGAGGTTCATTCCTTTATAAGCAATCAAGAGTACTTCTAGATACAGTTTGGAGTATTATCGTGTTGTAAAAAAAACTAAATCTCGAGTAGCGGACATTGCACATTTTATTAAAATCATTAAAAAGGGTGAAATCTCGAGTAGCGGCCATTACATAATGTTAAAAAGTGCTATTTATTTCGAGTAGCGGACATTGACTTATAAATAAAACATTAAACTTTTAAATAAAAATACCTTTGAGAAGATTAGGAACAAACAAACCATAAAATTTGTTGTTGTTCTTAAACTAACATCAAAGGTATATTAACTTACATTAAAAGATAAAAAAATGCCACCTATTTAGGTAGCATTATTTAATATCAAGATGGTGGCTCGGGGCGGAATCGAACCGTCGACACAAGGATTTTCAGTCCTTTGCTCTACCAACTGAGCTACCGAGCCAAATGGCGGTCCCAACGGGACTTGAACCCGCGATCTCCAGTGTGACAGACT
>DUQO01000009.1 GCA_012837765.1 Mollicutes bacterium | reverse complement strand
GTACTTGAGCGTTTAAATTGCAAAATTGAAAAGGGAAGTATCTATGGCTTAGTAGGAGCTAATGGTGCTGGTAAGTCAACTTTATTAAGACTCATAATGGGTATTTATAAACAAGATGAAGGTACTATTTTGGTCGATGGAGAAGAGTCGTTTGATAATCCAACAATTAAGGAAAAGATGGCTTTTGTACCAGACGATTTGTTCTTTTATCCGGGATATACGCTATATGATATGGCAATATTCTATAAAAGTATTTACAAAAATTTTGATATGAAATATTTTGAGGAGCTATGTAGTTTATTTAAATTAAATACCAAGCGAAAGGTAAGTACTTTTTCAAAGGGTATGAAAAGGCAAGGTGCATTGATTTTAGCTATATCAACTAATGCTAAATATTTGTTTTTTGATGAAACATTCGATGGACTTGACCCTGTTATTAGGAATTTAGTTAAAAAGATAATTTGTGAAAGTGTCGCTAAAAATCAAACAACTGTAATTTTAACATCACATAACCTAAGGGAATTAGAAGATACTTGTGACCACTTAGGATTACTTTATAAAGGTGGCATTCTTTTTCAAAGTGATGTTGACAGCTTAAAAACTAAAATGTTTAAGGTACAAGTATCATTTGAAAATAATTTTGATGAGTCTGATTTTGATGAATTAGAAATCATGAGTTTTAAAAAGAAGGGTTCTGTAGCTGAAATTATCATTAAAGGTGATAGAGAAAAAACTAAGAAGTATTTAGAAAAAAAGAATCCAAAAATATTAGATTTTATTCCTTTAACACTTGAAGAAGTATTTATTTATGAAATGGAGGTGCTAGGATATGAATTCGAAAGTATCCTTCGTTAATTTTAATTATTTAAAAGAAAATTTAAAAAAATCACGAGGCGTAATATTTCTATTTGTATTGATTATTCCTATCTTTACTTACTTAGTTATGTTAATGGTCAATAGCAATTATGCAAATGTTAATTATTTTCCAACGCTTTCTGATTTATCAATCCCTACTTTGATAGGAATGTATTTTATACCATTTGTAATGGCTACTACTTTATTTAGTTTTGTTTTTAAAAGAGAAAGTGTTGATTTTATAAATGCTCTTCCTATGAAACGTTCAACTATATTTATAACTAATATAATTGGAGGAATTCTAGTATTTTTTGTTACATTATTAATAACAACTATACTATTGATGATCTCTGGATTATTCTTTGATAATTTGATTATTCCAAAAGCGATGTATTTTCATTATTTTATAACATTTTTTATAACATATATATTTGTGTTTCTTGCATCATCACTTACTGTTTCTCTAACAGGTAGTAAGTTAGCTCATGTTGCTTTAACACTAATTGTATTATTTATTCCAGGGTATCTAAGTGATTTTTATAGTAGTAGGGTAAATGATAGTAGTATCGATTATAATTACTATTATCCTTCTTGTGATAAATATGATATAGAATGTCCTGAATATGAAATTAATAACCAATTCATAGTAGAAAAATCATTTAAAATGGATAATGGTCAAACACTACCTTATAAATATATTAATACGATTCCAAGAGCAATATTTAGTATGTATAATAAAGAGGTGCTTTATAAGCATGAACTTCAAAGTGTATACAATACTAAATCAATTTTAAAAATGATTATACTATCTATAATATATTTTGTACTTGGCTTATATGCTTTCGTTAATCGTAAAATGGAAGTGGCTGAATCAACCTTTAAAAACGAACATGTTCACCAAATAGTAAAATGTATAACTTTATTTCCGTTATGTTTAGGTGGAATTACAATAGCGCTTGATTCAGCACAATCTGGTGCAGTATCAACAATATTGCTAATCTTTTTAGCTATTACATTAACTATTTATTCTGTATATGATTTAATTACAAGACGAAATAGTGGCAATTTTATGAAATCAGCAATTTATTTTCTTTTATTAGTTTTGGTATCAATTCTTACTTTTGCAGGAGGTACAGCTCTTGCTAATAATGAAGCGTCAAAAACAATTGAAAGAGAAGATGTTGCAGCGATTGGAATTCAACCAAATAATTCATTAGGAAGTACGGAACCTAATTTTAATGCTTTAGGGTATAAAATTAAAGATAAGGAAATCATTGATTTAATATTTGACAATGTTAACAAAAGAATTAAATCAGACGAACAAAGTACTCTTATTGCAACTCGCATATCGTTAAAAAATGGAGCTACATATTATTTTAATGTAAGACTTATAAATTCTGAATATGACAAGCTACTTAACTTATTAAATAAAGATAAAAAATATACTGATAAATTAAAATATCTTCCTTATGATAGTGTCTATGGTATAAGGGCAGGAAATAGTTATTTTGATAAAGAAAGTCAAGATGAAATTCTAAAATTGATAAAAGAAGGATATAAAGAAAAAAGTGTAATTGATATTATTAAAGCAACATATGTTGATAATTATGAAATGGAAGATATTGCATCAAACAAATTGTATGTATATAAAAATGGTGTAGTAATATATGTTGTAAATAGTTATATCAATCCTAAAATAATTGATTATGTAATGAAGATACAAAATAATCAATACATAAAAGATATTGCTAATAATAATATCAATATTAATAGGTTGCACATTTGGCTAGATACTGAAAATGAAACTGAAGATAACAGGGAAATTTATTATAACTTTTCAGCATTAGAGAAGAGTAACGAACTCATTTATCGTTATATCAATGACAATGTTAAGAAGGATATTGATTTTTCTAAATATAATAAAGAAGAGGATATTGCTCGTTTTACAATATATTTTAAAGCACAAACTTATCATGTTTTCTTACCAAAAGATGATAAATATGTAGATTTTTTTAAAAACATGAAGGAAAAGGTTGATCAAAATCCTTTAAAAGAGAATATTAAAGGGATACGTTAACAATATGTTTAACATTGATTTTCAAAGTAGAACACCTATATATGAGCAAATAATCAATCAAGTTGAAAGATTTATTACAATAGGCCTTTTAAAGGAAAAAGAGCAGTTACCCTCAGTTAGGCAAGTAGCTTTTGAATTAGGAATAAATCCTAATACTATTCAAAGAGCATATACTGAACTTGAAAGAAAAGGTGTTATTGTCTCAATTGTTGGAAAAGGAACTTTTGTAAGTAATAAAACAAAAGAAGTAATAAACAACAAAATAAATGAATTAGTTTTAACAATAAAAGATGATATAAACACTCTAAAAAGTTTTGGTCTAAGTGAAGAAGAAATAAAAATAAAAATATTTAAAAGCCAAGAATAATCTTGGCTTTTTAAATGTTTAAATATAATTATTCAATAAAGATAAAAAGAATGTGTTTAATATGCAAAAATATTATTAAATTTATAGTATAATGGAAATGGTGAAAGAATATGAAACAAATTAAGGAAATGCCAAAAGGATTAACATTTGATATAGTTAATGAAATATCTAATATAAAAGGTGAACCACAGTGGATGAAAGATTACAGGCTTAAATCATACAATAGCTTTAAAAGTTTGCCACTTCCATCTTTTGGTCCTGAAATAGATATAGATTTTGATGAAATAACATATTATAGAAGAATAGATGATAAAGTTCATAGTAATTGGAATGAAGTAGAAGAAGGTGTTAGACAAACATTTGAGACAATAGGACTTAAGGATGCTGAAGATAAATATTTAGGTGGTATAGGAGTTCAATATGAAAGTGAAACAATATATCACAATATGTTAAGTTATTTAAAAGATAAGAATGTTATTTTTACTGATACTGATACAGCATTAAAAAAGTACCCAGATTTATTTCAAAAACATTTCAACAAAATTGTTAATTACGATGAAAATAAATTTACAGCCTTAAATGGAGCTGTATGGAGTGGGGGATCATTCATATATATCCCGCCAGGTGTTAAATTAGATAGACCATTACAAAGTTATTTTTGGATTAACAATAAACAGATGGGTCAATTTGAAAGAACAATAATTATTGTAGATGAAGGAGCTGAATTGGAATATATTGAGGGTTGTACAGCACCTACTTATACTGATAATTCACTTCATGCTGCTGTTGTTGAAATTTATGTTGGTAAAAATGCTAAATGTCGATATGTGACTATTCAAAATTGGGCACCAAATATATATAATTTAGTAACTAAAAGAGCTGTTGTAGATGAAAATGGCATAATGGAATGGATTGACGGAAACATAGGATCTAAAGTAACTATGAAATATCCTGCTTGCATATTAAGAGGTCCTCATGCTCGAGGTACTTGTATTACTATTGCAGTAGGAGATGAAAATCAAATTCAAGATACAGGAGCTAAAATGATTCATTTAGCCCCACATACGAAAAGTAATATTGTATCAAAGTCCATTTCAAGGAATGGTGGCAATGCTACTTATAGGGGAACTGTTAAAATAAGTGAAAATGCAGCAAACAGTATTAGTACAATAAAGTGTGATACTTTTGTATTAGATGAATTGTCTAAAAGTGATACAATTCCTAAGAATATAGTTTTAAATGATACTTCTACTTTAGAACATGAAGCGACAGTATCAAAAATAAGTGAAGAAAAACTTTTCTATCTTATGAGTAGAGGAATAGATGCTGAAAAAGCTACGGAGCTAATAATAATGGGGTTTATTGAAGCCTTTCGTGATGAACTTCCTATGGAATATGCTGTTGAATTAAATAATTTGTTAAAAGATAAGAGATTTTGTGAATAGACGATATCAAAAATAGTAACTTTCAATACACATTTAATAAAACAAGGGAATTATTGTGAAAATGATTCCTTTTTTGTTGTTTGTCTAACTTTTGTTTTATGAGTAAGATTATCACGAAAGGAGGAAGAAAGATGTTAAATCAATTTGTTATAGTTGGCAGATTAGTCTACAATCCTGAATTGCATGAAACAGAAAATGGTAAAAAAGTAACTACTATTACATTGGCTGTGCCAAGAAGTTATAAAAATGCAAATGGAGAATATGAAACAGATTTTATAAAGTGTGTTCTTTGGGCTGGTGTAGCTCAAAACACTACTGAATATTGTAAAAAAGGTGATTTGCTAGGTGTCAAAGGCCGTGTTCAAACAAGAGCAATTGAAAAAGAAAATGAAAAACCAATATACTTAACAGAAATGGTAGCTGAAAAAATAACCTTTTTAAGCAATAAGAAAGCAGATGAGTAATCTGCTTTTATTTATGTGTGTAAAATTAACTTTTGTTGACTTTTCAATTTTGATATGATATAGTTCATTAGTCTTACTATTATAGAGGGTATGTGTTGTATTTTATACATTAATATAGATATAATGTTATTTTAATATAATGTAATACTATGGGAGGTATAGAATGAGGAAAGTTGATTATAAGAAGGATTTTAAAGAATTATATTTTCCAAAAACAGAACCAATGATTATAGATGTTCCAGAAATGATTTATATTATGGTTGATGGAGAGGGTGATCCAAATACAAGTAAGGATTATAAAAATGCTATGGAAATATTATATGGATTATCTTATATCATCAAAATGAGTGTCAAAAAGAATGAACAACCAGAAGGATATTATGAATATACAATATTTCCATTAGAAGGTCTTTGGTGGTCTGATGAAGATATTTTTAAGAATTATAAAGTAACTGATAAGAATAAATTTAAATGGACTTCTATGATAAGGCAACCTGAATTTGTTACAAAAGAAGTATATGATTGGGCATTAGATAAATTAAAAGCGAAAAAACCTAACTTAGATTATAGTAAGGTTAGATATGAAAAATTCAAAGAAGGATTGTGTGCACAACTTATGCATATAGGTTCCTATGACAACGAAGGTCCTTCAGTTAAAAAACTAGAAGAATTTATTAAAGAGAAAGGATATGAAACTGACATTAATGATATCCGTAAGCATCATGAAATTTATCTTAACAATCCTTTAACAACGAAAAAGGAAAACCTAAAAACTGTTATAAGACACCCCATAAAAAATAAGGACTAGTCCTTATTTTTAAATTCTTCATAAAACAATGAATCTGGTTTTTTGTTAAATATCGATGCAATTTTTACTGCCATTTTATACGTTAATGTTCTATTGCCATTTTCTATTTGCCAATAAAAGGCTTTACTGATGTTCAAAAAGTTTGCCATTTGTTTATAAGTATAACCTTTTTTTGTTCTAATTTCCTTTAATTTTTCCAATTTTTACCACCTGCAGTTAAATTATATTAGAAAAACTAATTTTTATCAACACATTCGTTTCTATTTAGTTAATTTAGACATATTTTGCATTTTTTGTGAATATAATTATACATGTTAGGAGGTAGTATTATGCTAATTGGGAAAAGACTAAAAGAACTGAGAAAAGCAAAAGGCTTAAATCAAGAACAATTAGGGAAACTAGTAAATGTTACCAAAGTATCAATTTGTTGTTATGAAAGAGGTACTAGAACCCCTAATTTAGATACATTTCAGGACTTGTTAAATGTATTAGGCGTTTCAGCTGATTATTTAATGGGGAATGATACCAAAGTAGATGTAGTGAAGGATGACGAGGTATTATACTCTGTTAAACTTCCAAAAGAAGCTGTTGAATTATATGAGGAATTAGCACTCAATAAAGAACTATATCGTAAGGTTATGGAAACTGACCCTAAGAGAATAGTGGAATTGATTGATAAAATATTAAAATAACAAAGATGTGGCTTTGTTATTTTTTTTAGTGTATAATATGGTTGGTGATAATATGAATATAGTAGATATAATAAATAAGAAAAGAAATCATCAAGAGCTTTCCAAAGAAGAGTTAACATATGCAATTAATTCTTATATGCAGGAGGAAACAAAAGATTATCAAATTAGTGCTTTACTTATGGCTATATGTTTAAATGGCATGAGTGAAGATGAAGTAATAAATTTAACAGAGATAATGCTAAGTAGTGGTGACACATTTGATTTAAGTAGTGTAAGTGGTATAAAAGTTGATAAACATTCTACAGGCGGGGTAGGAGACAAAACTACTTTAGTTGTGGCTCCTTTAGTGGCTGCATGTGGTTTGGTTGTCTCAAAAATGAGTGGTAGGGGTTTAGGACACACTGGTGGGACAATCGATAAACTAGAATCAATTGAGAACATTAATGTTAATTTAAGTCGCGAACAATTTATAAAACAACTAAATGAAATTAATGTTGCTATTACAACCTCAGATGTAAATATGGTTCCAGCTGACAAAAAGTTATATGCCCTTCGTGATGTCACAGGAACAGTATCATCTCTTCCTTTAATAGCATCTAGTATTATGAGTAAAAAGCTTGCGACAAATGCTGATAAAATAGTACTTGATGTTAAAGTTGGTGAGGGAGCTTTATTAAATAATAAGGAAGATGCTATCGAGCTTGCTAAAATAATGGTTAAAATAGGAAAACATTTTGGAAAGGAAACAATAGCATTGATTACCAATATGAATTCTCCACTTGGAAATAGTGTTGGTAATGGATTAGAAGTTGTGGAAGCGATAGAGGCTTTAAAAGGTAAGGGTGATAGTAATTTTATAAATCTATGTATCATTCTAGCTAGTCATATGGTAAGTATTGGGAAAAATGTTGATATAGAAGTAGCTAAACAAGAAGTTATGGAAAACTTAAATAGTGGTCTTGCATACCAAAAGTTTGAACAAATGGTTGCTTATCAACAAGGGAATATAAATAATATTGCCATAGCTAGTAAGACTTTAAGTTATAATGCGAACAGGGAAGGTTATTTAAATGGGATTAAACCTCTTGAATTAGGAAATTATGTAATGAAGTTAGGTGCTGGAAGAAAAACCAAAGAAGACATTATCGATTATGGTGTAGGAATTGTTTTAAATAAAAAAATAGGTGATTATGTTTATCCAGGTGATTCATTAGCAACTATTTATATAAAAAATGAGGATGTTGATACATCCCCACTTGATGATATTTTTATAATAGAGGAAGATGAGAAAGAAAAAGACCCATTATTATATGACATAGTAAAATAAAAAGGACTAATTAGTCCTTTTTGTTTGCAATAAACATCATATAATATTCGTCAAATGTTAAATCGTTTTCATATATGTATGTAGCTATATCAACACCTACATATCGATAATGCCATGCTTCAAATGCGTATCCAGTAATATGCTCTTTTCCTTCAGGGTATCTCAAAATAAAACCATATTTATGAGCATTATCTTTCATCCATTTATATTCATCTGAATTTTTAAAGAAAGCATAATTTCCAGATCCATCTTTAACATCTATAGCAAGTCCTGTTTGATGTTCAGAATATCCAGGTCTTGCAGAATACTTATCTGCATAAGTAACACCATTAGCAGCTACCTCAGCATCATATAATATTTTTTGAGTACTATAACTACGATATGAAGAAGTTACTGTTGGATGCAAACCAATTTTAAACATGTCTTCCGCCATTTTTTGATAATTTTCTTTTACAATAGATCTAACTTGATGATTATAGGAGTTTCTATATTTGGCATCGATTGTAACTAAATCTTTTGGAACATAATCTTTTCCTAACTTATAGTATTTGTTTGCTATAACAAGTAAATCATCTACATCAGCTATTTCAATATCATGTCCATATAAAGGATAATCAAGATACATATTTACATATGAAATAACAGTGTCAATATCATATTTTTCGTTTTTCTTTTTATAATTAGCGTATCTTCCTAAATTATCAATTTTAAAATATTTGTTATCAAAATATGATGTAATATTATCTAATACTATTTCATTTTCTATAATAGTTTCTATTTCACTTTTATCAAGTTTATTGATGATTGATAAGACAGAAGTCCTTGTATAGTTCAAATTATTTAGTTCATTAACATGAATAATATATTCATCATAATTTTTATATGGTAGATTTAAATATTCTTCTAAATATTCTTCTTTATAACCACCTTTTACTAAAGCTACATCTAATGTTTTAGAGTAAGCTTTTTTATTTATTATGTACTCATCTAAATTTTTATCAATGATTATTTCAATAGCTTCATTACTATATTTTAATTTTTTTAGTTCTCTAACGTTCTTTGGTGTTGTAAAAATATAAAAACCATAACCTATTAAAAATAATATTATAAGAACATTTAAGAACCTAAAAAAGCGAAAACGACGTTTCTTTTTTTTAT
>DUQO01000008.1 GCA_012837765.1 Mollicutes bacterium | reverse complement strand
TTGTGAAAAATATCAAATTGTGTTATACTATAAATGACAGATCTTTAGTGCATCATAAAAAAACAAAGAGTAGCAGGTATGTCCTGTTGCTTTTTGTTTTTACTGGTTATAATTATTTTTGTTTTACGTTAAAATTATTAACTAAATTAGCTAACACAGTGGCTATTTCTTCTCTAGTAACTGGTTGTGCTGGTTTAAAAGTGCCATCGGGATATCCATTCATTAAGCCTAAATCACTAACTAAATCAATATTTTTCGCAGACCACCTATTTTTGTCTACATCTTTAAAATCCATAATATCATCTCCAATGTTATTATCACTAACATTTACATAATCTTTTATAATTATATCTTCAGGATTAGGTAATATAAACAGCCCATGACCAAACATATCATCTTTGCCTTTCTCTCCCAGATCAATAGAATTATCTATTATAAATCTATATATCTGTTCTTGATTCAGGGTCTTATTAGTTTTCTCTAAAAAAAATTGCTGAACTAGTGCTAACATCCCCAGCAACAAAGGACTTGAAAAACTTGTACCTGTACAATACATAACTCTATCTTTATTTTTAATATCATTTACATATAGACCTCCGAATTGTACAAAATCAACATGCTCGTCTATGCTTGAATATGTAGCCAATTTAACTTCATTTTGATTAGTTAAACTTACGGCACCTACTGAAATCCACACACCACTTCGTGCATAGGGGCTTGTACCTTTATCCCCCGAATTTCCCGCACTACATATAAATACTGTACCATCCTTTTGTACTTTTAATATTTCATTATTCAGAATCTTATTATCGGTTCCGCCTAAAGAAGCGTTTACTAAATGTATACCTTCTTTAATCATGTAGGGCAATGATTTTTCTATTAAATTACCTGTAGCTTTTGAAGTAGAATAGCTACCACCCCTTGGAAGTGTATAAAACTCTGCATCCGGTGCAACTTGATGGATTACGTTGAGTGTTTGGTTGCCATGTGAATTCTCCAAACCTTCCCTTCTGTTGTCAAAAGGGTCTTTGACCTGCTTTTTTAAATACCATGCATTTATATTGCAAGTTTCCATATTAGCTATTTTTACGTTTTTACCTGTATAGCCCAAATTATGCCAATTTAAAATGCCACTTAATTCAAATTCTTTTTCATTTATGTATTCCAAATCACCCCTCCTTTTTGTTTTTATTTGATTTTCTATGATATAATAATAATGACATTTTACACAATGTCACAAAAAGACGCTGGTATTAAAATGGGGATTTTAAGAATAAAAATAAATAAAATAGAAAACAGATAGAAATTATCTACCTGTTTTTATTTTTCATAAATTTAATTTAGATTTAACTTATTAATGTTGCTATACTTTACCCTATACTACCCTACCATATATTTTCTATATTCATATTCTATATTGTAGTCAGTTGTTTTTGCATATCGTGAAGTGACTTCTAAATTTTTATGTCCTAACATTTTTGATATAGATGAAATACTAGCTCCACGAGACAATAATGTGCTAGAGTATGTATGTCTCAATAAATGAGGATATACATTTCTTTTTAACCCTGATTGCTCTTTTATTTGTTTTATCTCCCTTTGAATAGCCCTATTTCCAAGCCTTTTAATTGGTTTTCTTTGTGTTACAAATAATGCCTCACAATCATCATCTCTTGATTTTAAATATTTTTGAATAAATATTTTAGCCCTTGCATTTAGATATACAATTCTTTCCTTATTGCCTTTTCCCAATACTGTTAATTGCATTTTATCCCAGTTAATGTCACTTATATTCATACATACTACTTCATTTAATCTACAACCTGTTGCATAAAAAGTATGAAGTAGTGCCTTCTGTCTTAATGTCTTAGCACCATTGCTTAATATTTCAAATTCTTCTTGTGTTAATGGTTCTCTAGTTGTTTCTTCTACTTTAATATTTTTGATTCTCTCCAAAGGATTTCTTGTAATATATTCTTCAGTTTTCAGCCAGCTAAAAAAACTTCGTAGTATGTCGGTTCTAGTTGCTATTGTACTATTTTTTACTCCTGTTTTAGCATAATTAGCCAAATGTATCCGTATATCCATAGTAGTAATATTTTCTACATTTTTTTGAATATCATATGCTAGTTTACTTAGATTCAGTCCATAATTTTTGATAGTTACATCAGAAGCGCCTTCAATTTTCTTAGATGTTAAAAATAACATCATCATATCTTGCATATTATTTCTTGGCACTAAAGCAAATTCTTTAGGTTTAATATTGTAGTTATATAATACTTCTTCTAGTATCAATCTAATCTCTTGCTGATTTATTTTGTCATCATACAATAAATTTAATTTACCGATAATTTTAATAATAATTTCTTCTGTTTTCATAAATACCTCCTATATTTGATATATGTTTTGTATTTTATACCTATGTTTATATTTTATTCGACATTATAAAGCATATCAAATATAGGAGGATTTGTCAATAGTTTTCTTGTATTTTTTTATATTTTAGTCAATATAACTTTTTGTGTTAGTTCGCATTTT
>DUQO01000070.1 GCA_012837765.1 Mollicutes bacterium | reverse complement strand
TTAAAGTAGTAGCATTGTCTCCACTTGAAATTTGCGTTGAAACACCATCAAATAGTAAGTTTGGGGCACAAAAAGCACTAGTTACAAAAGCAACAGTTGACCATAATGCTAGTTTGAATTGTGAAACATATTCTGAATAAAAATAAGTCAAATAAAGATATCGAATTGATATCTTTTTCTTTTTATCCTATAATATAATTGGTGGTAATAATGAATTTAATAATAGGCTCACATGTCTCTTTTACTAAGGAAAGTCAATTGCTTGGAAGTGTTAAAGAAACTATTAGCTATGGAGCTAATACTTTTATGTTTTATACAGGAGCACCTCAAAATACTAAAAGGGATAATATAGACCCTTTAGTTACAAAAGAGGCTCATGAAGTAATGAAACAAAATAATATAGATATTAAAAATGTTGTAGTTCATGCTCCTTACATTATAAATTTAGCTAATTCCCTCAAACCAGCAAGTTACAACTTTTCCATATCTTTTTTAAAACAAGAAATAAAAAGGTGTGAACAACTAGGCATACAAAAAATAATAATACATCCTGGTAACCATGTTGGTGTAGGTGTAGATAAGGGGATTCAAAATATAATAGATGCTCTAAATTTAATAATTGAAAAAGATCAATCTGTTTATATTTGTCTTGAAACAATGTCTGGTAAGGGGAGCGAATGTGGTTCATCATTTAATGAACTAAAAAAAATAATAGATGGTGTTGAATATAACGATAAATTACTAATTTGTTTAGATACGTGTCATATGCATGATGCTGGTTATGATATGAGTAATTTTGAAGATGTAATCAAAGAATTTGACAAAGTAATTGGTCTTGATAAATTAGGATGTATTCATATCAATGATAGTAAAAATGTTCGTGGTTCAAAAAAGGATCGTCATACAAATATAGGGTTTGGTTATATAGGCTTTGATAACTTTATTAAGATAATATATCATCCATTGCTTACTCGTATACCTAAGATATTAGAAACGCCATATATAACAAAGGAAGAAGATGATAAAAAAACATTCCCACCATATAAGTGGGAAATAAAAATGATTAAAGATAAAAAATTTAATAAAGATTTAATTGACCATATAAGAAAGCCTTAACCTATATTTTCTTTTAACTGTTTATACAATTGTTCTATTTTATTATAGGTAGTTTCTGACAATTTTGTCTTTAACTCATTAAGTATTTCTTTTGGATTACCATAATAAAAGGTACGCCAATGTTGTTTTAAATATGTATATACTGTATCCAACTCATTTTCTTCTAAAATTATACCTTGCTTTTTAGCAAAATTATTGATATCTTCCTTTTCTATTTTATCAATATATACTTGTAGTAAGTAATCGTTTATTTTAATCACCTCGTTAATTTATATGTCAAAGAGTATGGTTGTATGATGAGTAATTCATAATAACAAAAGGGAAGTGGTGAAATGCGAAAAAGAAAAATTGTAAATTATAAATACAATGTTAGAAGACGTCGTATTAAAGACATAATTAATATAAGATTTAATATGATGATTGTTTTTGTTATCATTGTATTTTCTTTTTTGTCAACCTCCTTAATTGCTTTACAAGTAGGTAATAAAGAAACATATCAAAAAAAGTTGATAGAAGCTACTGAGAAAATAGTTGAAAGTACTTCTGTTCCAAGAGGCCGTATATATGATCGGAATTATAACTTATTAGTTGATAATGTTGGAAAAAAAACCATTTATTATAAAAAGACAAAAGGAATAACAACGAAAAGAGAAATAGAATTGGCATATGAAATGGCTAATGTTCTTGATGTTCCTTTTGATAAATTATATAAAATTAATTTAAAAGAATTTTGGTTAGCAAATAACGCAAAATTAGGTAAAGAAAAAATTGCAGCTGAAGAATACAAACAGTATAATGAACGAAAGTTATCACTTGATGATTTGGAAAAATTAAAATTGGAACGTATTACTGATGAGGAATTAAGCGTATATAATGATTTGGATAAAGAAGCAGCATATATATATTATTTAATGAATAAGGGTTATTATTATGACGAAAAGGTAATAAAAGATGAAAATGTAACGGATAAAGAGTATGCTCTTATTTCGGAAAACACAGCTTTATATGAAGGCTTTAATACAAAATTAGATTGGGAGCGTAAATACTTATATGGTGATGTTTTAAGGGGAGTAATTGGAACAGTATCTAATCATGATCAAGGCATCCCGTATGAGCTAAAATCACATTACTTAGAAAAGGGATATGCTTTAAATGATAGAGTGGGACTTAGTAATTTAGAATATCAATATGAACACTTATTAAAGGGCACAAAAAGTATTTATAAGATAAATTCAGACAACAGTCTAGAGTTGCTAAAGGCAGGATATAGAGGTAAAGATATTGTTTTAACAATTGATATCAATCTTCAGATTGAAGTAGAAAGAATATTAGAAGAATTAATATTAAAAGCTAAAAAAGAACCTAATACTGAATATTTTGATAAGGCTTTTGTAATCATAAGTGACCCAAAAACAGGTGGAATTTTAGCATATGCTGGGAAACAAATAGTTTTTAAAGATGGTGGACATGTATTCTATGATTATGCTCCATATTTATCTACAACAACCATTACCCCAGGTTCTGTTGTAAAAGGTGCTTCAATGGCTGTGGGATATAAAACAGGAGCTATTTCAATAGGAACAAGGATGTTAGATGAATGTATAAAAATAAAAAACACTCCTGAAAAATGTTCTTGGCGAAGTGGTCTTGGAACACTCGATGATATTGCTGCTTTAAAATTATCATCCAATTCTTATCAATTTAAAATTGCCATGAAAGTAGGTAAGGGAGCATATAGATATAATGCTCCACTTACAATAGATCCAAAAGCTTTTGATACATATCGTAATATTTTTGCAGAATTTGGCTTAGGTGCTAAAACAGAAATAGATTTGCCTAATGAAATATCTGGGTATAAAGGAAACAGTACCGTTTCAGGTCATCTACTAGATTTTTCAATAGGACAATATGATACGTATACACCACTTCAATTATCACAATACATAAATACTATTGCAAATGGTGGAAAAAGGATGGCACTTCATTTTTTAAAGGAAATACGAGCAGAAACGATGACTGAAGAAATTGGTAAGTTAGAATCAACATATGAACCAAAGGTATTAAATACCGTTAATCTTGACCCTAAATATATGGATCGTATTCGCTTAGGATTTAGGGAAGTTGTAAGAACAGGATTAGGTTATGGTTATATGGGTAATGTCCCAAATGGGGCAGGTAAAACAGGAACTTCACAAAGTTTTATAGATACTGATGGTGATGGAAAAATAGATAAGGAAACATTATCAAATACGTTTGCTGGTTACTTTCCAGCTGATGATCCAATCATGAGTATTGCCGTAGTTACACCAGATGTATCACACATTTATGGTCGTTCAACATATAAAACAAATATAATAAAAACTATTACTGCTGAAATTAGCAAAAAGTTCTTTGACATTTATAAATAATTTGATATAATAGTAGCGTAATTAAAGAGGAGGGATCTTATGGCAAAACCAGGTAACAGAGAATTAGTTACACTACAATGTACAGAGTGCAAAGAAGAAAATTATCGTACTCCTAAAAACAAGAAAAATACCCCAGATCGTTTAGAATTAAAAAAATATTGTAATAAATGCCAAAAAACAACTATTCATAGAGAAAAGAAATAGGCTTTAGGGCTTATTTTTTATTAGGGAGGACTCAAAATGATCAATATCAATGATGTTAAAAACGGAATGACAATTTTAGTTGATGATGTACCATATACTGTTATTGAATTTCAACATGTTAAACCAGGTAAAGGAGCAGCTTTTGTTAAGACTAAATTAAAGAATTTAAGAACAGGAGCTAATATTGAATATACATTTAACTCTAGTATTAAAGTAGAACGTGCAATGGTAGAGAAAAAACCAATGCAATATTTATATAATACAGGAGATAATTATGCATTTATGAATATGGAAACATATGAACAAGTTGAACTAAATAAAAATGTTTTAGAAGATCAAATTGACTATTTAAAAGAAAATTTGGAAGTTGAACTAATTTTTTATAAAGATGAGTTGATAGGTGTCAATTTACCAGAAAAAATAGAAGTGTTAGTCACTAGTACAGAACCTGCTGTTAAGGGAAACACAGCTACAAATGCTACAAAAGAAGCTATTGTTGAAACAGGTTTAAAGGTAAGAGTGCCATTGTTTATAAACGAAGGGGAAACAATTATCATTTCAACTAGTGATGGTAAATATGTTTCAAGAAAATAAGTGTTATATAACACTTTTTTTAATATGTAAATTAAAATAAGCATATTTGTCCCTCCCTATCATATTATTTAGTAGATAAGGAGGGTACTTATGATAAAGAAGCAAAATTTGTGGTTTTTAACACTTTTCAGCTTGATATTAGTTTTAAGTGTATATTATTTAACAATGCCATCATCTTTATTTTCAACAAACAATGGTGACAATCATGCTAACGGCGATGTTTCTATTGAAGAAAGTGAAATTTTAACAGCTCTTAGAATTGAAAATGAGGATGAAAGAGCAACGATGCGAAATGAATTTAAAATGATATTGACCAATATTGAAGCTAGTGTTGAAGAAAAAAATAATGCTTATGAGCAATTAAAATTATTAGATATTATAAAAGGAAAAGAAGAAGAACTAGAATCAGTTATTAGAAGTAAATATAAATTAAATTCTTTTGTAAAAATCGATAATAATCAAGTAAGGGTAGTTGTTGCAAGTAAGGAACATAATACTGAACTTGCAAATAACATAATGAGAAGTATCCAAGAGAAATTTGATGATAAAATGTATATATCGGTAAAATTTCAATCTTAATGCTAGATATCTAGCATTTTTTTATGAAAGATTACATAATAGGCTTGTTTATTAACATTGTCGATTTAAGTTTATATACAAAAAATCTTTAAGCAAAGACTCACTTAATTAGAGAATCAACATACAATATTATGAATAAATATAAACCACCTCTTACTTTGGAAAGTGAGGATTAAGATGAGAAAAGGAATTCTAACGAAAAGAGAAAAGGAAATATTTGAGTTACTAGTGAAGAATAAATCAACCAAAGATATAGCCTTGTTTTTAAATATAAGTGAAAAAACTATTAGAAATCACATTTCTAATGCTATGCAAAAATTAGGCGTCAAAGGTAGAGCGCAAGCTGTTGTCGAATTAATAAAGTTAGGAGAAATTACAATATAAAAGTCACATCAACGTGACTTTTTTTTAATTATTTCAAAATAACAACATATTATTAACTAAGGGTGGTGCTTATGATTAAAAATTCTGCTTTTAAAAGAATTGCTTTAGCTAGTGTTATACTTCTATTATTATTACTTTTTTCCATTTTTCCAAAGGAACAAAATTATGAATTAAATTTAAAACAAGAAGTAGAATATGTAAGTAATAATCAGACAAGTGAAATATACTTGTTAGATGCCAACAATTTTATTGGAAGAGCAACAGTTGTACTAAATGGCAAAAAAACAACTGATAAAATAAGAGAAATGCTAGAAATAATGATTATTGATGGTAAAAAGGAAAGTCTTGTACCTAATGGTTTTAGAGCTTTAATACCTAGTGATACTAAGATTATTAGTGTTGAATTCGCTGATGGTACAGCTAAAATAAATTTTTCAAAAAGTTTGTTAGATGTTAACAAGGAAATGGAAGAAAAAATAATAGAAGCTATTACGTACAGTTTAACTAGCATAGATGATGTAAAAGGAGTTATCATATATATTGATGGACAAATATTAACAAAGCTTCCACAAACAAATAAAAGATTACCTGCTTTATTAAGAAGAAACTTTGGAGTTAATAAAATTTACGATATAGATTCATTAGTTGATATTCAAGGAGTTACCATATATTATATAAACAAACATGATGAAAATTATTATTATGTTCCTGTCACAAAATATATAAATGATTCACGAGACAAAATAAAAATAATAATTGATGAATTGATAAGTGGTCCATCATATGAGACTAATTTAATGAGTTTTATAAATGCAAACGCAAAACTCTTAAATTATGAAGTTGGAGCTGATAAAATTCTATTGAATTTTAATAGTTATATTTTAGATGATTTGAAAAACAAAAAAATACTAGAAGAGGTAATATATTCAATTGCATTATCTGTAAGTGATAATTACGACGTAAAAGAGGTCATTTTTATGGTTGAAAATGAAGAAATAGAAAAAAGTGTCTTAAGAAGTATTGAATAAAAAAAAAGTTTGTTGTATAATCAGTATGTCCCCAAAAGGACATACTTTTTGTCCTGGTAGCTCAGTTGGATAGAGCAACGGCCTTCTAAGCCGTCGGTCCGGGGTTCGAATCCCTGCCAGGACGCCATATGAAAATTAAATCTACACTCGTGTAGATTTTTCTTTTTTTATATACTTATACATGCTATAATATTATACGAGGAAAATAACATGAAAAGTAAAAAATATTTTAGTATTGCCATCATTTTAACATTGTTGATATGTGTCATTGCACTTTTTATCAATAATGAGATTGTTACAGCAATTGATTCGTGGTTTTATGATGTTGTATCTAAAAAGATGAATCCAAATCGCACATTATTTATGCGTCTTGCAACAGAAAGTGGTAGTACCGCAGCCGTCATAATTTTATGTTTAAGTTTTTTCTTGTTTCCTAAATTAAGAAAAACTTTTGCCTTACCAGTTACAACCTCTGTCGCAACAGCTGCTTTTTTAAACATTGTATTAAAAACTGTGTTTGCAAGGCAACGCCCTAATGTACTTCAATTGATATCTGAGTCTTATTATAGTTTCCCAAGTGGACATGCAATGGTAAATATGGCTTTTTATACTATGATCTTTCTATTAACTAGAAAAAATATAAGTAATAAAAAAACTAAAGCAATTATATCTATAATATGTATAGCTAGTCCCTTAATAATTGGATTTAGCCGCATTTATTTAGGAGTTCATTATGTAACTGATGTGTTAGCAGGATGGGCAATAGGATTTAGTGTTTCAATAATTATATTTAATATGTTTGAAAAATGGAAAAATAATAAATAATTATTTCATATAGGGAGGGTAAAATGAAAGAAACTAACAATCAATTTAACAGCATTTATAATTACGTCGATTTTTTAAAAATGTAAATGCAAAGGAGAAAGTCTATAGCAACTAATGATGAAGAATTTGAACAAAGTCATCATTCTGGCCTTTTAAATTCAAAAAAGGCTAGATTATATGCTATTGTAACAGGCAATAGAAATTTAACATATGACCTTGAAATGAGCGTTCAAGAAGAAAAGGTGCTATCAAAAAATAAAAAAAGACAAAAGAGTACCAAATAAAATTATTACAAAAAAGCTGTAAAGTAAGAGGAATGTATGAAGAAAGCAATTAATTTTATAAAAGGAATAGTAATAGGAATAGCAATGTTAGTGCCCGGCGTAAGTGGTGGGACAATGGCTATTATTTTAGGACTTTATGATGAAATGATTCATTCGATTAGTTCGTTTTTTAAAGATGTTAAAAAAAATACCATCTTTCTTTTAACAGTAGGATTAGGTGGTATAGTAGGTATAGGTTTGTTTGGAAGAGTAATAGAGTATGGTCTTGATAAATTTAAGGTGCCAATGATTTACTTGTTTTTAGGCCTTATTATAGGAGGTATACCTGTACTCTATAAAAAAGCAATTGATGGTTCAAAGGCAAAAAATGATTGGCTATATCTAGTGATTGGTTTTTTAATTATTCTAATAATGTCTTTGTATAAAGGAACGTTAGTAGATCTAGCATCTTCTAAAGGACTATTACAATTTATCTTTTTAGTATTAGCTGGTATAATTATTGCTGTAGCATTAATTCTACCAGGCATTAGCACCTCGTTTATGTTACTAGTATTGGGACTTTATGATATAACACTAAAAGCTATTAACAATTTAGAAATCAATTATTTGATTCCAATATCTCTTGGAGCTTTTATCGGTGTTATTGCTACAACCAAAGTATTAGAAGACTTTCTAAATAAAAAGCCAAGACCAACATATATGATGATTCTAGGTTTTGTAATAGGTTCTATTATTGAAGTGTTTCCAGGACTTCCATTAGGTTTAGATATCCTTTTATCAATAATTACATTTATACTTGGTATTGTTGCTATAAGATATTTAAGCAAAAGATATAGTGAATGATAGTGTAGCTAACTAAAAAGAGTAATAAAGTTGTCAAAATATAGAGTATTACAAGACGCCATCAAATAAAATAAGTTTTAATTGTAATTATATATTATATTTAATATAATTAAAGTAGTGAAAGGTGGTGAGGTAATGCACTTCTTCAAATGTAATATCTGTGGAAATATTGTAGAACTTGTAAAAAATGGCGGTGGGGAATTAGTTTGTTGTGGTGAGCCGATGGAAAAAATGCTTCCTAACACAACAGATGAAGGAAATGAAAAACATTTGCCTGAAATAAAAGTAGTTGACAATGAAGTTTTTGTAGAAGTAGGAAGTATTTTACATCCTATGGAAGAAAAACACTACATCGAATGGATTGTACTTTTATACAATAATAAAGTTAAAAAAATTAAATTAAAACCAGGCGATGAGCCTAAAGCAATTTTTAAAATAGATGAAGATTTTAAAACACTAGAAGTATATGAATATTGTAATATTCATGGATTATGGAAAAACGTATATGTAAAAAGTTAAAAGTTATGTTTAAACATAACTTTTTTTATCAATTATAAAATTGAGTGACAAAATAGAGGAAAATAAAATGTTTTATAGAAAAATATACATGAGGAGGTGAGAAGATGTTTAAAAGGAAATTTGTTAGACAAGAAAATTTAAGAGATTGTGGGGCAGCTTGTCTATTGATGGTAATGAGGCATTATGGTGGTAATAGTTCTTTAGAACGACTACGTGAAATGATGAAGACAGATAGAAATGGAACAACTGCTTTTAACCTTATAAAAGCAGCTGAAAATGTAGGGTTTGATGCGAGAGGTTATAAATATAATGAATGTAGCAAATTAAAAGCATTTGACATAGCACATATTATTATAGATAAAATATATCACCATTTTGTGGTGATTGATAAAATAGATATAAAAAACAAAACAATTATTATTGCAGATCCAGCTTTTGGTTATAAAAAATATACCTTTGACGACTTTAACCAAGTTTGGACTCGCGTTGTTATTACACTTCACCCAATTAGAAAAATTGATAATATAAAATCCCTAAAAAAAATCAGAAGAATAGTTAATCAAATAATCAAGCCACATCGTAAAAAGTTTTTCCTTATTTTTATACTATCCATTTTATATACTGTTTTTAACATTATAAGTACTTTTTATTTTAAAGTAGTAGTTGATGATTATAGTTCATCATTAAACTCTAAACTACCATTATTTATCTTTTTTATAATTGTATTGATTATTAAAACAATAATTGATTATGTTAGAGGTCAATTGTTATTAAATGTAAATCATAATATAGAAAAAAGAATGATGGAAAGTACTTTTAAACATCTTTTATTACTTCCTATAAGATATTTTAATTCAAGAGAAACCGGTGATATAGTATCTCGTCTTAATGATTTAAGTTACGTTAAGGAACTTATAAGTAGGTCAGCAACTATACTACTAATTGATTTAGTACTTGTAATAGGTTCGATGATTGTAATGTGTATAATAAACATAAAATTATTTTTAATAGTCATATTAATGTTGGGTTTATATGGAAGTGTTGTAATTATTTATAATAAGTGGGTTAAATATTATGTTATACAAAGTCAAGAGGAAGAAGCGATTGTAACATCATCTTTTATCGAAACAATAAAAGGAATAAATACTATAAAAAATTTAGGTATTGAAAAAGAACAATATAATAAAGTAATGCAAAAATATGATAACTTTATAAATAATAATTATGCTTTTTATAAAAAATATAATTTTATAAAGATGATTAAAGATTACATATTAGGTATAGGTCTTTTGCTAATATTCTTTTTAGGAAGTATCTTTATTTCATTCGAAGTTTTATCAGTTAGCGAATTAATTTTATTTATTTTCTTCTTGAACTTTTTTGTTGAACCATTAAAAAATATCTTTGATATTGAACCTTTACTTAGAGCATCTATGAGTGCTTTAGTAAGAATAAGTGAGCTCTTTGATGTGAAAGAAAATGAAGAAACAACAGAAAAAATAGAAATTAACAATATAAAACTTAATCAATTGAGTTATTCTTATAATGGATTGGATAATGTTATTAAAGGAATTGATTTGCAAATTAATAAGGGTGAAAAAGTTATGATTACAGGTACATCAGGTTGTGGAAAATCCACTATAGCTAAAATAATAATGCGGCACCTTGATGTGGAAAAAAATCAACTATATATTAACGAAAATGATATGTCTTTTTATCCTGTTAATTTAATTAGAAATAGCATCTGTTATGTTTCACAAAATGAAACTTTATTTAAAGATTCATTTTATAATAACATTAAATTAAATCGTAATATAAGTGATAAAAATATTGATTATGTTATAGGTTTAACTTGTGCTGACGAAATACTAAAAAAACGAAACTTAGATTATCACACATTAATTGAAGAAGACGGGGCTAATTTATCTGGTGGTGAGAAGCAAAGAATTATGATAGCAAGAGCATTGTTAAAAGATAGTTGTGTTTTCATATTTGATGAAAGTATGAATGAAATGAGTGTTTCATTAGAAAATAAAGTATTAAAAAACATTTTTTCAAATTACTCTTCAAAGACGATTATTGTTATATCACATCGTTTAGATAATGCTTATTTATACGATAAGGTGATTTTGCTTGATGATCTTAAAAAAATAAAAGAAGAAAGGGTGGAAGCATGATTTTAATTGATGATAAAGAATTAAATAATATTTATGGTGGTGGTTTTGGATTATGGATAGCAATAGGAAGTCTAGTTACTTTTCTTATTGGTGTTATTGATGGCTATGTAAGACCGTTAAAATGTAATAAATAGGAGGTAGTGATGGAATTAGATAATATAGAATTGATGAACGTAAGAGGAGGATCTATATCAGGGACACTCATTAATGCATTTGTAAGGGGAATGAATACTCTTCTTGATATAGGAAGATCACTGGGAAATGCTATTAGACGTATTACATCAAATTCAATATGTAAGCTTTAAATACTGTAAAAAGAGTTAACAACTCTTTTTTACATATAAGTAAGAAAAAGGTAAAGTTTACACTTGCACTCTTTACACACCAGTGATATAATGTTTTTAGTAAAAGAAGGGAGGGATTAAAGAATGACTCGTGTTGTTGTAAACGGGAATATTGAAAGTGCCTTGAAAAAATTTAAACAAAAGGTAGCTAGAAGTGGTGTCCCTTCTGAATTTAAAAAAAGAGAGCATTATACAAAACCTGGAATTGAAAGAAAAGAACGTAAACAAGCAGCTATAAGGAATGCATCGAAACATAATCGTCGCGATAGAGTAGCATAATAACATTAAGGAGTAGATTATGAAGAAATTAAATGAGTTAATTCCTTGTAAGCATGAAGTGTTAATTTCATCGATTGAAGATGATTCAAGAATAAAGAACGACAATTATTTGTTTTGTTGTATTAAGGGCTTAACGGTAGATGGGCATGATTATGTTGATCAAGCTATCAGTAATGGTGCAGTTGCAATATTATCTGAAAAGGAATTAGATGTTGATGTGCCTGTGTTAAAAGTTAAGGATACAAATAAAGCAATGGTTGAAGTTCTTTCTCGTTTTTACGGGGAAGTTGACAAGCGGTTAAAACTTATAAGTGTAACGGGAACTGACGGGAAAACAACAGTATCAAGTATTCTTTATCAATTATTGAATCATATGGATAAGGCAGGTTATATTGGTACAAACGGTATAGAATGTGATGGATACACACAAGAAAGTAATCTTACAACACCTTTTCCAGTTCAGTTATTTAAAGCTTTAGATGGCTTTTATAAACAAGGATGTAAATATGTTGCGCTTGAAGTATCGTCAGAAAGACTATTTACAAAAAGAATTGATAGTATGAATTTTGATATAGCAATTTTTACAAATCTTACAAAGGATCATATAAATAATCACAAAACATATAGTAATTATAAAGAGTGTAAAGCTAAGTTGTTTGGCATGATCAAAGATGATGGATATGCCATTATAAATAATGATGATCCTAATGCATCGTATTTTAAAAAGGCGAGTAAAGGTAATATAATCACTTATGGAATTGATAAAAAATCAGATTATACTGCAAGTGATATCAGTGTTTTACCTGATAAGTTAACATTCAAATTAAACACAACAGATGGAAATTATTTTGTTGAAAGCCCATTATCTGGCGTTTTTAATGTTTATAATCTATTAGCAAGTATTATTACTTGTCATAAATTAGGCTTTAAAATTGAAGAAATAATAGAAAACATAAAGAAATTAAAACCTATTACAGGAAGGGTTAATACAATTGATTATAATGGACGTTTCAAAGTAGTAATTGATTATGCACATACGGTTAATGCTTTAAAGAATCTGCTTGAATATGTCCGCGTAATGACTAAGGGCAATATTATTACGGTTACTGGTTCTGCAGGCGATAGAGATAAATTAAAAAGACCAGAGATGGGAAAAATAGTAACATCTTTATCAAATTATGTAATATTTACAACTGATGACCCAAGAAGTGAGGATCCAAACGATATAGTTGATGATATGGTATCAGACTTAGATCCAGATACATTTAATTATAAACGTGTTATGGATCGCTCTACAGCTATAAAAGAAGCTTTAAATATGGCTAAAGAAGGAGATGTTGTAGTTATTGCCGGAAGAGGTAATGACACATTTATGCCATTTGGTAATCAATTTATAAGATGTAACGATTATGAAGAAGTATATAAAAATTTAAAAGATGAGGTGCTTAATAGTGTTTGATAGAATAAATAATGATATGATTAATGCTATGAAGTCAAAAGATAAAAAGAAACTTGATGTTATTAGAATGCTAAAAGGTGCTATACAGTTAGAAGAAATCTCTAAAAAAGGCAAACTTACCGATGACAATATTATTGATATAGTTAGCAAACAAATAAAAATGAGAAGAGAATCGGTAGAAGAATTCAAAAAAGCGGGAAGAAATGATTTAATTGAAAAAACAGAAGAAGAGTTAGAAGTTTTAGTAGAATACTTACCAACTCAATTAAGTGAAGAAGAACTTTTAAAAATAATAGATGAAGTTATTATAAAAGTTGATGCTAAAAACATGACTGATATTGGAAAGGTAATGAAAAAATTGATTCCTTTAATAAGAGGGAAAGCTGATATGAGTCAAGTAAATGCTATTATAAAAGAAAAACTAAGTGTTAAATAACACTTAGTTTTTTTAGTAGCAAATTCTTTTTACATACATATTATTATGTTTTATTTTAGTCTTAATTTCATTGTTATAAATTTTTAACATTCTAAGAAGTTCCATTTTTTTAGAATGTGTATTGCTATTACTGTTATTATTATTAGTTTTAGTTTTCGTATTGTTAGTATTTTTTTTAATAATAGGTTCCTTTTTAGTAACAGGTTCTTCTTTTTCTAATGCATCCTTTTTGTAAGTACTAAAATATACAGTTCCATTATCCAAATCTATTTCATAATAATCAAACATTTCAGATACACTTACTATTTCAAATCCTTTTTGTTGAATCTTTTTTATTATATCTTCAACAATTGATACAGTTCTTTCTTGGATATCATGAAACAATATAATATCGCCTTCTTTTAATCCGTTTAGAACGTTATCTGTTACTTCTTCATCTGTTAATGTACTTCGCCAATCGTTTGAATCTTTTTTCCACCAAATCAATGGACAAGGAAGGTATTCTTGCATTTTTTCATTGTAGGCGCCACCCCTTGGTCTAAAAAGCCTAGGGTATTCGCCTGTAATATTTTTAATAACTTGTTGTGTTTTCTCAAAGTTTTCTAAAGCTTCATCTTCACTCATGGTTCTATAATCAGTATGTTCATAAGTGTGATTTCCAATTTCATGACCAGCATCATATGTTTTTTTTATGACATCAGGCATGCTTTTAGCATTTTTCCCTAGTACGAAAAAGGTAGCCGTACAATTGTTTCTTTCCAAAATATCTAAGATTTTTAATGTCCTACTTTTGCTAGGACCATCATCAAAGGTAATTGCTACTAATTTCTTTGGTTGCTCAGGCACAGTTTCCTTAATGTTTTTAGCTTCATCAATGATTATAGGTGTAGGTGTAACAGATGGTGTAATACTTGTAGGTTGAATAATCATTGATATTTCCTCATTTTCATTTTCGTTTTGCTCATTATCATTAACGATTGCTATACCCTCAGCAACATTCCGTTTTTTAAAATAGAAGTTAGAGCTAATCAAAATAGTTCCTATTGCTATTTCAAGCAATATCATTTTTGCGTATTTACAAGAGTGTTTTTTTCTTTTCTTTAGACTTTCTTGTCTATTTAAATTCATATCATCCCTCTTTTGTGATCAATATTATATATCCTTTTTTTAAAATAATCAACTTTATTTAAACCATGTGCGTTTTATCTCATAAGACCTCTTTTTTTTTAATATGATTATATAGGTGGTATATATGAAATTAACAGAAAGATTTAAAGATTATATTTATGATAGAAAGATGTCAATTCATATATATGAAAACAAAGTAAACATAGTAAATTATAATGAAATATCCCATTTTAATAGCAATAAAGTAGTTGTGGTATATGATGATGGTAATATCATAGTTGAGGGTAAAAATTTAGTAGTTTCTAAGTTACTTGATAATGAAATATTGATAAGTGGTAAAATAAAGCGAATAGAACTTGGGTGATATGGTGAATCGAAGGATTGTTAATTATTTTGAAGGTCTCACTGTTATATGTGTCGAAGGTAAGAAAATAGAACGTTTTTTATCATATCTATATAAATTAAAAATTGAAATTTTAGATGTTCAATATATAGATAGACATAAAGTAATAATTAAAGTATATCATTGTGATTCAGATAAAGTGTTAAATATGAAAACAACATATGATATCAAAATAATAGGGTATGAAGGTAAAGTGAAATTGTGGTTGGGATTAAAGAAACATGTTTTGTTGCTAGTTTCAATAATAATAGGATATATATTTTTATTATACTTATCAAATGTTATTTTTGAAGTAGAGGTAATACATAGCAATGCTAAAATAAGGAATTTAATTATTGATGAATTAAATGAAAAAAATATTTCCAAATGGAAATTTAAAAAAAGTTATGAGGGAATTGAAAAGATAAAAAAAGAAATATTAAATAAGTATAAAGATCGCTTAGAATGGATTGAAATAGAAAATGTAGGTACTAAATATATTGTTAAAGTGGTAGAACGAAAAATTAAAGAAAAGGAAGAAAACTACTTATATCAAGATATTGTTTCTACTAAGAGTGCTATTATTATGAAAGTTGAAGCTGTTGAAGGAGAAATAGTAAGACGTAAAAACGATTATGTCAAAAAGGGAGACGTTTTAATTAGTGGTCGAATAATGAAAGGTAATGAAGTATCGAAAATTGTCAAAGCTAGTGGTAAAATATATGGAGAAGTATGGTATAATATAAAAGTAGAACACCCTTTGTTTTATCAAAGCAAAGTATTAACAGGCGAAAAAAAAAGGGTATATCAAATACAATTTTTAAATTTTAATATACCATTGTTTGATTTTTCTCCTTATAAGGAAAAAGTGGTAGAAAACACTAATGTTATATCAAATCCTTTAATACCTTTTAAAATTGTAAAACAATTACAAAAAGAAGCTATTGTTGAAGATGAAATATATACTGATGGTGAAGCTCTAATCAAAGCAGAAGAACAAGCTGTTAAAAAAATGGAAGATTCACTTGATGAAGAAGAATATATTATAAGTAGAAGAAAATTAAAATATTATATTGAAAACCAAAAATTATACCTAGAAATGTTTTTTAAAGTATATGAAAGTATTGGAGAAGCTAGGGAGATAATGGAAATAACGGAGTAGGAGAGATATTATGTTAAGGGAGCACTTACTAGAAGTATTAGTTAAAGCATGGCCAATGTTACTTATTTTTACAGTGATAATGTCTTCAACTAGGCTTGCTTATTTAAAAGTTAATAGGGAAAAATTTGTTTTATATAAAGAACTCTCATCCCTTTTGTTTATGCTCTATATTTTACTTTTGTTCTATGTTGTAACATATCAAGATCCTATTAGCAATTCTATTAGTAGTTATAATTTAGTTCCGTTTAAAGAGTTATTACGTTATGATATAGGTACAGCTAAATTTTATAAAAACATTGTTGGAAATTTACTTATTTTTGTGCCGTTTGGACTCTTTGTATCATGTTACATTAAGAAGAAACGTCTTGGTGTAGTTGCAGTTCTATCATTAGTTTCATCTGTAACAATCGAACTTGCACAACGTCTTATTGTAGGAAGAGTTTTTGACGTAGATGATATTATTTTAAATGTTACAGGAGGCATAATAGGTTATTTTCTTTATGTTATTGTTTATGCTGTTATAGATCATATACCAAAAGCATTAAAAAAAGATTGGATTATAAATTTGTTTATCATTATAATTATTATACTAATATACTTGTATATGGGTAATTTTGATATTAAATTACCAGGGGTGTTATCATGAATGAGATAAGTTTTATAAATCAAACTAAAACTGAATTAAAAGAAATACCGACTTTAAAAGAGTTGATTTCTTTTGCGTCGCTTTATGAAAAAGTGAATGATGCTTTTTTTAGTATAATTTTTATAGATGATAAAAAAATGCGTGAACTTAACAAGCAATATCGTAAAATTGATAAATCAACTGATGTTTTAAGCTTTGCTTTTGAAGATAATGAAGATTTATCAGAAGGAACAATCAGAATGTTAGGTGAAATATACATATCTGTAGATAGAGCGCGTGAACAAGCTGAATTATATGGACATTCTTATTTAAGAGAATTAGCATTTTTGATGATTCATGGTTTCTTACATTTACTTGGTTATGATCATATGAATGATGATGATGAAAAGAAAATGTTTGATCGACAGGAGGTAATATTAAATGAATTTGGAATCACAAGGTAGAAGAAAGAAATTAGGAATAAAACGTTTTATAAATAGTTTTAAGTATAGTTTTGATGGACTAGCTTATGCTATAAAAAATGAGCAAAGTATATTGATAATGGTTATTTTTCTGATAACAGTCATATTAGGTGGTTGGTTTTTTAACATTACATTATTAGAATGGTTTATTATACTTTTTGCAATAGGATTAGTTTTAGGGACAGAATTATTAAATACGTCGATTGAAGCTACAATTGATTTAATTTCGCCTAAAATACATCCGCTTGCAAAAATAGCCAAAGATACAGCTTCAGCTTCAGTCTTTGTATATTCAACAATTGCTTTCATAATAGGATGTTTGATTTTCGTCCCTAAAATAATAGAATGGATAGGAAGGATACAATAATATGATAAATGATTTAAAAAACCTTTTAGAAAACGCTTATGCTCCATATTCAAAATATAGGGTTGTAGCGATTGTAGTAATGAAAGATGGAAGTGTTTTTAAAGGTGTAAATGTTGAAAATGCTTCATATGGAGGAACTATTTGTGCAGAGCGTAATGCTCTTAATGCGGCAATTTCTAATGGATATAAAAATGGAGATTTTAAGGAACTACACATTATGAATGCAAGTGATAAAATTGGATATCCTTGTTTTATTTGTAGACAATCAATCAGTGAATTGTGTGATAGTGATATGAAAATCACTTTATATACAGTTACAGGTAAAAAAATAGAAGTTCCTTATGGTGATATTGTTGTTAATCCTTTTACAGGGGATGATATAAAATGAGGTCAGGATTTGTATCTATTATAGGAAGACCTAATGTAGGTAAATCAACATTATTAAATAATATTTTAGGAAAAAAGGTAGCTATCACATCAGATAAACCTCAAACAACAAGAAACAATATACAAGGAATTTATAATGATGATGATTATCAAATCATATTTGTTGATACTCCAGGAATCCATAAACCTAAAACTAAAATGGGGAAATACTTAAATAAACAAGCCTTTTTTTCAGTTCATGATGTGGATGTCATTCTTTTTTTAGTGGACGTAACAAAATCATTAGGTACAGGTGATAAGTTTGTAATAAATTCGTTAAAAGATATCGAAAAACCTGTTATTCTCATATTAAATAAAATAGATAAAATAGCAAAGAGTAAAATATTGCCTAAGATTGAACAATATATGACGTTATATGATTTTGATGAAATCGTTCCGATCTCTGCTCTTAATCATGATAATTTAGATCATTTATTAAAAGTTTTAAAAAAGCACATGAAAGATTCAGTAAAATATTATGAAGATGATCAAATAACAAATGTGTCAAAAGAATTTATGATAACAGAATTTGTTAGAGAGAAAATTTTTAATCTTACTAATGATGAAGTGCCACATTCGATAACATGTGTTATTGAAAATAAGGAAGAAAAAAAAGATGCCATAGTTTTACATGTTAATATTATTGTTGACCGTGATAATCTAAAAAAGATTATTATTGGACGTAATGGTAACATGATAAAACAAATTGGTGTTGAAGCTAGAAAAGATATAGAAAACTTTTTAGGGAAAAAAGTATATCTTGATTTATTTGTTAAAACAATAAAAAAATGGAGAGACAAAGAAAATTACTTAGCTGAAATTGGTTTGAAAACTGAATAAAAAATTTGTTTTCTACCCATTATAAAAATGAAAGGTGGGTAAAAAATGAATAAAAAAGATGTTTGGCAACTATTTAAAATGACAGGTAAAATAGAATACTATTTAAAATATAAAAAGATGAGTGAAGAAGGTAATAAATGAAAATTGAAAAAATAGAAGGTGTTGTAGTAAACGAAAAGGATTATGGTGAAACAAGTAAATTAGTATACATCATGACTAGAAAATATGGCCTTATTTCAGTTATGGCTAAGGGAGCTAAGAAAATAAAAAGCTCCCTTAGAATAGCTTCTTCTAAACTTGTTTATGGTTATTTTTATATGTACTATAAAGAAGGTAAAATATCTACTTTAATTGAAGTAGATATTATTGATGATTATAAGACAATAAGAAGTGATTTATTAAAAATAGGGTATGCTAGTTTTATATGTGAATTAGTTGGACAAGTTGTAAAACAAACAAGAGATTATGAAAGTCTTTTTGATTTGTTTACAGCTTCTTTATCTAAAATAAATGAAAATTTTGATCCAATGGTTATCACTAATATTTTAGAGTTGCAACTATTACCTTTTTTAGGTGTTAGTCCTCTTCTTGATGAGTGTGCAATATGTGGAGATGTTTCAGCAATTATTACTGTGTCAGCTGATAAGTTTGGTTTTTTATGTCAAAAATGTCGAACTAACGAATATATTGTAGATAGTAAAACAATTAAATTTTTAAGAATGCTATATTATGTTGATATATCTAAAATATCAAAATTAGAGATTAGTGATAAAATTAAAAATGAAATTAACTTTTTTATAGATGAATTTTATGATAGACATACAGGATTATATTTAAAAAGTAAACAATTCTTAGAAAAAATAGTTAATTATAATACTTAAATAGTGTAAGGAGCTAGTAGCAAATAAAGAATTGACAATAAGTGTTCAAAATGTTAAAATTTAATAAAACAAATGAGTAATTAAAGCGATGATGAGGTGGAATCTCGGAGCGATTATAATAAAGCTGATTCTTCTAGAATAAGTAAGGTGGAACCGCGATAATCTCGTCCTTACAATTATTTTAGAAGTTTTTTATTATTAAGGAGGATAAAATGAAAAATATAACAATGGAAAAGATGGTTAATTTTTGTAAACAATATGGTTTTATATTTCAAGGTAGTGAAATATACGATGGACTAGCTAATACTTGGGATTATGGGCCTCTTGGTTGTAGATTGAAAAACAACGTGAAAGATGCTTGGCGTAAAAGATTTATTCAAGAGCGAAGAAACAGTTTTGAAATAGACGCTGATATTTTAATGCACCCAAGGGTTTGGGAAGCGAGTGGTCATGTAAGTAGTTTTGCAGATCCGCTTTTAGATTGTAAAGAATGTAAAACACGCCATAGAGCTGACAATTTAATCGAGGAGTTTGATGCAGATGCTAACCCTGACAAAATGAGTCAGGAAGAAATGGCTAATTATATAAAAGAACACAATGTTAAATGTCCTAAGTGTGGTAAAAATAATTTTACTGATATTAGACAATTCAATTTAATGTTTCAAACTTATAGAGGAGTTACAAGTGACTCAAAAAGTATCATTTATTTAAGACCAGAAAATGCTCAAGGTCAATATGTTAACTTTTTAAATGTAGCAAGAAGTATGAGAACTAAATTACCATTTAGTATTGGTCAAATAGGTAAGGCTTTTAGAAATGAAATTACACCTGGAAACTTTATATTTAGAACTATTGAATTTGAACAAATGGAATATCAAACTTTTTGTAAAGAAGGAACTGATACAGAACTATACGAATATTTTAAAGAGTATGGTAAAAAATTTTATACGGATTTAGGTATCAAAGAAGAAAATTTAAGATTTCATGATCATGAAAAATTAGCCCATTATGCTAAAGCAGCTTGTGATATAGAATATCGTTTTCCTTTTGGTTGGGGAGAAGTTAATGGTACCCACAATAGAACTGATTTTGATTTAAAAAACCATCAAGAATATAGTGGTAAAAATCTTGAATATTTGGATCCTGAAACAAATGAAAAGTTTATTCCTTATATAGTAGAATCAACATATGGTGTTGGTAGAACTGTTTTAGCGCTTCTTTTTGAAGCGTATGATGAAGAAGTATTACCTAATGGTGATACAAGAGAAGTGCTAAGATTGCATCCTTATCTTGCGCCATATAAAGTATCAGTATTACCATTGATAAAGAAAAGTCATAGTGAAAAGGCAAAAGAATTATATGAACAAATATCTAAGCATTTTATGACTAGTTATGATGAAGCAGGTAATATTGGAAAAAGATATAGAAGGCAAGATGTTATTGGAACACCATTTTGTATAACAGTGGATGATGAAACTTTAAATAACGATACTGTTACAATAAGAGATAGAGATACAATGAAACAAGAAACAATTAAAATAAGTGAAATAGTAGATTATATAAAAGACAAAATTAAATTTTAATAAAAAATGACATGCTAAAGCATGTCTAATTATTTGTTAAAAAGAGATAAAATATATTATCATAGTTATAGTTTCGTACAATAGTAATAAATTAAATTGCAAAAACCTATTTTAATTTTATTTAACATGTGATAAAATTAGATATAGTAAACCAAATCTTTTGTACGGAGGATATAATATGAAAATTAATTTAAAAAAATTGTTTCCATTTAACGATACGGATAGCAATATGCCTTCAGAAGATGAATATTATAATATATCTAAAGAAGAAGCGGCAATTGACGGTGGTGAAGGTAGCAAACTAATATTACTTGAACCACGTGCATATTCAGAATCACAACAAATAGCAGATCATTTAAAAAACAGACATACTGTTGTAGTAAATATGAAAAGAGTTACTAAAGATCAAGCTAAAAGAATAGTTGATTTTTTAAGCGGAACGGTATATGCTATTGGTGGGGATTTACAAAGAATAGGTGGGGGCATATTTTTATGTACACCAAAAAATATGAATGTTCAAGGTAAAATTACAGGGGATGAAGATAAACATAAATCAAACGATAATAGTGATATAGGCATAGATTTGTAAACGCAGGCATTGAGGTGATACGATGGAAAAATTTAGCAAGACACTTCACGGCTATAATCCTAAAGAGGTAAACGCTTTCTTAGATGAGATTATTGTTCAAGTTGAAAAAATGGTCAAAGAATTAAAGAGCAAAGATGAAGAAGTTCTTAATTTAAAACAAGAAAATGCGAATCTTAATGACCAAGTGAATCGTTATAAAGCGATGGAAATGACTATGAATAAAACAATAGTTGCAGCTCAAGAAAGTGGTGAACAAATTAGGCGTATTGCTAAGCAAGAAGGAGATATGCTTCTTAGTGAAGCAAGAAATAATGCCAATCGTATAATAAGTGATGCTTTATTAAGGGCTGAAAAAGTCGAATTTGATGCATCGAGACTTCGAAAAAATATATCCGTATTTAAAAGAAAGTTACGTGATCTAATTGAATCTCAATTAGAAGTAGTTGAAGAAATTGAAATTTTAGATTTAGAATAAATCAAATGATGAAGACGGTATTATATAACCTTTATAAGCGAGTGGGGATAGGTGAGAGCCCATTAAAGAATATAATATAGATCACTTCTGATGTTATATCCTGATATTTAGGGATATACGCTTATCAGCGTTATTGAATTAAGTGCATAGGTAACTATGAACTAAGGTGGTACCGCGATAATTCGTCCTTATATTATATAAGGATTTTTTTATATAAAAATTAGGGGGGAGTATTAAATGAAAAAAATAGTTGATATTTATAATAAATATTTTTTTAGAGATAAATTATACATTCTAGAGGAAAACCATAAAACAAAGTATGCTCACTTGAAACACATGGTTTTAGATGCTGATAACATTTACCTTCTTGAATTTGATGGTGGAGATTTAGAGCAACAATATAATAGTTCGATTGTAGTTGCAAAGGATCTTGGTCCTGTTGTTAAGTTTATTTATAATGGTCAACTAATAAAGGTAAATGTTGACACAAGATATAATGATTTAAAATTAGGAGTAACAAAACAAAAGAAAAGAGGGAAAAAGAATGACAAAATTTAAAGAGTTATCAAAAGAAAAAGTAAGTGTTGTTGAAAAAAATATTGCAGCTAAGTGGGATGAAATAGATATTTTAAATAAAACAATAGAAAATAGAAAAGATAGCAAAAACTTTGTTTTTTATGATGGCCCAGCTACAGCTAATGGTATGCCAGGACTACACCATATGCTTGCTAAACTTTTAAAAGATGCCTTTTGTAAATATAAAACGATGAAAGGTTATCGTGTTGTTAGAAAAGCAGGATGGGATACTCATGGGCTTCCTGTAGAACTTGAAGTTGAAAAGGAATTAGGTTTTACTTCTAAAACAGATATTGAAGATTATGGTATCGAAGCTTTTAACAAAAAATGTAAGGAATCAGTTTTTAGAAATGAACAAGCATTTAGAGATTATACAAAAAAAATGGGTCAATTTATTGATTTAGATAATGCTTATGTTACATATGATAATAATTATATTGAAACAGAGTGGTGGATCTTAAATGAGATGTTTAAAAAAGGTCTAATTTATGAAGGGCATAAAATTTTACCTTTCTGTACAAGATGTGGAACAGGTCTAGCATCGCATGAGGTAGCTCAAGGGTATCAAGAAATATCATCTGATACAGTTATTGTTCCAATGAAGAAAAAAGATGAAAATGTTTACTTTTTAGTATGGACAACAACACCATGGACCTTACTAGCTAATGTGGCGTTATGTGTTAATCCTAAAGAAAAATATATTAAAGTTGAAAGTAAAGGTTATAACTTTATTTTGGCAGCATCTCTTGCTGATAAAGTTTTAGGTAGTGAATACAATATTATCGAAGAATATACTGGTAAAGATTTAGAATATGTTGAATATGAACAACTGTTACCTTTTATAGATGTTGATAAAAAAGCTTTTTATGTTACATGCGATGAATATGTAACAATGGAAGATGGTACAGGTATTGTACATATTGCACCAGCTTTTGGGGCAGATGACTATGAAGTAGGTAGAAGATATGGATTACCTGTTTTAAATCCTGTTTCTGAGGATGGTAAATATAATAGTGGACCTTGGTCTAACATGTATGTAATGGACGCTAATATAGAAGTGATAAAGTATTTAAAAGAAAATGATAAATTATTTAAAAAAGAAAAATTAGCTCATAATTATCCACATTGTTGGAGATGTAAAACACCACTTTTATATTATGCAAAACCAAGTTGGTATATAGAAGTTACTAAATATAAAGATCTCATGATAAGTGAAAATAACAAAGTTAATTGGTATCCTGATTATATTGGTGAAAAACGCTTTGGTAACTGGCTTGAAAATTTAAATGATTGGGCAATATCACGTAATAGATATTGGGGAACACCACTTAATATATGGCGATGTGATTGTGGTCATTTAGAAAGTATTGGCTCTAGGGCTGAATTAGTATCACGTGCAATTGAGAAAATTGATGAATCAATTGAACTTCATAGACCATATGTTGATAACATTCATTTAGAATGTCCAAAATGTAGCAATCAAATGAGCAGGGTACCTGAAGTAATCGATGTTTGGTTTGATTCAGGTTCTATGCCATTTGCCCAATATCATTATCCGTTTGAAAACAAAGAATTATTTGAAGAACAATTCCCAGCTGATTTTATATCAGAGGGAATAGATCAAACAAGAGGTTGGTTCTATGTTTTACTTGCTATATCAACTTTTGTAACAGGTAAAGCACCATATAAAAATGTATTAGTAAACGATATGTTGTTAGATAAACATGGTCAAAAAATGAGTAAAAGTAAAGGTAATAGCCTTGATCCATTCAAATTGATTGAAGAATATGGTACAGATACATTAAGGTGGTATTTACCATATGTATCTCCTGTTTGGACACCAACCAAATTTGATGTAGAAGGTTTAAAAGAAATACATTCAAAATTCTTCAATACTTTGAAAAATACATATAATTTCTTTACGTTATATGCTAATACAGATGATGTAGATCCAAGAACATTTGATGTACCTTACAATATGCGTGAAGAAATAGATAAATGGTTATTATCAAAATATAATAAATTGGTAAAAGAAGTAACTATGGGATATGATGAGTATGATTTAACAAAAGTTGTTAGAAGTATAACAGATTTTGTAAATGAAGATTTATCTAATTGGTATATAAGACGAAACAGAAGAAGATTCTGGGGTAGTGAATTAGATGATAGTAAAAAAGCTGTCTATAAAACAACTTACGAAGTGTTAGAAGGCTTATCAAGGTTAATAGCACCAATAGTACCATTTGTATCAGAAGAGATTTATCAAAATCTAACAAATAAAGAATCTGTTCATTTATCAGACTTCCCAAAAAGTGATGTCAATTATATAAATGAAGAGATAGAAGCTAAAATGGATCTTATAAGAGATTTGATAAGTCTTGGTAGAGCAGGTAGAGAAGAAGCTAAAATTAAAGTTAGACAACCAATAAGTGAAATTATAATTGATGGGAAACATGAAGCTTTAATAGGAGATTTAACAGAACTTATTAAAGAAGAATTAAATGTTAAAAATATTACATTTACTCCTGATTTAAGTTTATATATGAATTTTATTGTTATACCAAATTATAAGGTAGCAGGACCTATGTTTGGCCCTAAGATTAAGTTGTTTGCAAACGCTTTAAATAACCTTACTAAGGAACAAGTAAAGGATGTAAATAATCAAAAAAATATTGTCATAAATATTGATGATAAGGATTATGAAGTAACACCTGATATGGTTGAAATAAGAATTACATCAAAAGAAGGCTTTAATGCTAATATGCAAAACAATCGTTTTATAATCTTAAATACAGCTTTAAATCAAGAATTACTTGATGAAGGAATCGCAAGAGAATTAGTTTCTAAAGTACAACAAATGAGAAAAAGTAAAGATTTTGATGTAGTAGATAGAATCAATATTTACTATAATGGAAACGATGATTTCAAAAGAGTAATAGAAAAACATAACGACTTTATAAAACGAGAAACTTTGGCAGTTGATATAATTTATAAAGAAACAGCAGAAGAAAAAGTTAATTTAAATGATCTTGATGTAGCACTTGAAGTATCTAAGATAGGGGAATAATTATATGGATGCGATAAAGAAAATAGCTAGAAATGGGATGAGATTACTTTTTAGAGTAGAAGTTATCAACGAACATAAAGTACCTAAAGAAGGTGGTGCTATTCTTTGTAGTAACCATATCAGTGCTTTTGATGGACCTCTCATTGTAGCTTTTGCAAATCGCAAGATCAACATTGTTGCTAAAAAGGAATTATGGAATAACAAACTCATATCTTATTTTCTAAATAAATATAATGCTATCCAAGTAGATAGAGAAAAACCATCTATTGCAAGCTTAAGAGAAATGAAAAAAGTATTATGTAATGGAGAGGTTTTAGCCCTTTTTCCTGAAGGAACACGTAATGGTTTGGCTAAAGAGGTAGAGGTAAAAGGAGGCGCATCATTTTTATCAACTATTACTCAAAAACCTATTGTTCCAATTAAAATAGTTGGTAAGTATCGTTTATTTCATAAAATTAAATTGATTTATGGAAATCCTTTTGTTGTTAAGAACAAACAAGAGGGTATAAAAGAAATTACAGATGCTATAGAAATGATTAAAGAGCCTTGTAAAGTTAAAGTGTACAAACAAAAAAATTGTTAGAATTTCTAACAATTTTTTATTATTATCTCGCTTTTATTGAGTTTGATCTGGAATTTCTTCCAAAATATCAACTTCTGATAAAACGATGTTATCACTAATTGTTACGTCACCAGCGCTTTTCCTTAAGTCACTTTCTTCTAAAGCTTTATTTAAACTGTAACGATATTCTTTTGTTTTACCATCAATATCATCGTCTAATTCAATCAATTTTAATACTTCTTCACATGTTGTATAACCTATTACAACTTTTTCAAGACCATCTTGTAAAAGAGTAGTAACATCTGATTTATATACCATCTCTCTTAAAGCTTCTTTCGAAGTTCCTTCTGCTATAGCATCTCTTATTGCTTGATTGATAAGTAATACTTCATGTATAGCAATACGGCCTTTATAACCATTATTACATTTCTCGCAACCTTCAGCGGAATAAACTTCTTTAATGTCAATATTTAATACATTTTTAATAAGGTCTTTTTCATATTGATTAGCAGGTCTCATACTACGACATTCTTCACAAAGTCTTCTAGCAAGTTTTTGCGAAACAATTCCTTCTAATGCACTAGCTAGTAAATATCTTTCAACTTCCATATCTAATAAACGCTCAATAGTGTTTAAAGAGTTATTAGTATGTATTGTAGATAAAACTAAGTGTCCTGTAATTGAAGCTCTAACAGCAATACGAGCTGTTTCGTTATCACGAATTTCCCCAATCATAATTATATTTGGGTCCTGTCTTAAAACAGAACGAAGAACATTAGCAAAAGTTAAGCCGATTTCACTATTTACTTGTACTTGATTGATTCCTTCAATATCCATTTCAACTGGATCTTCAACTGTAATGACATTGGTTGTTTCACGATTTAATTTTTGTAAAATAGAGTAAACAGTTGTTGATTTACCAGAACCAGTAGCACCAGTAACAAGAATGATACCACTTGGTTTTGCAATCATTTCAAGAATTTTACGATAATTATGATCACTAAAACCTAAATGTTCAAGACCTTTTAAACTCATCGAATAGTCTAAAATACGAATAACTATTTTTTCTCCATCACTACATGGTAGGGAAGAAACACGTAAGTCAAGCGAGGTATCTTTTAATACAGTTTGTATAGAACCATCTTGTGGAAGTCTAACTTCTGTGATATTCATACCAGAAATAATTTTAATACGCGTAATTAAATTCTTTTTTAAAGTGTTGGGAACAGTTGTATAATCAGTTAATTCGCCATCAATCCTAATTCTAACCTTCATATATTCATTCATAGGGTCGAAGTGAATATCGCTAGCGCCTCTTCTGACTGCGTCGAGTATTATCTCGTTAACAACTTCAACGATGGGCAATTTATCGTAATCAAAAGTTCTGATCAAATTTGTTCACCTCTTTTTATTCTTTTAACAGTATCTAGTATTTATCTACTTTTTATTATATAATAATTATAGTTTAATATCAATGATAAGAGGGGCGAAAAATGATAAAGTTAAATAACAAAGGCTTTTTTCTAGCTGAAACAATTGTAGTAGTGGGGATAGTAGCAGCTATATTAGTATTATTTTATTCTCAAATATCAAGTTTTTATCATAATTATGAGCGAAATTCTAAGTATAATACGGTAGAAGCAATTCATGCCGCTCGAAATGTTAAAATTTTTATAGAGCAAAATCAACAATTAAATCCTGTCACGAACTCTATCAATCAAAATACACCTCTTATAGATATCACAACATATGATTTTGAAAATGTTAATTATTACAATGAATTAATTGATCTTTTAAATGTTAAAAGTGTATTCATCTCTGCCTATAACATTAACGATTTAATAACTAATTATTCATCATATAACATTGATGCTTCTTTTCTTGATTTTTTAAGAACTCAAAAGGTTAAAGATGATAAACCAAATACATATCGTGTAATTGTTATCCTAAAAAATGGTGAGTATGCAAGCGCATATTATGCGTTATAAATCGAGGAGGTGTATTTGTGAATAATAAAGGTATGTCGACTATTGAATTAATAGTTAGTTTTGTAATTATTTCATTAGTAGCAGTAGGAATGTTTAAATCGGTTTTAGATTTACTAGATAAAATAAGTTTTTATCAAAGCAATGTAAACATTACTATTTTGAAAGGAAGTATCACCAATTCTGTTCAAGAAGATTTAGTTCATCGTGAATTTTATCGTTATGATTCATGTGGGACAAATTGTTACGACATAACTTTTAAAGATTTAACAACAAGAAGATTTAAAGTTGATACTAGTAGTAGAACCATTCAATATGGTGGAATATCAGATAAACTTCCAGAAGATTTTACCTTATCAGGATCAATTTTATTTGATACAACTAAAGTTAGTTCGCCCGAAGACAAAAACGATTCAATTTTACGAATTTTTGTTCCAATTGAAAATGAATCGTTAGGTATAAAAAGTGATATCAACATTGTATATCAATATGATAGTAGAAATACAGGTGATTTACCACCACTTCCGTAATTACATAAACCAATAATCAAATAAGAAATATAATAATAAAGCTGAGATAGATGCATGTAAAATTCTAGCTATTAAAAAGGGAAGATATTTAATTTTAGTGTCACTAATCAAGCCAATCGTTTGCATATGAACACTAAAACCTCCGAAAGAAATAAACATGATCGACAAAACAGCTTTATTTTTTAATGGAATGGCAAGCATACTAACATATTTAAGGCCTTGAGTCATTTCTAAAGTACCGTTTAAAACACTTTGGTTATACAAACTTAAAGTAATGTTTTGATTTATAATAGTTGTAATAATTAAAAACATTGCTATAACCCCTAGTACTAAAAGAAGAGTATTGATAGAATTCATTAGGGCATTACTTACCATTAAACCAAAGCTTTTTTCAGATTCTAAGCGTTTAGAATGCATCAAATTAAAAGCGCGTTTTAATGAAACCTTAGATTCGCTTTTTTGACTAACATAATAATTTCTAAATAATAACCCAATAATAATATTAGGTATATAATGACATAACATAATAAGTAATCCAATTTCTTCATTATTTAAAAACATAATTGATATTGTTCCAAGAATAAAAAGGGGATTAGAAAAATGGGTAAATGTAAGTATTTTAGATGCTTCATGTTCATTTATTAAGCCCTTATCATATAATTCTCTTGTATATTTAGCACTACTTGGAAAACCGCTTAACAAACTCATTACTAATACAAATGATGCTTCACCTTTTATTTTGAACAAATGATACATATAAGGACTTAAAAGTTCACCTAAAAAACTTGCAAAGCCACAATTTATAAGTAAATTAGAAACAACGAAAAAAGGAAACAAAGAAGGAAAGATGTTTTCTTGCCATAATTTTAATGAGAAACTAATTGATTGCATAACATAATTAGACTTTAACAATACTTCAATTCCAATAATTAAAATGATTAGTACAATTACAGCTGTTATTGTTTTTTTCTTCATAAATGCTCCTTTATTTGTTATAATTATAATAGAGATGGGGATTCATATATGAAACGATTTTACGAAAAAATTAAATTAACAATTAAAGAAAATTACAAATTTATTATCTTTCTTATTTCTTTTTATTTGATTTTAACAATCCCGCTACCATATTATATTCATACACCTGGTGGTTTAATCGACATATCGGATAAAGTTGAAATTGAAAATGAACATCAAAAGAAAGGTAGTATAAATTTAAGTTATGTAACTGAAATGAAGGGTAATGTTTTAACTTATTTATTATCTTATGTAATACCAAATTGGGATTTAGTTGATAAAGGTGATTATGTTTTGAATAACGAAACATATGAAGATGTTATTTATCGAAACAAGTTATTATTAGAAGAAGCTAATGCAAATGCAACAATTGTAGCATATAGAGAAGCTCAAAAAAAGATAGAGATCAAAGAACAACATTATTATGTTGTTTATATAGATGAACAAGCAGATACAACATTACAAATAGGGGATGAGTTAATTGATATTGAAGGAACAAAAGTTTCATCAATGAAAGATTATATTGATGTCGTATCTAAGGCTTCAATAGGAGATAATTTAAATATTACAGTAATTGATAAAAAAGGTAACAAAACAAAAAGAACTGCTAAAGTGTTTTCGTATAAAAATGAAAAAGTAACAGGTATTATAGCAATTTCAAAATATGATTTAGAAACGGAACCAGATATTGAATTTCATTTTAAAGAAACAGAGTCAGGACCTAGTGGAGGACTGATGATGACTTTAGCAATCTATAACAAGTTGATAGATGAAGATTTGACAAAAGGATTTACTATTGTTGGGACAGGAACGATTGATGTCGATGGTAATGTTGGTGAAATAAGTGGTATAGAATATAAAGTAAAAGGAGCTATTAAATCTAAGGCAGATATATTTTTAGTACCAACAGGATCAAATTATGAAGAAGCTATCAAAGTAGCTGAAAAATTTAATCATAAAATTAAGATAATAGGTGTCTCAACCTTTTATGATGCCCTAAACTATTTAAGGGAAATGTAAATATTTTCGTGCATTTTTCCAAATTTTTGGTATAATAGCTATATTAAAAATTTAATTATGTAATTTTTGATTGTTTTATATAGTGTGAATGGGGTATTGGATAATAATGAATAAAAAATTAGAAGTATTTTTATCACAAGAAGAATTAGAACAATTAGTAAAAACAAAGAAAAAGATTGGACAGGGAAAAGAAGGGAAAATATATAGAGCAGAAAAAGGTTTGTTGTATAAAATATATTATAAACTTAGCCCTCATGAAAGAGAAAAATTAGTCCGCGTTCCTTTAAAGATATATGAAATAGATGAAGATGGTGTAAAAAGGGTAAAAGAAGATGCTAATATAAAGATGAATATTGAGAAAAAAGTCACTTTAAATCCTTTTTATATTGACCGTGATGGCGTTAAAAAAGTATATTCAGTTGATTATGTTAACGAAGCTGTAAAAAGACAACCAATGGTAAAAAATACAACCCTTCCTTTAGGAGCAATCTATATAGATAACAGATTTGGTGGCGTAATTTTAAAAGAACACAAGGGACATTTTGACATACACAATATTGCCATCTTGCCTTTAAAATCACGATTAAATATTTTGAAAAAAGTTTTGGAAAATCTAAAAGAATTATGTGACAACAATATTTATCCAATAGATTTTGGAAATAGAAGTAAAAATATATATGACCATAGCAATATTTTAGTCAATATTAAGGGTAATGTAGAATTTATTGATTTAGAAGGTAGATCAACTATCTATACTCGAGAACCTAATGACAATTTAAAAGTTAAAGCCTATGCTGAATTTTATTTTCTATTTCTAGATATTATGTTTGATGAGATACTTGATGGAGAATATGAAGAAGATATTGATTATGTTGAGCATTCACTTGAAAGAAAAAATTTAAGTAAGGAATATATCAAATATATAAGAAAATACGACTATCTTGAATATGACGTTTTAAAAAATCTTGTATCTGATTTTGTTAAGATAAAACGATAAAAAGCAGTGTAGTTTAGAAGGGAGCGAAAAAATGAGTAACTTAAAACCTGTTAAAGATATAATTAGAACTGAAAAGATGAAAGATTTAGATAAAAAAGAACTTTATACTGAAGATGGAAGAAGGTTATCATCAGTAAACTACTATAGAGGTCATTTAAAAGAATTATATTATAGAGAAAAAAATAATGATATGGATGTAAAAGTGTATGTGCCAAATAGGCAAAGAAGACACAGATAATAATTGTATTAAAAACATTTAGCAAAATCTAAATGTTTTTATATGTATAACTTTTTAAAAGAAATCTAAACAGGCTTATATTTTGTGCAGAATATAACCGTAAACTTAATTTACATCTTAAAATATACATGTTATAATTTTTGTAGGTGGTAACATGAAAAGAAATGAAGTAGATAGAAATAAAATGACTCCTATGATGGCTCAATATATGGAAATTAAGGATAATTATGAAGGTGTTATCTTAATGTTTCGTTTAGGTGACTTTTACGAAATGTTTTTTGAAGATGCAGAATTAGTATCACACGAATTAGAACTTGTATTAACTGGTAGGAATGCAGGCTTAGATGAAAGAATTCCAATGTGTGGAGTTCCACATCATGCTGTTAATAATTATATCGATAAATTGATTGAAAAAGGATATAAAGTGGCAATCTGCGAACAAGTAGAAGATCCAAAAACAGCTAAAGGTGTTGTAAAAAGGGAAGTACAACAAATAATATCTAAAGGTACAGTTATGAGTGGCGAACTTTTAGATGAGAAAAATAATAATTACATTGGGAATGTAATGGATTTTAATCATTGCTATATTATTAGTTATGCAGATATTTCAACTGGTGAATTTAACGTTTTAATGATAGAACATGATATAAATACTTTAGTCTCTGAAATAGTATCGATAGGTATTAGAGAAGTTGTATTAAAAGGTAATGTTTCTAAAAGTATTATTGATATATTAAGATCTAAATTTAAAATAGTTGTTTCAGTATATGATGAAATAATAGATTTAAAAGAATATAAACACTTGTATGAAGAAATAACAGATATTAGATATATTGAAGCAGTAAAACACTTGCTTACATATTTAGCAGATACCCAAAAAAGAAGCTTAGATCATTTGCAAAAAGTTGATATCAAAGATTATAAAGAAGCTTTAAGGATGGATATATATACTAAAAGAAATTTAGAATTAACAGAAAATACAAGGCTTCAAACCAGAAATTATTCCCTGTTATGGTTACTTGATAAAACAAAGACAGCTATGGGAAGTAGAATGTTAAAAAGATGGATTGAAAATCCGCTAACTAATAAGATTGAAATAGAAAATCGTTATGATGTAGTAGAGACTTTATTAGAAGAATTTATTTTAAAAGAAGAATTACAAGGTTTATTATATCAAGTATATGACTTAGAACGCTTATCTGGTCGTATAGCTTATGGAAATGCTAATGCTAAAGATTTATTACAATTAAAAAAATCATTAAAAGTATTACCAGATATAAAACGTATTTTAGAGCAAATAAATTTTTACAAGCAATTAAATACGTTAGATGAAATATATAACTTGCTAGAAAAAAGCATCTATGAAAATCCTCCTCTTAGTTTAAAAGAAGGATATCTTATAAAAGAAGGATATAATAGTGAACTTGATGAATTAAAAGAAAACAAGCGTGGTGGCACTGATTTTATTTTAAAAATAGAAGCTGAAGAAAGAAATAGAACAGGTATTAAGAATTTAAAAGTTGGTTTTAATAAAGTGTTTGGATATTATATTGAAGTAACAAAAGGTAATGTTCATTTAATACCAGAAGATGCAGGCTATGAAAGAAAACAAACACTGGCTAATTGTGAACGTTATATAACACCTTTATTAAAAGAAAAGGAAGCTTTAATTTTAGGCGCTGAAGAAAAAATAATAGAACTTGAATATAACATTTTTATTAGCATAAGAGATACTGTAAAAAAATATATTGGTGATATTCAGCATATTGCAAAAACAATATCAGAGATTGATGTGTTAACATCTTTTGCTGTATGTACTGAAAAATATAATTATGTTAGACCAACTATTGTAGATGAAAGAAATGTTAACGTAATAGATTCTAGACATCCAGTAGTTGAACATGTTATGAGTGAGGAATTTGTACCTAATGATGTAATAATGGATGATAAAACAGAAATACTGCTTATTACAGGACCAAATATGGCAGGTAAGTCAACTTATATGAGACAACTTGCAATGATTGTTATAATGGCTCAAATAGGGTGCTTTGTACCATGTAAAAAAGCAAGTCTACCAATATTTGATAAAATATTCACAAGAATAGGTGCAAGTGATGACTTAGTAAGTGGTGAATCAACATTTATGGTGGAAATGATGGAAGCAAATTATGCTCTTCAAAATGCAACACCTAATAGTTTGATTTTATTTGATGAATTAGGTCGTGGTACAGCAACATATGATGGAATGAGTCTTGCTCAAGCTATTATCGAATATATTCACGATAATGTAAAATGTAAAACATTGTTTTCAACTCATTATCATGAATTAGTTGATTTAGCATCTACTTTATTAAAGATTAAAAATATTCACGTATCAGCTCATGAAGAAAACGGAAATCTTACATTCCTTCATAAAATAAAAGATGGATCAATTGATAAAAGTTATGGTATTCATGTAGCTAAACTAGCTAAACTTCCAACTTCACTTATTAAAAGAGCTAATGAAATATTAAATGTGTATGAAAATAAGGAAAAGAAGAATGTCTTTGTCCAAGAAAAATTAAAATTTGATATGACAAAAGATGATAAATATAATGATATTATAGAAAAAATCAAGGAACTTAATCCGCTTGATATTAGCCCAATGGAAGCTTTAAACTTTCTATATAATTTAAAGAAAGAAGTAGATGAAAAAGATAATGACTAATAAGGAGAGAAAAATGGATGTTATTAAAGTTAATAATTTAACTAAGAAGTATGACAACTTAACAGCCGTAAATAATATTAGTTTTACAGTTAAAGAAGGCGATTTTTTCGCCTTCTTAGGTCCTAATGGAGCTGGTAAATCAACAACTATCAATATTTTATGTACAATCTTAGAAAGAACTAAAGGTGATGTTGAAATTAATGGTTATAAATTAGGTAAAGATAATGATGAAATTAGAAACAGTATAGGAGTTGTGTTTCAAAATTCTCATTTAGACAATTTACTTACTGTTTTAGAAAATATTAAAACAAGATCTAGTTTTTATAATATTTCGGAAGAAGATTTTAATAAACGTTTGGATTATATAGCACTTTTAATAGGTATTCAAGATATCTTGCATCGCCCATATGGCAAATTATCAGGTGGTCAAAAAAGAAGAGTTGATATTGCAAGAGCACTTATTAATGAACCAAAAATATTGTTTTTGGATGAACCTACAACTGGTTTAGATCCTCAAACTAGGAAGAAAGTTTGGGAAGTGTTAGAGGAAATTCAAAAAAGAAATAAAACAACAATCTTTTTGACAACTCATTATATGGAAGAAGCAAGTAATGCTGATAAAGTTGCAATTATAGATAATGGTAAAATAATTGTTAATGAAACACCAATGAAATTAAAAGAAAAATATACTACTAATGTTCTTAAAATACTACCTATTGATGAAAATAAGTTGCTAAAGTATTTAGATAAAAATAAATATGAATATATAAAAAGAGTAGATGTTGTAGAAGTATATGTTAAAAACAGTTTGGAATCATTAAAAATATTAAAAGAAATAGAAAACAACTTAAGTAATTTTGAAGTGCTAGAAGGTAATATGGATAGTGTATTTATAAACCTTACTGGTAAGGGTATAAGGGAGGTTTAACATGAAAAATATAATGAGTTTAACAAAACGAAACTTATTATTATTTTTTAGAGATAAAGCGGCAGTCTTTTTCTCCTTTTTATCTGTCATCATAATATTAGGGTTATATATACTATTTTTATCAGACGTACAAGTTCTTAATATTAAGCAGGTGGTGGGTGAAGCAGAAGGTATCAAACCATTAGTTAATTCTTGGGTTATGGCAGGTTTGATAGCTGTTTCAAGCGTAACTTTATCATTAGGAGCTTTAGGAAGAATTGTAGCTGATAGGGAAAATAATTCAATAAATGATTTTTTAGTAGCACCAATTAAAAGGGAACAAGTGTTTATCTCATATTTATTTTCAACTTTGATAATTACTATGCTATTATCACTTGTTTTAATTGTCATTGCAGAAATATACATTGTTTCTTCAGGTGGTGTATTATTAACAATTGTTCAAGCACTTAAGGTATTAGGAATAACTATTTTATGTACAATATCTTCATCTTTGTTAATGCTATTTATAGTTTCTTATTTAAAAAGTGAACAAAGTCTAGGTATATTTAGTACCATTGTTGGAACAATGATTGGTTTTATAACAGGAGCTTACATACCAATGGGAATAATGCCAAAAGGAATACAACTCATATCAAATATCATTCCTGTTTCACAAGGAGCATCATTACTTAGAAAAGTTTTTTTAGAACATCCTATAAAGGAAGTATTTACAAATGCTGAAGCTTTAAAAGAGTATTCAAAGTTACAAGGAATAGATTTATATTTAGGTAGTTTTGAATTAACTCCAATCTTTATGATTGTTATGATTATATTAAGTATAGTTATATTTTCAATTTTAAATATTATTAGATTTAAACGTATGAAAAACAAATAAAAAGAGATATTTTAAAAAAAGTTATCGATATTATTTGACAAAAAAGAATATTTGTGGTAGAATTAGGTCACTTTAAGAAAGATACATAAAGTTTGTTTATAGTTTGGGGGTTGAATTTATGAATAAAAATTATGTTTTTGAATACTTAAATGAAAACGAGTATAAGAAAATCGAAAGATCTGTAAAGAAATACAACATGTTAGCATACAAAAAGTTAAACTTTGAGTTTTATCCATCATTGAGAGAAGGTAAGTTCTTAGGTAAATTAGTATCAATGAATAGTAAAGATAAAACAAAAACATATGAACTTAAATTGCCAACTGATGATATGTTTGCTAAAGTACATGGTGATATGAAATTACATTATACTGTTTATGAAGACAAAAATGTAATTTTATTAGTAACAATCTCACCAGAAGACATTTTATCTGAAGGTCATCGTACTGAACTTGCAACATGTAACGGTGTAATTATATCTAAGAGTAATGCTGAACGAGATATGTTTAAAATCAATTTACTTAAAATGTTAGATAAATAGGTTCTTTGTCAAATAGTGTTGGTGAGACCAAAAACTAATGATAATGAATTAAATTTATCGCAGGTCAAGACGCAAGTCTTGATCTGTTTTTTTAAGCTATTACATTTTTAATTTTTATAATACC
>DUQO01000069.1 GCA_012837765.1 Mollicutes bacterium | reverse complement strand
TTGCGCTTGTTCTGTTTTTTTAGCTTTAAAAAATTTATCTTTTACAAGTTTATAACCAGTATTTATTGTTGAAGTAGCTAAAGTTATCATAATACCAGCTATAACTACTTTAGTTCCTTTCCTTAATTCCCATTTTTTCATTTTTTATCCCCCTTTATTATTTCTTTCTTTTTTGTCCTGTTGCTTTATATCCTTGAGCAATTAATGTCTTATCATTGCTATTTGTACTCCATTTTTCTAATGTCGTAGTAGTAGATGTATATTTAAGCTCTCTTTGACGATAATGATCTATCATCATAGAATATGGAGTAACTATCTTTTTTACTTTTGTTGGTTTTATCACCTTTTGTTCAACAGTAGCAATTACAGGTACTGTTTTAGTTTCTAAGTTACTACAAGTTGCATCTATAGTTCCGCTTGTTTTATTACTTACTTCTTCTATAGTTTTATATCTTGTTACTGTTGCAGTGTAATAAAGATGGTCACTACATGTTTCTCCTAAACACGCATCATATTTTGGAGTAATATTTGTATATTTTACTGTTTCAGTATCAGTTGGAATACTATCAAATTTTTTAGTTCCTTCGTTAACTTTTACTACCTTATACGTTTTGTTATTTGAAGCAGTTTTAATATATTCGTAATCTTTACATGCTGTTACTTTATATGTTCCTGCTTGATATTGAAATTGTCTAGTTTCTGTCTTTGATTCTACTACTTCCCATTTAACATCGTAAGCAACAATTACTTTTATTGGACCTACTTTTTGTCTCTCTATTGTATATGAACTATTATATCCATATTCAATAGTTTCATTTTTCTTAATTGGAATAGGTTCAGACCAATCTGACCAATATGAACTTGTAGTAGTATGTGGTTTAGTATATCTGTATTCATACACTACTACCGGATCCTTTGGTTTCTCTGGATCTTTTGGTTTATCCGGATCCTTTGGTTTCTCTGGATCTTTTGGTTTATCCGGATCTTTTGGTTTATCCGGATCTTTTGGTTTATCCGGATTTTTTGGTTTATCCGGATTTTTTGGTTTTACTGCAATTGGCTTTTTTCCTTCATTCTTCTCTTCTTCTGTTGGAACACATTTATCCGGACAAATATCATAACATCCCATATGTTCTATTATATAATCTGTTTTATATGTACAGCTTAAGTTAACCTTAATTAGATATTCAGTTTCCGTTTTAATAATTTCAACATATGATTCTCTTTTATCACAAGCATTTCCATCAGAATCGACAATTGGTAATAACAACTTCATGTCAAGCATTTCATCTAATGTTAATTTTACTTTGTCACCAACTTCTTTTGGTAACCTTTCAACGGTAAAATAACTCTTAGCCGCTTCTTTCATTTCTATAATATTTTCGTTAAAAATTCTATCGTAAAGCGGTTCTAAATTTGGCTTTGGAAATAGCCACATCAATAGAAAAACAAACAATATTACTAATATTACTTTTAGTAAAAATCCTTTGATTGAAAATTCACTTTCATTATACATTTCAAACTCCCCTTTCATGTATGGCGCCTATAATATCACGCTTGTCCTTTTTTGTCAATAATTTTATTGTTTTTCTAACATTTAATTCATCATATAAAAAAACCAATATTATATTTTTTTATTAAAAACAGCTTGTTGAAAAAGCAAGCTGTTTAATACAATTATTCTATCATAATATTTTTAGCAGTTGAAATTTCCTCTTTTTTTGGTACTATTATTTTGAGTGTGCCATCTTTAAATTCTGCCTTAATACTTTCCTCATCTATGCTTCCCAAATAGAATTTTCTTTTATATGATTTTGAAGTTCTTTCATGACGAATATAATTTCTAGTTTCGTCATCTTTCTTTTCTTCTTTAGAAGCGCTTATTGTTAAATATCCATCTTCCGTTTCCACTTTAATAGCTTCTTTTGGAAAACCTGGAAGATCGGCTTCTATAAAGTAGTTTTTGTCCTTTTCATAGATGTCACATTTCAGATTATTAGTACCAGAGATAAGGAAATCATCGAAAAAATCATCCAAATAAAACATTCTTGGAATTAAATTCATTTTATCCCTCCTCTACATGTAATATTATCACATTTTTTAGCACTTGTAAAGTGCGAGTGCTAATTTTGTTCAAAATAACATCTTAAATTAAATGCTAAAAGACATCTTAATTACTTCATAAGCACCTCCTTTAATATATTATATTAAGGGGGTGCTTATATGACTCAATGTATAAGTAGATTTATATTACCTATTTTATTATTTTATCTCGGTTTCCTTCTCTTAGGTTCAATTGTTGGACTCACTGTTGGTTTATTGATAGGAGCAGTTCTTATTTCTATTATTTTAGGTTTTTTCATTGGACTTGCCATTGCAATTATTGTAAATGCAATTGTACTAATTATTATTAATAGGGTTTGTTTTACCATTGATCCCCATCGTTGCAATTAATTGTAGCACAATTTTATCCATTTCTATTTTTGAGTATTATAAAAGAGAATTCTTCAATTTGAATTCTCTTTATTTTTAACTTGGAGGGGCCAACAGGATTTGAACCTGCGCTCAGGGAGTTGCAGTCCCTTGCCTTACCACTTGGCTATAGCCCCATCGACATAAATTATTATATCAAATTTTAATTTGATGTGCAACAAGTAATACAAAGGTTTATAAACAGTCAAAAGCATTACTGCTTTTGACCGTTTTCTTTTACCCATGCCTTAAAACCACCATCAATCAAATATACATCATATCCAAAATCAGACAGAAAATCACATGCCCTACTACTACGAAGACTTGTTTCGCAATATATATAATATTTTCTATCTTGGCTTAAATATTTTTCATGATTATCTAACATTTCATCAAGTGGTATATTTATTGCATTTGGAATTTTTCCTAATTCATATTCATCAGGTTCTCTAACATCAATAATAATTGGTCTATTTAATTGTTTCAACTCATTAATTGTAACCATTTTCATAACTTATCACCTACTATATTAGTATATGTAGCAATTTCAATGAGAGTACTTTAAATGCCTATTCGTAATCATCGTCAAAGAAGTCATCGAAAAATTGATCATCTGTGTTTTCAATATCTTCATAAGAATTAAGTATTTTATCAATGTCCGGATTTATTCTTATTACACTTTGAGATCGATCTTCTTCTGTTTGTGTCGTTTCTAAATCACTTTGGTCATTTAAAACAACATCTTCTATCGGTCTTACTATTTCTTGGAATTGAACAGGTTCTGGTTTATTTGGTTTGTTTTCCTCTACCTTAACTTCTACATTAGATTCAACCTGTTGCTGATCTTGTTGTTGTTGTTTTTCTCTTTTTTCCTCAGCTTCTAATTCAGCTATTTTAGCATCTATCTTCTTTATCAATTCATCAACATCAAACATTTCATTACCGCTAGATGAATCAAATAAGTTAGGATTAAACCCTGGAGTTGCTACTTCGTTTGGTCTTATATTAGGAGTAGCCGGTCTTGCACTTGGTGGTAAAAAATCAAAAGGTGTGTTTCCACCAAAACGGGTGTCAAACATGCCTGGACCAAAATTGTTACCATTTGGATATGCATTCATTCTTTGTTTTTTAACAAATTCCTTTATATCAAATAATTTTATTTCTCTTTTTTGACGAACCGGGTAATTTGCTTGAGTTGCCTTAGGTTCATTAAATTCATACTCCCACATTCCAGGTAATTTTGTCTTCAACGGATATGATCTATCCTTAATTATAATACAGTCTCCCATTTTTAATCTCTGAAGTTCACCAATAGAAATTAGAGGTTTCTCTTTATCTGCTTCTTTATCTCCTTTACCTTTAACTTTCTTTTCACCACAAAGTTTACTAATTTCTTCTAGCGCTTTAAGCTCTTTACTCATCAAGTACACCAAGTTTGCACAGTTTCCTTTTATTGTTTCAGCATCATCTGCACCATATACTTGATTTAATTGAGCAAAGTTTTGAATAACTAAATTAAATCTTATTTGGCGGCTTCTTGCTGCCGTAATCATAGTCGTTACATCTTTTAATGGTGGCATGTTTGCAAACTCATCAAGAATAAAGTTGGTTCTTGTTGGTAATTTCCCGCCATTTTCTTGAGCAACATCAATCAATGTTTCATAACATTGCTTTATGAAAATAGTAGCTAGAGCGTGATATGTTTTCTTTTCGTCTTGAATAATTATAAAAACTGCCGTTTTTTTACGTCCGATATCTTTCATATCAAAATCACTATAAGCAAGCATTTCAGATAGGTGTTCGGTTGTAGCAAAGATTTTTATTTTTTGTCTGAAAACAGATAAAATACTATTCTTTGTATCTTGTGGTGCATTGATTGTACCAGAAGCATTTATATATGTTGGTTTAGATGGATCTTTTCCAGAAAAATATTCTTTTGCATATGTATTTCCACCATACTTTTCTTCTCCTATAGCACTCATATAACTTATTGAGTTTAAATTTATTTCATCTTCATTAGCATCTTCAAACAATCCTAAAGCTAAAGCTGTGAAATAGTCTGCTGATGAATTTTGCCAGAAAGGGTCATCTGTTTTTTCGTCATGAAGTAAGTTTCGTGCCAAATCCGCTAACAATTCATTAGCTTTATCTGATCCTTCTTTATATAATTGATATGGTAAAGTAAGAGGATTCCACGCATTCCCTTTTTCAGGATTACGAAGGTTTAACAATACAATGTTATATCCTTTTGACTTTAACATCTCAACGTTTTCATCGTATAATTCCCCTTTTGGGTCAGTCAAAATCATTGACTCGCCTTTTTTAGCAAGAATTTTTATTAAGGGATTAATTAATCTAGTAGTTTTACCACTACCAGTTGATCCCATTATTAATGTATGTGCTTCACTATCATCTACCCATACTCTTTTTTTCTTTACAAGTATTGGAATACCTGCATATGGAATAGTTGGTAAAGCCACATTTACTTCCTTCAGCTTCTTTTGTACTTCTTCATCTTTTGCCCATCTAGAATAATCACCTTTTTCAGGTTTTCCTGTTTTAAAACCAAAACCCTTTTCCTTTTCCCAAAAATGACCGCTTGCTGAAGTAATAATACCAACTAGAGCTATTAGATAAAAAGTAAGGGTTGATCCTATGAATTCAGGCGTAAAAGCTTTGATTGGATTAAAACCATATAATTCACTTGTTTGAACAAGTGAATAAATGTTTAAACTTCCAATAGCAACAACATAAAGAAGAAAAACAGCGAAAATACCAAAATATATTAAATTTTTTCGTTCTGCTCTAAATTTAAATTTCATAGTTCACCTCTAACAACCTATTTTAATTATTAAAAATATAATTTAATGCTTCTATTATATCATATCTTTAATTATATTTTGTTAACCTTTTTATTTCGTAGTTTCAAAAATATTCCAATTCCTAGTATTATTATACCTATAATTGCTATTATGCCAATATATATACCATATTTTTTTATTTCTTCGTTTTCATAATTAAAGACAAATTCATTACTTGATAATTGAATAACTATTGATTTTTCTAATGCATTGTTTCTATTTAAATACCACGTATATGTATTTTTGTCAGTTTCATCTGCATTATGATCTAATACTTTATGGTTGGTTTTAACATTAATTGTAATATCATCAAGCCACTTATAATAATCATAACATTTGTTTCTATCGCTTGTAATGATAGTAATTACATTTTCTTCTTGTAAGACTCTAAAATGTTGATAACAACGATATACAATTCCTAAACTTGAGTAACTTTCAAAATCAAAATCACTTTTGTAATTCAACCCCATTTTATCAAAATCAGATATTAACTTTTTTTTATAATAATGGTTATCTCTTTCATATTCTTCGTCTAATAATTGCTTAAAGGTAACGCCATTTTCATTTGTGTCATACCAATTTTTACTATTTTCTTCTACAATGGTGATATCTTCTTTGTAACGATTATTATATATTTCAATATTATAAACGCCACTACAACCTGTTAGTAATAATAAAAACATACATAATAATACATATTTTAATTTTTTCACATTATCACCCCTAAGCATTATCTATAAGCGATATTGATTGGTTCAATATGCCATGGTTCCTTACATTGATTTGGGTAACTAGCACAAACTGTGAATTTTAATCCGAATTTTTCTGCATTAGCATGAGCCCAATCTTGAGCTGCTCTGCTACCATGATAATTTAAATCAGCTGCTACTCCCCAGCCATGCACAGATTTACCTGGTGTTGCACAAAGATCTGGCTTTTCTATTTTACATCGTTCTTGAGAACTATAAGAACGCCATGCATCAGTATAGTCAATTGTATGACCAACACTCGCAGCTACATTAAAGAAAGTTTCTAAACGATTCCAAAAAAATATATTGAAACCATTTGGCCCACTGCCTTTAGAACCTTCTAGACCTGAGGTGGATCCAGCTGGAAGATAAAAAACTCCATTTTCAACTACAACTGCTCCATCGCGACCATTCTCACCACCAGTAGCAGTAGTGATTTGAACATTATCTGCGTAGAAATATTTCAGTATTTCTTCATATGTTTTGCCTTGAGTTTGCATATAACGAGCTCCCCACTGACTCATTCCACGTCCATGACCACCGATGTTATTAGTAATGAAGTCTGAAGGTACTGATATGACATGTTTGTTTACAGCCCTTGTTTTGTCTCCCGTTACTTTACCAGAAGCTGTTATAAATGGTAGTTTGTAATATTCACAAGTACAATCAAGGCCACCAATACAAAGGTTTGAACAATCAAACGAATCATATTCACTCAAAAATATTTCACCATTATATGTAAGTACCATACCTGCTGTTTCTTCTGCAGCTCTTCTTGCCTTATCACTAGGGTTTTTAGAAAAAGTTTGTGCTGCTGTACTATTTACAATACTTTTTTTACAATTATCAGTGTATTTAAGAAGATATGTTCTTGCTGCTATAGCTTGTGCTTTCATTGCTTCTATATTGTTAGGGTCCTTAGGATCTTGAAAAACATTTTCGTGCTGAACAACGCCAGCAATATAATCTTCAAGATTATAAACTCCTGCATCACTACCAGTCACAACGACTCCTGTTGGACATAAATTTGAAAAACTGCTAACATAAATAATTTCATTTTCAAGAATATCGTAATATATTTTTGCTAAATCGTGAACTTGATATACTGTTTGTTGTTTCCAATCTTCAAGTTCAGTTCCAGTTAAATTCTTCGGTATATTATAAAAACCATTGTCTTCTACATAATGATCCTTTAAGTAATTATCAAATCTTTCAATATCATTTTGATATGTATAGATTTTTATACTCTTTACGCCCTTATCACAAGTACCATTACTCTTGAATTTACCTTTAAATTCCTCTGGTCCTTTAGTTTCAATTAGGTTTCCTGTCACATATATAGTTACATCATTTCCTTCAGCATCTAAAATTGTAGTCGATACACATTCATATTCAGATGAAGATTCAGAAATGCTATTCCTTGCTAATTCTTCTATATCCTTTTTCACCTTTTTTAGATAATCATATTGTTCTTTATATTCATCATCTGCATCATTATTTTCTGAACCAGAATCAAAACGATTAAAATTTTCTATTGTTTCTTCATCATACACATTATACATTGGATAATATATAGAAGCTGCTATTAAAGGTGCATCTAATTTAACACCATGACTATAATATTCATCATAATATTTTTTAAGTTCATCAGCAATTTCTTCTTCCTTTTGCTCTATGACAGTTAGGGTTATTTCTCTAAAACCTCTGAAAGATAACCAATTAGCTGTTTTTTCAAAAAAGACAGAAACTTTATCCCCAAATTCAGTAATTGCTTCTACAGCATTCATAATAGGAGCTGCTAGCATTAAAACAACGAACAAACCTCCTAAAATTCCTAACAAATAAGGTGCAATAATAGGAAGGATTCTCATGATAATTTTTTTCTTTCCTTGTTGCTTTATTAAATTCATAGCAACACTTATTTTCTTGTCCATAATTATCAATTCACTCCTAATAATTATATTTATAAAAACTTAGCAACCTCCTTATTTCATAATTCATTCAAATAGAAAAGGTTGCTATATAAACATAAGTATAATGTTTTTGTTAATATCCTCCACCGCTACCAAATGATTCTAATTCAGCTTCTGTAACCACAACATTTATACGCATACGTCTGTTACCACATACAAATAAAGCTTCACCTTGTCCATAACGTTTAATACTTTCTTTTTCGTTATCATTTAAATCAATTAAATTAGATAGGTCTTCCACAGCTTGTTTTTTTAATCCCATAACTATGTAATATGATGCATTATCAAATATTGCCTTACCTTGTGTTATAACACTTGAATCAATAAAATCACTTGGTTGCTGTGTAATAATTATTGTTCCTGTATTATACTTTCTTGCTCTTCGTTGAACTTGCGCTAAGAATTCAGCACCTAATGTATTATTACCACTTAATAAAACGTGTGCTTCATCTACTGATAAAATAGTATTTACACTTTTATCAAGGCACAACCCCCAAGCATATTTTAAGATGTTAAAGAATAATGCGTTACGTATATTGGTATCAGCATTCATTATTTCTTTAATATTAAATACTATAATGTTGTTATCGGTATCTTTAATGGTTGTATGACCATCAAAATAGTATTTTAATTCCTTTGTTAGCGGCCTTATTTTAAGTTCTAGTCTCTCCATTATGTCGCTTTCATGTGTTTTCTCCATATATTGTGACATACGACCTTGGATAGTTGTGTAAACATCAGAAAAGGTTGGAAAGTCAGTTGATTTGAATTTAGAAAAATCTGAATTAAAATCTATCCCAAATCTTTTATATGTATCTTGTGTAACTTCACTAAATAAAGTTAAAACATCTTCTTCAATACTTGGATCATAATATTTCATAAATGCTTTTAAGAATTGAAGTGTTTTAGTTAATACAGTATAGCCAAGACCTTGAGCAATTTCTTCTTCATCGGCATCTAAAACAATTTCAAGTGGATTGATCATACCAAAATCTCCACCTTTACCAAGATCGATAAAGTTTCCATTGTATAGTTCTGCCATTTCCTCTAATTCGCCTTCTGGGTCAATAGCTACAACTTTGTACTGATTCCTAATATGTGATCTAATCATCAGTTTAGCTGTCGTAGACTTACCAGAACCAGAAGTGCCTAATATAATTAAGTTGGCATTATTTCTATTATTTTCTTTTTTAATTTGATATAAGAATTGATTAAATAATATAACACCACCAGAAAAATCAACACCAAGTAACGTAGATAGTCCTGGATCTTTTATACTATCAAAGATAAAAGGATACATTGCTGCTACTGTAACAGACGGAATAGGTGTTCCTATACGTTCTTCAATATCTTGTTTTGGAAAGATTGGAATTATTGATTTTAAAACCTTCTCTTGTTCAAAACGCAACGGTATAGCTTTTAATTCCATAGCAGTCATATAATTTCTTACATTTACTTTCTTTTGTTCTAATTCTTCTTTTGAATTAGCAGTAATCATAACGTGCAATTGAAAATCAAAAATACGCGCTTGACTACTAGCTAACATGCTGACAAAATACTCAAGCGAATCGATATCTTGTCTAATTCGTTCTTGACTTGTTTTGTCACGCTCTTCTTGATATCGAGCTCTTAAATCAGCTATTTGACGATTTATCATTTTTGATAACATACCAAAATCAACAGGTATATGTTTAATAACAACTTTTATACCTGGCATTGTAGTTAAAGATGATAAATATCCGATACCAATCATTTTGGGATAAGAAACAACTGTCAAAATTGTTGCATACTTGTCACTTATAACAAAGTCACTAGAATTAAAACTTAAGCCTTTTGGAGCTAATTGTGATTTTAAATTCATATTGGCATCACCGTCCCAAAATCAGTAGTAGTACCGGCATTTAAAAAGCTATCCAATACTACTCTTAAATCATCATTGCTTGTTTGAGCTGCATTAAGGCCACATGCTGCCAAATTATTGATTAGACCTCTAATTCTCTTACTTATAATTTCCGGATCTTTTTCCTTGAATAATAAATAATATTCAGTATCTACAATATTGTTATTAGCAAATTCATTGGCTTTATCAACATCTTGCATTATTAATTTTCTAATTTGATTATTAGTAACATCATTATATAAAACTTGAAGTTGTGATAAATATAATGTTATATCGACAGGCCTGTCCGCAACAATAATCCAAAATTCATAATCTAAGCTATTATAAAAGTTTTTCAGACTGTTGATAATTGCTGTTTGAGAGTCAACATCTAATATAAAAATATTACGAGGCATAATTTTTACACCTGTTACTTTTAAATTGTTTTCCAAAATAATCATACCGTTGGAAATGGCTTTGACAGGAACCCAATCTTCTGTATATTTACTTCTTGCTTTGGAATTTTTCATATATACACCAACCTTTCCATATGAACACACGTCTTTCTGTGAAAAATTTTATTGCACTATTTATAACAGTTAAAACATTGTGATAGTTTGGAATTGGTAATACCAAAAAAGCACAAATCAGAGCAGGGGCAAGTGCTATTAAAGTCATCGGAAGGGTTTCAATAGGTAATACAACAAGTAAAATCAACGTAGTAAATATACCAGATAATAGTAGAATAACATCAAATTTAGTAAACATATTTAAGAATAATGCCCCACTTTTTGTATTTGCAGGTATTAAATAACTAGATTTATCCACCTAATATCACACTCCTTTTTATTAATTAAATCCATTTTAAAGGTTTCCACTATCCTTTGGTTCATTGTTATGACCACTAGTTTTTGGTTGGTTGACATGTTCTAGATTACCTTGTCCTGGAATTGGATCGTACTTTTGTACTGTTGAATATTTTTGCATCTCTTTATAATCATTCATAAATTTTCTAGTTGCAGCATCTTCAGAATATTTAAATTCTTTATCCATTTCTTCAAGTTCTGTTTTATAGTAATCAGTATTTTTCTGAGCGTTAACGTAATTTTTATTGGCAGTTTCGTATGCAGTCCTAATTTCATATTCCTTACCATCTGCTCCTTTGTATACACCAGTAGGGTCTGCTTGATAACGGTTAGCCCAATATTGTCTTTCTGCTTCAAACTGTTTAAGTTTTTCTTTGCTATCAGCAAGGTGATTAACTGCTGTTTGATAGTCAGCATTCTTGTAAATACTTTCACCTCTTTTTTGTTTTGCTGATAATTCTTCGTACATTTCAGCAGCTTTTCTATTTCCACGTTTTTCATGCATGCTAGCAGTTTTAGAAGAAAGACCATCTTTTATATTTTCGCCTATTTTAGCTAAGCCAACTTTTTCATCTTCATTTCCTGTAACTTTACTAGCAGCATAAGATCCGCCTTTGCTTGATGCTCCAAAAGTTCCGCCAAGTAACGTTTTTCCTAATCCAGTAACACCGCCTTTATATCCATCTTTCACTTTAACATTACCAAATCCTGTTTTTGCTCCTTGAGCAGCTCCGGCCAGAAAACTTCCTCCTCTTGATCTAGCAGCAATTCCACCAGATATCCCACCAAAAGTAGCACCAGTAAGTTTTGCACCAACAGCTGCTCCAGCACCAATCAATCCAGCTCCAGCAACTCCGCCAAGTTTCTTAAGTGGATTAAGACTTCCTAAAGATCCCTCATCTATATTAAATAGTTTTGATAATATTTTAGGTGCTTCCTTAGCAAAAATTAGTGCACCAATTATTATCATTATATAAACAAAGGCGCGAAGAGTACCTGTTAAAGGAAGTCCGTTTTTATCTACAGGATTAAAATGAGTAAGTAACGACATTATGTATCCAACAAAAGAGAGTGCCAACAATCTAATAAAAAGATTTACGAAAGTTGCCACTACCATTTTTAACCATGTTTTAAATATTCCACCACCTGGTTCGATATAACCAATTACTGCAACAGGAGTTATAAGTTGTAAAAACGATAGTTTAACAGCTCTCACTGCAACATCTATTGTAAAAGTAATTAATAAGAAAAGAATCAAACCACCAGAAATAGTTGAAATTATAGAATTATACTCATAAAAGTACTCTCCATCTGATGCTTTAGTGTTTAAAATCTCTCGTAGTGAGGAAAAATTTGGGGAACTTCCTGTCGCACTAGGAAAAGCATCACTAAAAGCATCATTTAACCTTCCCTCATCCTTACATACCATTATTGTTCTACTAGAATCCGTTGGATCTGTTTTGGCTTCGAGAAGGTCATCTCTACAACGATAAAAAGAATTCAACGTTGTTTGAGCAAGTACGTTTCCTGCATCTTCTGCTTCTACTGTTTGACCACCAAAAAAGACTTTAGTCATTATACCTTTATCAATAATATTGTTTTGTAAACTATATGCATATTCAAATGCATAAGGGATTATAACAATTAAAAACAACGCTTGAATTATTCTTGTTACAATTTTTGTAAACCCTTTTTCATTATTTAATTTATCAGGATCAATTATAGCGTTTAACAAAATAAAAGCTAATCTAAAAAGCATAAAAATACCTAATAAGGCATAAATGTTGTTCGCAAAAGATTCTATATTTTCACTGCTTATTACTTGTTGTCTTGCTAAAAGCTCTGTAAAATCATACAAAATTGGTATGAAGCGGTATATAATTGAATCAAAAAAGAAGAACAAAAATCTAAATATATTATCCATCATATAATTACACACCCTTAAATATTTATTTAATATAATAGCATAAAATCGAAGTAAATGAAGTTACTTATTTTAAAAACATCTTTCTGTCAATAGCCAACAAAAACAATTGTTTTGTATGACTGTTTAAAAATTTCCATTATATAATCTATTACACATAACATCATATCATTTTTAACTTCATTTAGCAAGATAATTATAATTAACTGTTACAATATTATTGCAACAAAAATTAACAAAAAATAATAACTTATATTTTAATTTCGATACTTTTTTGTATAAAAAAATGTCAACACTAAGGTTAACATTTTTATTTAAATTATCATTTTTTATTTACATGTTCCAGTATCAGCATTAAAAGTTTTGCCATCATCAGAACAACACTCACCTGTTATTGGATTTGGGCTCTTACATTTTGTTGCACCCTTCCAACATTCTTGCCATTCTGTGTTTCCAACAAACCCCATTAAAACTGAAACAAGTGTTGCAACTAAGAAGACCATAGCTGCGGATAACGCTCTTTTCATCAATAATTGTTGATTTTCTTTTATCTTTTTTTCATCTGAAGCAATAACTGCTTTTCCTAAATCAATAGTACCCCAAATTATTAAACCAATTGGAATTAAAATTTGAATTATTCCTAAAGCTCCTTTAATAAAGCCAACAATTGGTCCTAACCCATTTGTACAGTTTAATATTAGCATATTTTTTCCTCCTTATAGATTTATAATACTTTTATTTACATTGTTTGTCAATAATTAAGGTTTTTTTCAAGCGAAAATCTGATAATAATGTAAACTAAACACAAAAAATTGACACCGTCTATCGAGCTTGGTGACTTGGACCTTGATGCGATGCCACCACGGCTTTAATATGGCATCCCTCAATGTCAGGGGTATTAGGACGACTTTTTCTTGTTACATCTAAGTGATTGCACTCAACATATTTATACCAGTCTTCAATAGTTGTAACGTTTTTACAATAATCTATTGTAGTACTAATTGTATAATTACTACGATTATTCTTCTGATACTTTACAGTTATCGTTCCTTTTCATACATTTAAATCTATTTGATAATTACATACCATTTCGTCACTTTCTTTTGCTGAAATATTATCCCAACACTCTCTCCAAGCATCATTTCCAACAATGCCCATGATAACTCTTACTCCCATAGATGTAAAGAAAACCAATACAGCTGCGATAGCTCTTTTAAAAAACGTCATTTGAGCTTTTTTTATAGCTCCTTCGTCAGATGCAAAAACACCTCGAGCTAAATCTATCGAACCTAACACTATCAATCCAATTGGAACTATCATTTGAATTATTTGTAAAAGAATTTTCGATAATCTAATAACTGTTTCTAAACTAGCACTCGAACAATCAATAGCTAACAACATTTAACATCTCTCCTTAAAATTTGAACAACCCCAATATCTTTCCTTTTTCTTCAACATTTTCTTCTGTTTTTTGTCTTACAAATCCTAATTTGCTTAAAAAAGAATCTAGAATTTTATTTGGTACACGATCATTTAATGGAGGGACATTATAAAAAACACTTGTTCTTGCTTCCCCCTCAAAATCTAAAACATCTTTTGAAGTTAATAGACTTTTGTTTAATACTATCTTTTTACCACTTAAATCTCTAAATATATTTCTGTTTTTACGAATTAATTTATTTAATTTTATCGTTGATGGTTCTAACAAATATAACACATCGTCACATATCTCTTCTGTTTTACTTTCGTTTACATCGACTAATATTATATCAACATTTTTGGCTTTTAACAAAATAGTTGGAAACTCTTCTTTAGTTGTAGAAATCATATTTTTGTCGTTAAAATAAGCAAAATCCCTTTTCCCTATTTCAATAGCAATCACATTATAATTTCTAGCCAATTGATTTTTCAACATATAAATCAATGATGTTGAACCAGCATCTTCAGTTAAATTTTTAATTCCAAGAACTCTTACACTACTTTTTGTATGTTTAGTATTAACGGTAGTAGTTAATTGATCAAGTTGATGAATGTGTGCCACATCCCTATACGTATTAGGATGATTTAATAAATACATAATTCCATCTTTATTTTTTGTAAAGTTATATATCCCCATCGAGATAAGTTTAGATAAATATTCAGAGGAAGAACTAATTTCATCATCATCTAGCAATAAAATAATTTTATCCATATCAAGGGCCATTGATAACTTTTGTAATTTTTTTGTTTCTTTATACCCTTTAATTGCAGTTATATCTAAAATCATTTTACTATAGAAAAAATTGGCAAACATGTTGATTAACTCATCAACCTCGAATTCACCATTAACTGATTTTATAACATCAATTTCTAATGAACCTAATAGTTCTCGATATTTATTAGATACAATAACATTCATATAACCACCAGCTTTCTTCTAAAAGCTACCTGCAGGGCAAGTTGCATCATCCTGTGAAATTCCATAAATTATTTTTGTCTCTCCTTTGATTGGGACAACTAATAATCGACCCACAAAAGGAAAATCAAATTGAATAAAAGTGGTAACTTCATAATAATAACCTCTTCTATTATTATTATCAACTTGAATGGTATCTATTTTTATACCTTTTGAAGCGGATGTATCAGCCCTATAATAACCAACTGTATTTACATAAGCAATAATTTTGTCAGCAGCTGTTTTACAACCCTCATATTGTTCAAGCAAATCAACGGCTTTGTTTTTAACTCTAAAAGCCATAGCATAATTAACAGCTATAGCTAAAACACTATTGTATACAATAATAAATACAATCATAATTTTAATTAAAAACGCTCCACCAATTGATTCCCTCATTACATCACCTTTTTGTTAATTGAATAAAATTATGGACATGTTATTACGCCTGTATTTGGATTAGTAGTACAATTTGATTTATCCCAGTTATCCCTTATACTTTGTAGTATGCCTGGGAGAAATGCAAATAAAAAGGCACCAACTGCAGCTATAGCAATAACTGTAATAACTGTCATATTTAATTCGCCTGTCGCTTCTTTCATTAAATAATAACCTCCCTTCAGTTTCTTAATTTAATTATATATTATTTTTTTACAATTTACAATATTAAATCCCCATCATTGACACTACTGACAACAAGAGTAAAATCATTACTCCACCTCCAGTTACTGCCAACATAACCATTGTTTTGTTTTCCATTTTTTTAAGTCTATCTCTATATCGTTGTTCACGAGCTTTATTTTGAAGTGCCGAAACATTTCTTGAAAACATTATAAGTTGCTCGTGCTTCACTTCTTGGCCCCCTAATCCCAATCTATATAATAATCTCATCATTCTAACAGAATCACTAACCGGATATTGTTTTGCAAATTCCATATAAGGTTCTATTGAAGAATCACCAGCATTAATTTTTTCAATCATTTCTCTTAAACCTGGTCTAAAAATTTCAGGTGCTGTATTTACTGTTCTAGATAGTGCAACTGGTATTGTATAATGTTGAGCTAATATTTCCATCATTTTTAGGAAAAATGGAAGTTGTAAATTTATTTGATGCAAGTGCCTTTTATAATATGATTTTAAACTATTGTACTGTGATTTGAAGACAAAGTATGCAACAACAAATATTAAAACAACATTTATAAATGTTAAATTACCTAAAAACATCAAAAACAATACAACAACACCTATTAAAGCACCTTTAATCCTTGAAGAAAACAATATTTCTGGATCTGCTGATTCCCCATATTTTGCTTTTACCAAGAAATCATAATCATCTTCTTTTAATATTCTTAAATGAGATAAATTATCTTTAATGAAACGATTAGTGTTGATTTTTTTGTTGTATTCAAAAATGAAGAATGCGATAACACCTATTATTACTATTTCCATTACTCAGCACCTACATTCTCATTATAATATTTTTCACCAGAAATCAAGAAATAACTATTAACAATGATAATAATGTGTAACAATATTTTTACATATGACATGGATTCTAATAAGCTAATATATGTATCAACGCCTAACATATATTGAACTAACATTACAAGTAAATATAACATAATCCCATATTTAACAAATGATTTATGAAAAGAATCACGATTCATACGGTCAATATAAACACCTTCAACTAACGTGTCTATATCAAGAAGCATATTATCAAGAGACTCTTTAGCAGCATTTTTAGAACCTTCCTTTGTTATTTGTAAAAATAATTGATGCATATTACGTACCATGTAATAATCATATTTCTCGTTCATATATTCAATAGATTCGTCAATTGAACCATTTTGATAAGCTAAATCAATCATATACTTTACATCAGTTGAAACAGGATCTTCAAGTACACCTGATGAATATACTCCTTCTAATGCTTTAACAAAAGATTCTGTAACAGCAAACTCCATAATAGTATTGGTTGTGTAAACTTGTATTTGTTCAAATATAAATTCACTATATATTTTTTTGTATCTTAAATACGCAAGATATGGAATAGAGGAAATAGCAACCAAACAATATATAATACTAATAACAATATTATAAAAGTATAACCAAGAAATAACAAAAGCACCACCAGCAAATATCACTATTTGAATGGTATATTGTCTTATTGTATATTCTTGTTTTAATTCCTTTGCCTTTTCTCTAACACTTTGAAAGGAATACGGTGCATATTTTTCATATATTGATGATGCTTGATTTACAATAAAACGATACACGTTCTGTCCTTTGTTCTTACGATATACAATAACATATATTGTAATTAAGCAAAGTATTAAAAATTCCATATTGTCACCTGCTTTCCTTTATAATGTTTCTATTTCTTCATGGTTATTAACAAAGATATTAGGAGGAATTATTATTCCACTCGTAGATAAGTACTCAATTAATTCTTGAGAAGGGTTATTTCTAACTATATTACCTTCTGCTGTTTTACGATAAATATGATTATATTTAGGTTCATTATTTTTATCTACATAAAATTCACAAACCTCAACAATCTCTCTTCTAAATTTACCCGTTTCTTTATCCATATAAGCTCTGACATGAACACCTAATTGAACGTACCTATATATTATTTTTAAAAATTGTTCTACATCTTGATTGGTTTCAAGCAAACTATATAAACGATGAGGAATAGATTGTGCTTTATCAGCATGAATAGTTGATAATATTTTGTGACCAGAAGATATCGAGTTTCTAACAGCTGTTACTGCTTCAGCACTTCGAACTTCCGATAACAATATCCATTTTGGGTTTTGTCTCATACATGTTACAAGAACTTCAGAGTAAGAAGCTATATTATTTGTTTTCATAGCAACTATATCTCGATGAGGATATATCCTATCGAGGTGTAATTCAAGAGTATCTTCAATTGTAATAATTTTTTCGTTTTCTTTTATATGAGACGCTAAATATTTTACAAATTCCGTTTTACCAGAACCTGTTTCACCACTTACTATGATATTACAATGCCCTTCAACACATTTTACAAGAAAATCATTGACCTCTTCTGTAATATATCTATCCTCAATAATTTTTTCTTTCTTAAGCCTAATTTTAGCAGGAGTCTTTCTCATAACCATAGCTATACCATTAGTAGCTATTGAATCATGCACAAAATTAAGACGTAATTCCGCTCCTTCTGCATCCAGAAAAGGATGTGCCATATTAAAAGTCTTACCCATTATATTAGAGCATTGAAAGGCAATTTTTTCTATCATTGCATTATTAACATTTTGGTTTTCCGCTCTATGTGGACCTTTTGATAAACTTTTTAACCATAGTTGTCCATTATTACTATAAGAAATATCAGTGATATCATCATTTTCCAAATACTCGGTAAGCGGTCCGAAATCTATATTATTAAACAAATTGTCATCAAACATCAGTTAACACCCTTTCTTATTCTTGTTCTTCATTTATGGTTTCGTCGCCTTCTGGTATCTCTGGAATCGTATCTTCTAAATCAGGCAACTCATCTAGTGGAACAACTCCCGTATTAACTTCAATATAAGTTTGTAAATATTGATTAGCCACATTTATGACACCAACATCACCAGTATAAGCTTCAGTATTTGGAATAGGTATTAATTCTGCTTCTATAGTCCTATCTGCTCGTAAGTAATATGCCTTTCTAAGAAGTAAATGTAAATCCTCAGGAAGTGCAAAAATAATATAACTTGAAGAGCGTTCTTCATCTGTGTTTTCAAAGACATGTCTTCCACTACTATCTTTTACCGCTAACACTTTAATATTTTCTACAAGTTTTCCAACTATTATTTTTCCTTCTTCATTTAATCCTTTAAAATAAATATTAATATAATTACCTGGAAAAATCGAATTACCATAAGTTGATTCAACTGTAACAGGTAAACTAAAAGGTACATATCCTTCTGGTATGTCAACAAAAGCTGAATCTGGTAATTCTGCAGCAGTTATGATTGTATCAGAATAAAACAAACTTCCTTGGGGAATTACAGTATTATAATTTGCATACTTATCAATGATAACAGCAGGATTAATTATTACATTTCCCATGATCATTGCTGGTGGAATGTTTGCATAACCAATCATGTCCTCAGTTATTTTTTGCCTTGGTTGGATAGTAACGGTGGCATATGGTACTCTAATAGGTTTTATGGCTTGTTGTACCCTGAAATTGTAACCAAAGTAAAGTACTAAGATCCCCAAAAACACCCCTAAAATTGTTACTGTGTTTTTGTTACTTATAAATTTTTTAAAGTTAAAAATTAAATTTTTCATTTCTTCCTCCTTTTTGTTAATATTTAGTTTCCAATATGGCATCTATCCTATTGCCTATATCAAAATCAACAGCATTATAATCATACACCTTTAAAGTCTGACCTTCGTTTACTAACAAACTTACTTTAGGTGGCTCTTCTATTATATCATAAATTTCAACAGTAAAAGTACCTGTTCTACCATAAGATTCTGAGAAACGACGTAAGAAATTTTCAATAAACTTTTCTTCTATTATTTTAATTTTACCAGTTCGTCTATATTCCCCTAAATCAAGTGAATCAAACATTGATGCTTGTGACACTTCCTTTAATAAATAGTAATTGTTTTCATTAGTTGTAGTTATACTTTGTATAACACTTATAAAAGAAAGTCCAACAACACCAAGTATGATAACAAATATTCCCCAAAAAGATTCTTTCATAACTATTAACCACCCTACCTTATTAAATGTTTTATTTGCATATCATTAAGAAACTTACTTTTATATGGATTTGCTGCATTAAACGAATCGTATGAATTTCTTAAGTTATAATTTTTTATTTCCTTCATTATTTGAGGAGTAAGAATAAAATTATACATAGGTTGTCGTTTATAAATATTATATCCATTATTTGTTATTTCATCTTTATGATCTTTCCAATTTTCCCTTGGCGCCCTATTTGGGAATGGATCAGTTAATGATATTTGTCTGAATTCAAATCCGACATTCCCATATTTATTATAATTAATATCCCCTTTTGGAGGAAAGATAAGATTCGTTACTTCATAAGAACAAATGAAAGGATCTATTGACAGTATATTAGAATTTGTAAAAGGAAAATTAGGTCCGACATTGACGGCTTTTAATTCATATTGATAATTACCTGTGTTTTGATAAAAGTCGGTATATACAAACCTTCCACCTTCGTCATATCCAGAAGAATTACTAACACTTAATTCTCCAGTATATCTTTGAACATAATATAGTTTAGAAAACTCTAGTTTCATTTCTGCTTTTGCTTCCTCATTCCAAAAGTCTACATAATTAGCTGTCGTTTTATTAAAGCCTCTATAACTAACTACATTAAATTGGTTAGCAGAACCACTGTAATAACCAACGAATGAGTAATTTATATTAGGTCGATTATAACGTTCATATATATCATACTTAGTTGTTTTATTTCTACCTATCATAGCAGATGTTGAATCAACTGAAGGTGGTCTTACATATTTTGTTTGATTTGATACTTGTGTCTTATTTGGCTCGTTATATGCTACCTCAATGCGAGTTGGACCGCCATACTCATGATCTGTAAATGTATCACATTTATATCTATCATCAATTAACAAATTGTAATCTCTGCTAGATGTAGAGTAAGTACTTAAGTGTCCTCTTGCTTTCGTTATATGTTCACCGATTTTATTTTGTGCTGTTGGCCAATATACCCTTGACTTTTCACATACTGGCCTTTTACAAATTGTTCCATCCAAATCAAATTCATTATCACATGCTGGTTTAGTAAACTGACACTGTGAACCAATATCTGTTCCTGATGTACATCTTGTTGGACTATATTCGGTTGGAGGTTGTGGTTCATATCTTACACATTCTCCGTTTTCTTCAATCGCAGGGCATGTTGTAGTGTTGGTTTCAGGATCAAATTCTGTTGGTACTGGTATTCTCTTGTCTGGATTTGATCTAACACAAATATCTCTATGGGAATCATAGCTACCTCCTAAAGTACAAGCATTATGATGTGGTTCTTCCCTTTTACACATTCCTCCTGATAAACGATAATCTCCTGTACAATTATTCGGTTCTGTTTCATAATCAAGTGGTCCACAAATACTATCAAGTCTTTTAGCTTCATCTAATTCTGAAATCATATTAGAATAACTTGTATTAGCTGCCTCCGCTTTTTGTCTAACCCTTGCTGACCATGTGTCATTTTTATATTCTGCAGTACAATATCTTGTCCCATTACTTGTTATTGGATATTCAAACCCCATCCCTGCTCTTAGAGTAGGTTTCTTTGGAAAAGTATATTCTTGAATTTCTTGGCAACTTATATTACAAGCATCATTTGAAAAAACCTGTTTCCCATATCCCCTTTGCGGATATTTAAATGTTATTTTTACTTCGTTTGGTTTAAGGCATAAGCCTCCTTTAGTATTTGATGCTGTTGGATCTGAAGGATCATAATCTGGATCCTTTTCTTTATATGTATCACAAATGCTATCATTTGGATATACACAGCAATATTTTTCCTGTGGGTCTGTTATAGTATCGCATTGACCTGTTGTTGGCGGAGATGTAGGTTTTTGACAAATATCTGTACAATAATATGTATTCTTATACTTGTTATCACTACATATCGTCTTACAACAATCGTTTTTCATTGGATCGGTTTTGTTATACACCGGACACTTTGAACCAGGTCCTAACTTTGATAATTCACAAGCTGGATTAGTAAAGCAAGCATTTACTGGACTTCCACACTTTGACGGATTGATACAATAGTCAGTTTTAGCATAGGCTGGATTATTACATAAACTACAGCAACTAGTAGGGCATTTAGATCCACCTTTTTTTGCTTCATCTAATGTACATTCTGGTGTAGTTTGACAAGTACCACATTTACTAATACTTTTACAAAATAAAGTATTTCTATAAATATCTCTTGTTTTAGAATCTGTACATAAACTACAACACTCTAGTGTTTGCGTTGGACAAGTATTGTTTAGTTTATCTATGTTCGAAAATTTACATTCGTTACGATCAATACAAGCTGGTTCAACCATTCTTAAATAAGTGGCCTTGCCTTCTTCTGGAAAACCCCAAAGGGCTGGAATATAGGTTGTCATACTACCTGAATCTGAAACAAAAGATGAATTTTGTTTCATAGATGTTCTTACTTCATAATAATAATAACCATAGAGCTTAGACTGGTATCCATTCCCATAGACATCCATCATAAACCTATCGCCGTTAACTATTTGATAATTACCGTGTTGGGTATAATATAACATTTCGTAGTCTTTGCCGCGTACCCTTCCTAGTAATTCTAACGTGCTTTCATTTAAAGCCACAAACTTTCCTGCAGGCTGACTCCAATACTTTACCTTCCTATCTGAATTTGGTCCTATAAAAGCACTTCGATTTGATTGTACATAGGCAGAACCAGCAGCAACTGTTATTTTTTCCGCTTTATCCATAAATTCCAAATTTTTCAATTCCGGATGTGAAACAATCTCATCAACCCTACTCTGTTGAATTGCTAAATTTATAACCCTTTTACCAGAATTAGGTACACTAAAACTTTCCCCAAAAACAGTTATATTGCCTTTTGGGACTTCTACCGTTAATTCAAAATATATACGTTCTACTTGATTAACCTTTAATAGATCTTTTATATCTTGTATTGGAATAACAAAGAAAAAATCTGTATTTATATAAAAATGGTTTCCTGTCGCTTTAACCATATCGGCTCTCTCGCCTTCACCACTTGTTGGATACATTTGTTTTGCATATGTTCCACTGCTAGGAATTGTATAAAATGCCTTAGTATAATCCCTAGGATAGTCATATGGGTTTTGATGACTAGGTTTAAATTGATCATCCAAATTATCATATACCTTACTTTCTTTTATCTTTTGATTTTTATTGTTTTTCCCTATTAACTTTAAAGTGTATTTTGGATTAACATTATGCATTGAATTATTATTATTGTCGTTTATTACTGCCCACCCATGAAGTGATAAGATTTTTTCACTTATACTCACTTTGTTGATGTCGTATCTATAACTTCCCCCAAAGGCTTCTACATTTATAGGTAATAATACCAAAAGAAGAAAGAAAAAATACAAAGTAAAACTTTTTTTCTTTTTCATAGTATTTCTCTCCTTTTTCTAACCTCAATAATAACAATTCCTGTTATCCCAGTTATAATGATAAATACTAAAATATACATATAATAATCGGTTAAAAAATCTAATATTTTATCAAAAAAAGTATTTTCCTCTTTTTCTTCAACTGGAATTTCAGGTTCATCCTTATTATCTAATTTTCTTATATATTCTTTCATTCGTTGCTCAAAATCAGAACGTGAAGTAATTCTTATTGGAGTAAATTTCTTGCACAGTTCATATGTTTCATGTCCCACACAAAGAGGATCTGTAGAATATTCATTGTAAGGCAACATTCTAACGTATTTAGTCATTATTACATTATTTGCGCACGGACTTTTAGAAGACGCAATAAAAGGAAGTTTATAATTTATGCCACCATAAAATTTCCCTTGTTCAACTATAGAATTCCCATTATATTCAAAAAATGTACCTTGTTGTTCATCATAAATATAAAAGTCTGGTTTGAAATTGCTTACTATTACCTTGTAATATCTAACTATTTCATTATAATCATGGTGCATTTCTTCAACAAATTCGTAAGTTACATTAGTAGCGTTAACAAGTTGTATTAGACGCATTTTTTCTTCATTGGTACAAGTTTCATCTAATGCAAAAACATCAATATTAAAAAACATTAATATTGCTACTATAAAGGTTACTATAAAGGCTTTTTTCACAATAGCATCACTCCTATATTGTTTATATAATATAGTATAACATAGTTTTACCTAATTTCAATCATTATACTAAAAGTTTTTTATTTGTTTTACACCATCTCTTCCTTTAAATACTTAACTAAAACACAATATTTATACATTATCAGCGAATATAGTTAAAACAATGAAGAAATAATTGATTTATAAGGATAAAAAGATTTGGTTATTCCAAATCTTTTTTCTCGATCGTCCAATCGTGCTATAATTAAATGTTTTTTCAAACATATTCCTTTGGTATTGTGCAACATTTTAGTATATCTTGTTATATTTGCTCGTGTCTTTTTTGCAGTTTTTTTGATCAAGATTAGTTTATATATAAGTTCCTTTTTCCTTATCTAAACTGTAATATACAATTACTGAGAGTTCTTCATTTTTACTATTTGCAAGTACCATTCTTCCATATTTAGCGAAGAATTATTGAGCTGATATTTTAATTTTGTGTATGTTTTTTTACATTTATCTTTTTTAGTTTAAATTTTATACGCTTACTTTCCTCTTTTATCATAAAAAGAACCCCGTCCCTTAGACGTTTATTATATCGCACCATCTTCGCTTGTCAACATTAAAAAAACTTTAAACATTAGCAATTGTAATGTTACACATTTTATGATATATTTTTAAACATAAGTAGGTGATGTTATGAATTTTAAAAAAATAGCGATTATGCTATTTGTATTTTCATTAATTGTTTTATTAATTGTCTTTACAAACTGGAACAAAAACAATGAATATTTAAAAGATGTTACCTATTCCGAAATTAAAAACAAAGTTGAAAATAAAGAAAGTTTTGTTTTGTATATTGGAAATGAGTTTTGCTCTTACTGTAAACTATTTGAACCTAAATTAAGAGCTGTTGCTAATGAATATAAATTAGTGATCTATAAAATTGATACAGCTACTATGACAACCGATGAAAATCAGGAATTTAAAGGCCTGGTTGGTAGTGTCGGTACTCCAACAGTCGTATTTTTCTACGATGGAGTTGAAAGTGGAACAAGCAATAGAATGAATGGTAACATAAGTAAAGACAAAATAATTGATAAATTAAAAATTAATGATTACATAAAAGACTAAGAAAGTTTTTCTTAGTCTTTTGTTAAATAGTCTTCACCCTTAAATGGTTCTTTTTTTAATAAACCGTTATATTCCTGTTGTCTTAAAACTTCGTACACCATTATAGCCACACAATTTGATAAATTCAAAGTTCTTGTTTTGTCTGTCATCGGAATTCTCATACAAAAATCTATTTTATCTTTCAATATTTCTTTTGGTATACCAGTGCTTTCTTTTCCGAAAATTAAATATATGTTTTCATCTTTATTACTATAGTCAAATGATGTGTGTGGTTTGTTACCATATCGTGTTAAATAATAATATGTTCCTGTATTCTTTGATTTGAATTCTTCATAGTTTTCATACACTTCATAATCAAGGAACTTTAAATAATCCAATCCACTACGCTTCATATGTTTATCATCAAGTGAAAAACCTAATGGTTTAACAAGATGTAACTTTGAGTTTGTCGCTACACATGTCCTCATGATATTACCAGTATTTTGGGGAATTTCAGGTTGATATAAAACAATGTTAATCATTTATTTTTCACCTAATTTATGTTTGTTTAATAATTTTTCAACTTTTTCAATCGTTAAGTTTTTACCACTTACAAAATCAACCATGGTAGTATGATCATATATTGCAACAGCAGGTACTTCATAAAGAAACTTATTTTTTTCTCTTAAATCTTTTGTGTTATACGTATTATCAAATGTTTCTTTAAAATTTCCATCAGCAATATCACTTACATTTAAATAAACAAATAGCTCTCTTAAATCTTTTTTATCTAAAAACCTCTGTAATTTTTTTTCGAAAGCACGACAATTTTCATCGCTTGGAACGCCAAAATAAATTACAGCATAAGGATTATCTGTTGTATAATTTTCAAGCTCACTTTCCTTGATTTCTTGAATATGACTAGTAATAATAGCCCTATTCATTACATCTTCCTTATAAACAGCATGCCACTTGAGAGCATAAACACAACAGACAATTGTTATTGCACAAAAGATTATTAAAGTAATTACGTTATTTTGCTTTTTCATTTATTCACCCCTACTTTCGTTTTATCATATTTTTTTGGCGTTAACTTTTTTTTCTGTTTTCTTTGATTTTTTAGTAAGAGTTATCCAATCATCCATTTGTACATAACTGCATTCATCTATTTTATATGGTTCAATAATTTCAATTTCGCCAAAAACAATTAATGTTAAATATGGTTTGCTAGCCCATTTTTTTATTTGGGAAGCAGTAAGTTGTAATTCGTTTTGGTGTTCTAACACAAAATTTAACGCTTCTTCTTTGCTTAGCTTATCAGTGTTAATTACTTCTTTTACTTTAGCTTTGCATCTTATTAAATCTGTTCCATCTTTTTCAATAAAATATAAAATATCACCTTTTTTCGTTTTTGAAAAAATTGTTTTTTTAGATGACCCGCCACGAATAATCTTAGTTTTTTCCCCTTTTTTAATTTTATCTAATCCCTTAGTAGATTTTCTTAAAAACACAAGATGTTTCATTTCGTTATTATTAAATATCTCTGTATAAAAATCTCTCCATATTTTTAAGACATTTTCTTTTGAATAGAAAATACTTATATCACGTGATTTTAATGAATACTCTTTATATTTGTCTTTATCCTCTTTAAGTGCTTTTATTTGTGATATAAATTCATCATTATTATTACCTATTAAATAATTACCAAATAAGATATCTTTATACAATTCTAAGTCCCTTAATAATATTGGTATTTGAACATTAGATGCCTCTAAAATAGACATTGGAAACAATTCATTATATGAAGGCATAAATAAGACATTTGCCATATTATACATGTCATTCATTTTTTCTCTTGGTATAATACCTAAAAATCTTACATTACTTGGTGGATTTTCAAATACTTTCTTTAATTCTTTATAGCCATCTGTTATAGCACCAAATGAAAAACCTCCACACCATATAAAAGTAACATCCGGCATTGCTCTAGCTACTTCTACAAAATCAAGAACACCCTTTCTGGTTTGAACTTGACCAACTCCTAGAACAACAAAGTCATCTTCTTTCAAATTAAGTTCTTTTCTTAATGCTTTTATTTCTTTACTACTTTTCTTATGAAAATCAGTTTTAGATACATAATTTGGTATATATTTTATTTTTTCACGACTAATACCATGTGCTTCTAAATCATTTATAAAAATAGGATTTACGACTACTAAGTAATCAGCGTTTTTATAAAAGTCAACTACATATTTTTTAAATATATTAAAAGCTGGTTTAGGTATATTTATTGATCCATCAAGTGTTTCAGGTAAAAAATGAACATAACTTACATTTATACCTTTACTTGTTCTCATCCTTAAATAATTCATTGGTTCTATTGTGTGATGATGAATTATATCAGCATCTCGCCAATCATTTATCCTAATATCAAAAATATCGCTAGCGCCTTCTGTAACTAATTTTACCTGTTCCAGATAAGCACTACCCACACCTTGCCCTTTTACTGAATCAGCTTTCGATAACATATTTATCGAAATTTTTTTCATTAAAATCACCAATCTTTCTATGATTATTGCGCTTTAATTATACATTATATTATTTATGCGGTCAAACTAGAAATTAAACATTAACCATTCTGGTTTGAAGATCATAAGTAAACCTATCGCTAACATTATGATACCGCCTATAAGATGCGAATACTTAACATATTTATTTGATATACCTGTTAATTTAAGTGAAATCATTGCTATAATAAAAACTATCAAATCATCAAGTAAGAAAAACAATATATATAAGAATATGTAAAAAGAATATTCAAATAAAGATAAATTATTCATAGCAAGAATACTCGTAAATATTACAGGTAATCCTGCTGAACAGGATAATTCTATGAAATTTACTGTTATTGCTAAAGCAATAATTCCTGCTATTGCAAGTGATAACTTTTTTTGACTAGTAAATTTTTTTATTTTATGGAAAATGTTTTTTCGTTTAGTTTCATCAACTACATTACAGCCATCTTCCTTGCTTTTTATAAATGATCTGATATTAAGAATTCCACCTATTAAAGCAATTAAGGCAATCAATAATTTAAACCACCATAACGCTCCAATAAAAGTAACAACATTAAGCGAAGTCAACATAAAAAATAAATATATAACAGCTGATGTAATAATAAAGATGGATCCTAATAACCACATTCGTCTTCTATCTTTCATGTTTAATAAAACACTTATTAAAAATAGTAGTACCCACATTGCACAAGGATTAAAACCATCGATTGCACCCATTACTATAGATATTACAGGCAGTGATACTGTTTTAGCTTTTACTGGACCTACAAAAGGTAGTTCAAGAATATATGACGGGTCGTCATCATTTATTTTAGTTATATCCTCATATGTTAAAGTTCCACTTCTTTTAGTAATGCCTAGCATTTCACCAACAGGATCTTTGTACGTTGCAACTTTAGAATATGTTTCAATTGTATGTTTTATTTCCCCTTTTCTTACGACAGCTGAATATCCTGAAAAAAATCTAGTACCAATAACAGTAAATGGAACACCAGTTACCTTAGTATCTAGTATAGATGCTGCTTCATTCATATAATTCCTATTTTCAGAATTGTACCAAACTTCATATTTATGTACCTTTAAATTAGGATAATCTTTTTTAATTTCTTCTATTGCTTTTTCAAGTTCTGCACAGTGTGGACATTCACGACCATAAAAAAGATATACATCAACAATGTTATTAGATGCCCTAGTATGAAGAGGCAAAAATAATAATATCAGTAAAAATAAAAATGTTATTCTTTTTATAAAATTCATAGGTTACTCCTTATCATAATGCTTTTTAACTATATTTATTAACTCTTCTGTTTTATGTTCTCCAACTAATCTTTCTAATTCATTATCGTTGTTATCTAGCAGTATAAAAACTGGTAGTTTTTCTCTAACATTATATTTTGATGATTCTTCATCAAAGTCAATATCGAGTGAAATAGATTCGATATTAGGATACTTTTTTTCAACTTCTTCAAAGCGTGGTCTCATAACCAAACAAGACGAACACCAAACAGCACTTATTTTAACAATTTTCATTTACTACCTCACTTAACTTTTTGTAATTTTTATCAAATAATTTCATAAACATTTCGATTTCTTGTTCCGTTGTTAAATGTGAAATACTTATTCGCAGTGAAGAAGAAGCTATATCTTCTTTCTTACATATAGCGTAAACTGATTTTGATAAAGCATCTCCTTGGGAACATGCACTTTTAGTAGATATAAAAATATTATCTTCTTCCAAAGCATGAAGAAAAGTTTCAGGTTTGATTCCAATTGCACTAAAATTTAAAATGTGTGGCAAAGATTTATTTGTACTATTTATTGCAACTTTAGGATACTTTGATAAAAAATCTCTAACTTTTGAATTTAAACGCATCACATGTTCCTTTTTCGCTTCCAAGTCTGTCACTGCTAATCTAAGAGCTTTTGACAACGACACAATAAGTTCTGTAGTAGGTGTTCCACTTCTAAATATTGTCGTACTTTTACCACCATGAATAAGAGGTTCTAACATAATCTTTTCTTTTTTTATGAGTCCACCGATGCCTTTAACACCATAAATTTTATGAGCTGAAAAGCTAGCTAGATCAACATTTGTTAGATCAATATTATCTTTACCAAGACACTGTGTCATATCAACATGAAAAAATAATTTAGGATATTTCTTTAGTATCAAACCAATCTCTTCGATTGGCTGTCTAATTCCAACTTCACTATCAACAGCACAGATGGATACTAAAATAGTGTCATCACGTAACAAACTTTTTAAATGTTCAAGATCGACATGTCCATTTTCTAATATATTTACAAAATCAATTTCAAAACCTTTTGATTGTAAATAATTCAATGGTCCAAAAATAGAGGAATGTTCAAGCATTGTTGTAATAATGTGTTTACCTCTATTTTGATATTTAAAAGCAATTCCTTTAATAGCTAAATTGTTTGACTCAGAGGCGCCACTTGTATATATAATTTCTGTCGGTTTTACATGCATTATATTGGCTATTTGTTCGGTAGCTTCATCCAACAATTTTTTAGTTTGCAAACCTAAAAAATGTAATGAATTAGGGTTAGAAAAATAATTTTTAGATACCTTTTGAAAAGTGTTTAACACCTCATCATTAACAGGAGTAGTAGCTGAATAATCCAAATATATCATATAATCACTTCCTTATTATTATATTAACTCTAATAGATAGATAAATATTATCCCTAGTATAACAGCAAAAACAGTTACTTTCTTATTACCATATTTTAACGAAGCAGGAATTATTTCTTTAAAGGTTAAATAAAACATTATAGAGGATGTTATTGAGAGTAACACACCTTCAGTTAAGTTGTTAAAAATAGGTTTTAAAAACACAAACCCGAGCATTCCCGCTATAGGTAGTACTAGACCTGAACCAATAGAATATAACAACGCTTTCTTTTTGTTTCCCGTTGCATAATAAATTGGCGCTGAAACGATCATTCCTTCTGGGATATGATGAATTGCAATTGCTAATGCAAACGGAATGGCAACTTTATAATTATCATATATAGCAATAAAAATAGCAATTCCTTCTGGTAATTTATGAAGAGCCATTGTAAAAGCAGCTGTAATACCAACATTACACATATGGCAGTGCTCATCATGTTCTTCCACTTCATTGTGATGATGCAGTAACTTATCAAGTATTAATGATAAAGCTAAACCAATAAATAAAGACCCCACTAAAATTAGTGACGATGTTGGGAAAGCATACCACTCAGATAAAAGTTCCTCCGCTTCAGGAAGCAACTCTTTTATACATATACAAAGCATTACACCTGCTGCAATTCCTAAAAGAAATCCTAGATTTTCATGACGTTTCTTTTTAGGTAAAAAAATAATAAAACTTCCAATTACTGTCGATAATCCTGCTATTGTGACAAGTAAAACTGCTAACATAAATTCTACTTTCATATAACCATCCCTTAAAAATTATTATTTGTTGTAAGAAAAATTATTACATCCATATTATCATCTTTAGCAACAATGTTTTTGTGCATCTTATGACATTTTTCACATTTGTAAATTATTTTAAAAGTATTCTTAAATTTTTCAACACCTACTGGTATATACATTCCCTTACAGTCACTTTGCCTGTCGCCAGGCATTATATCAACATGTTTAGAATATAAGCATTGTGGACAATGATCCCTCGCTGTGTAACCTAAAGCAAGTACATTGAAACCACAATTTTCGCATACAAAATTTTCGTCTTTCATTGTAAAATGTTTCATAAAATCACCATTATAAATAATACCATAATTATTGTAGCATGTTTTCAGATTGAATAACAACTAAAATATATTTCTTTTAATTATTCCTACTCTCTTGTTTTAATTCTCACATTACATTTATTTTAATCATAAAAAAAGATGTCCGTTTTTTAGAAAATTAGACATCTATCATATTAAACTGCGATAAGGCTCGCAAGTTATTTTTCATTGGAGCAGATGATGGGAATCGAACCCACGTAGTCAGCTTGGAAGGCTGAAGTTCTACCATTGAACTACATCTGCACATAATTAATTATGCATTACGCACTATATATTATACTGTTTTTATGAAATTTGTCAACATCTTCTTGTTTTTATGGTATTATTATTATTATAGGTGATACGATGAAATTATTGGTTGCTGATTTTGATGACACTTTGTTCGATGGTAAAAATTATCAAAAAAATCTAGACTATATAAATAAATTTACTGAAGCTGGTCATCTCTTTATTATTGCAACAGGAAGATACAAAGATTCCTTATTAAGTGATATGAATGGTTTTAAAATCCCGTATTCATACTTAATATGTAATGATGGAGCTATAATTTTTGATAAAAACTTGAATGTTATATATCGAAAGGATATTCCAAAACAAGTATCGTATGACATAGCAATAAAATTAAAACAAGAAAATTTTATTGTTTCTTGTTATATTGATACGGGTCTCACTCTCACAAAAGAAGCTGATGTTACGGCAAATAAAGTAATTGGCAAATTCAATAATCGTGATAAAGCAGAAGAATTATTAGAACACATTAACAATAAATACAGCGGTGTTAATGGCTACTTAAGTACAAAATGGTTAAATATAACAGAAAGAAATGTAAATAAAGGGGAAGGCATTAAATACGTGGCTGATTTATTAAATATCAACTACAATAATATTTATACAATAGGCGATAACATCAATGATTTATCGATGTCTAATTATAAATTTAATAGTTATGCTATGGATAATAGCGTTGAAGAATTAAAAAAAGTAACAAAAAAAACATATGGTGCTGTTTATGAATTGATAGAAGATATATTAAAAGACGAGTAACTTAACCTCGTCTTTGTTTTAATTTTTGGTAATTTCTAGTTGCAGTATAAATTTCATTCTTTTGTTGATATATTCTTTCAATGTTTTCGCATCTACTATCTCTATCTAATTCATTTTCACGTTGTTTCGGATTTTCATTCCATTCACACACATGCATTGCATAATCTTTAAAATCATCACTACTGAATAAGTATTTTATAACATAATCTGATTCTAAAATTCGTGAATTTGCAAGATTATTTTCTTTAGCAATTAATTCTACGTAACGATATATTTTGTACAACAAATCTTCATCGGAACATAATAATTTTAAATATGCGGTTTCATCCCTACGTAATTGTATTTTACTTCTTCCAAGGTTAAATGGTTCTGGATTTCGAATGTTTCTTTTAATAGTTTCTATTATTAGTTTTTCAGGAATTCCATTTGTTTGCATAATCATGTTTGGCATTACTTTAACCTCCCTTGTTTTGCGAGTCTTATTATAACATACAATTTATTTTATGCAAGGGGCTCATTATAATTTCTGTCATTTTTTGTAACAAAAAATACCAAAAGGTATTTTTATTTATGATATGCTTCATTATTGTTGATTTTAAATGAGCGATATATTTGCTCTAGCAGTAGTACTCTAAACATTTGATGAGGAAAGGTTAATTTTGAAAAAGATAAATGTAAATTAGCCTTTTCTTTTATCTCTTCGTGTAATCCATGAGAACCACCTATAATAAAAGTTATGTTCCCATATCCTAATGTCAATATACTTTCTATTTTTTTAGCTAGCGAAAGAGAATCAAATTCCTCCCCTTCTATTTCTAATGTTATTATATAATCCTTTTTTTGTATATGTGGGATTATCCTATTTCTTTCATTACAAAGTATAAGGTTTTCATCATTACTACTATCATCATCTACTTCTATAATATTTATCTTTGTATATTTTGACAATCTTTTTAGATATTCAGCAATTGCATCTTTAAAATACTTTTCTTTTATTTTTCCTACACAAATTATTTTTATCATACTTCAATTACCTGAGTTCTTTCATTTTGTTCTGCTACTGTTATATCTATATCATCTGTTATCTTTACTATTTCTGATAATGTTTTTAATGCTATTTTTTTGCTATTATTCTCTTCACTTAAATGTGCTAAGATAATATGTTTTGTATTAGGTCCAATCATTTTTGATAAATATTTTGAAGCATCTATATTAGATAAGTGTCCTGTATCACTTGCAATACGCCTTTTTAAATGATATGGATAAGAACCATTATAAAGCATTTCAATATCATGATTACTTTCTATAACATATACACTTTTATTCGATAAAACAGGAAAATACCTTTCATTTAGATATCCAGTATCTGTTATATATACAAATTTATCATTGATTAGAAAACCAACAGAAGAAACAACATCATGAGATGTTTTTATAACCCTTATCTTTAGATTATCAATTATTGTTTCTTTTTCAAAAAAACAATGATCAAAATCTTTTATAAATTCACATAAGGCAAGCATCATTTTTGGCATTAAATATATCGTTGGTTTATACTTATTATAAAAAGTTTTAATACCCATAACGTGATCATTATGAGTATGAGTTATTAATATAGCATTTATAGAACTAGGATCTACATCTATTTCTTTTAATTTTTTTTCGATATAACTACAAGACTTCCCTATATCAATAAGAATTCTTGTTCCCTTTTCTTCAACATATGTTACATTGCCCTTGCTTCCGCTTGCAAGTACAACAATTTTCATTTTTTATTCCTCTTCTTTCCTGTAATTTAAGAATGTTCCGGTATTCGTTTTAAACAGAAGATCAACTGTTCCTGTAGGACCACTTCTGTTTTTACCAATAATAAATTCACTTTCTCTATTAAAATTGTCTGTTTTAGCTTCTTTGTTATAGTAATCATCACGATACAAGAATGACACAATGTCAGCATCTTGTTCAATAGAACCAGATTCCCTTAGGTCACTCATTAAAGGTCTTTTGTCATCCCTTTTTTCAACTTCTCTGGATAATTGAGCAGCTGCAATAATCGGAATATTAAGTTCTAATGCAAGAGTCTTTAATGCTCTTGAAATGTCTGATACTTCTTGTTGTCTATTTCCGTTATATCTTTCACTACTAGTAACAAGTTGTAAGTAGTCAATAATAACTAAATCAAGTCCGCTTGGGGAAGCTGCTAAACGTCTACACTTAGCTTTAATTTCACCAATAGTAATACCTGGAGTATCATCAATATAAATATTGGTATCAGCAAGTTGACTCATTGCTTCATTTACCCTTTTCCAATCATTATGCTCTAAACGTCCTGTTCTAAGTTTTGTTAAAGGTATCTGTCCTAATGAACTTATCATACGAGTTGCCAATTGTTCAGCATTCATTTCTAAGTTAAAAATTGCTACTGTTTTACCATCAGCTGCAATCGAAGTAGCAAGGTTAAGAATAAAAGCTGTTTTACCCATACCAGGTCGTGCAGCAATTATAATAAGCTCGGTTGGATGGAATCCAGAAGTCATTTTATCTATATTAGCAAAACCTGTTGATAATCCTGTTATATCGCTGCCAGCAGCCGCTAACTTTTCTAAATCTGATTGTGCTTTATTTAAAACATCTTGTATATTTCTAAATTCATTACCACGTCTCATTTTAGAAACACTAAATATTTTTCTCTCAGCACTATCAATTAACTCGTTAAAATCCATTTCTTCATCAAAAGCATTGCTTGCTATTTCATTTGTTGTTTCGATAAGTCTTCTTAATAATGCTTTTTGATTAACTAAATTGATGTAATAATCAACATTAGCTGCAGTTGGGACCGAGTTAACAATTTCTAATAAATATTCAACGCCGCCAATACTATCTAATTGTTTTTTATCTTTTAAGCGTGCTGAAACAGTAGTGATATCGATAGGGATGTCACTTTCTTTTAGTTCACTTATACAATCGAAAATTTTTACATGAGCATCTATATAAAAAGAATCTCTCATCAATTCATCGCTAATTTTTTGAAGAGCATACTTAGATAAAAAAGCTGCTCCTAATACTGACTGCTCAGCTATAACATTATGCGGTACAGTTCGACCGTTCATACAATCACCACTATTCTTTTATTAATTCTATTTTTAAGTTTAAAACTACTTTTTTATGCAAATTGACTTTTACAATATGTGTCCCTAAATTAGATAATGGGCTTTCTAAAACAATATTTTTCTTATCAATTTCATATCCTAATTTAGATAATTCCGAACTTATTTGTTTTGAAGAAATGCTACCAAAAATCTTGTTTTGATCACTTGTTTTAACTTTAAAAATAAGGGTTTTATTTTCCAATTCCTTTTTTATTTTCTCGTTCTTTTTAATTTCTTCTTCTTCTTTTTTTGCTTTAGCTTTCTTTTCTTCGTTTAGACGGTTCATACTCGTATTGGTAACAGGTACAGCTAAATTATTTTTTATTAGATAATTTTTAGCATATCCGTCACTAACTTCTTTTATATCTCCAGCATTACCCTTACCCTTTACGTCTTTAATAAATATAACTTTCATTAAAAATCACCTTCTAATTCTTCTATTATATTCTTTACCTTTTGAAAAGTGGTCGCTAAAGTTTCACCACTTAATTGTGTTGCAGCATCTGTTGAATGGCCACCACCTTTTAATTTTTTCATTATTTTTTGAACATCTATTTTTGCAAAAGATCTTGCACTAATACCTATCTTATCTTCACTTATTTTTCCGATCGTAAATGATGCTTCTATATTCTTAAAAAGAAGCATAGTATCTGATATCTTAGCTAAATCTTCTTTGTCATAAATTTGATCTTCATGACCGAGTGCAATAATAAAGTGGTTTTTTATTATTACTGCTTCACTAATTATTTTTTGCATGTTGTTGTATTTGTTTATATCTTGTTTGAGTAAATATTGTACTTCGTTAAGATTAGCATTGCATTCATATAAATAAGCTGCTGATTCATGTGTCTTATGACTTGTTTTTCTAATAAAACCATTTGTATCAATAAAAATACCAGCAAGCATTATACTTGCAACATAAGGATGAATATAAATGTCTAATGTTTTTAGTACTTCTACTATTATTTCAACAGAACTAGATTGATGAGACCCAATATATTCATATATTGTTGGTATTTTTTCATTAGCTCCATCAATGTGATGATCAATAATAATTTTATTTTTTATGTTTAAAACTTCTTCGTTTTGAATTAAAGATGGAATCTGGGTATCCACAATAAGTAATAGTGTTTTATCGTCCACTTTTCCTTTTATATCTACCCATTTTTTAATTTTGACATTTATTTTTTGGTTTTTTATCTCTTTTAAACTTTTACTTACACCATCTTCATGTGTTATATCGTCTATCAAAAGACAAGTATCCTTGCCTATTGTTTTGCATAAATAATATAGTCCAAGTGAAGAACCAAGTGCATCTAAATCTAAGTTACGATGCGCAACAATAATAACTTGTGATGCTTCTTCGATATTTTTCCTTACTAACTCAGCATTTATTTGCATTCGATCACTTCCTCATTTTTATTATACTATATATTTAAGCCTTTTTATAAAAAAAAGATAAAAATTTATCTTCTTTTTATCTTGTAAATGGAATAAGCGCCATAAAGCGTGCTCTTTTAACTTGAGTAGCTATATATCTTTGGTGTTTAGCACATGCACCAGTAACTCTTCTTGGTACAATTTTATATTTTTCATTTATATATTTTTTTATTATATCAACGTCTTTATAGTTTACTGATTTACCAGCACACATTTGACATATCTTTTTTCTTCTTCTATATGGTTCACGCATGTAATTTCCTCCTATCTAAAATGCTATGTCATCCTCACTAAGTTCAATTGTTTCACCAAAATCAGCAAATGGTTCATCGCTAATATTTGTTGTTTCTGGTGGAACTTGATTTTCATAATGACTAAAATCTTCCGGACTAACATTGTTGCTTCTTTGATTTTTTGATCCAAGAAATTGAACGTTATCAGCTACAACCTCTGTAACATATACTCTTTTGCCTTCTTGATTTTCATAGTTTCTGGTTTGAATTCGACCATCAATACCTACTAAACTACCTTTAGATAAATATTTTTTAACGTTTTCAGCTTGTTTACGCCAAACAACAACATTAATAAAGTCCGCTTCTCTTTCACCATTTTGGTTAGCATAAGTACGATTTACTGCAACAGTAAATGTAGCAACAGCTGTATTGTTGCTCAAATATCTAAGTTCTGGATCCTTTGTTAAATGACCTACTAAAAAAGTTTTGTTCATAATTTAACTCCTTAATCTTCTAATCTAATGATCATATGACGAATTAAATCTTCGCTTATTAAAGCTAAACGATCAAATTCGTTTATTGCTTCAACTGGAGCTTCAATTTGGTATACGTAATAGAATCCACGCTTATGTTTTTTAATTTCATAAGCTAATTCTCTTTGACCCATGTTTTTTGAATTCAAAATTTTTGCTTTGTTATCCGTTAAAATAGTTTCAAAGTTTGCAACTACTTCCTTGAGATTAGATTCCTCAATATCCGGTCTTACAATAAACATGATTTCATATTTCATGTTTCCACCTCCTTTTGGTCTTTTGGCCTTTCCACATGAAAAGCAAGGAGTAATAAATACTCGTGTATGATTATATCAAGAAAATTTAGTAAAGTAAACGTTTTCATATAAATTTATTTTTATTATTTATAAAAT
>DUQO01000068.1 GCA_012837765.1 Mollicutes bacterium | reverse complement strand
TTCCGCCACTCAGGCTAAATAAATGGTGTCCCGTGCGAGATTCGAACTCACGACCCTTTGATTAAAAGTCAAATGCTCTACCGGCTGAGCTAACGAGACGAATAATTTTTGGCTGCCTCGGCTAGATTCGAACTAGCGCATGTCAGAGTCAAAGTCTGATGCCTTACCGCTTGGCTACGAGGCAATATATCAAGTGGTGGAGAGAGGTGGATTCGAACCACCGAACCCGAAGGAACAGATTTACAGTCTGTCGCGTTTAGCCACTTCGCTATCTCTCCAAATGGTGCCGAAAACAGGAATCGAACCCGCAACCTACTGATTACAAGTCAGTTGCTCTACCAGTTGAGCTATTTCGGCATAATGGTGGACCCTGTAGGACTCGAACCTACGACCCCCTGCTTGTAAGGCAGGTGCTCTAACCAACTGAGCTAAGGATCCTTCTTTCGATTGACATGTATTAATATATCATTTGTTGACGATGATTGTCAATAACTAAAAGGACATTTTACATAAGTTCTCGCATCTTTTGTGCTATCCAATCTTCCCTTTTTTGACTTAAAGCAGTAAAACCTGTTCCAACTTCTTTAATTCCCTTCTTATTTTTAGCTGTTTTCTTTATTCGATAATCGATATCTTTAATCGATAATTTAACATGATTTTCACTTTCGTCTACATCAATTACTTTAGCATATATCGTTTCTCCTATCAAGCCAAAATCATTGATATCTTTTACAAATTTATTTGAAATTTCTGATATATGTATTAAACCACTATAATAATCATCTAAACTAACAAATATTCCATAATTTTCAATTCCCGTAATATTGCCTTTGACAATTTTGCCCTTCTTATATTTTGTCATGCTTACACCTCATAAAAATTATAACATTAATCTTATTTGTTTTAAAAAGCTACTTTTAATTCATTGTAAATACATGTATAATTGTTATGAGGTGAAAATATGGAATTAGAAAACAAAATTAAAGAAGTATTAAACACCATCAGACCTTTCCTTATGAGTGATGGTGGAGATGTAGAATTTGTATCATTCAAAGATGGTGTTGTTTATGTTAAATTACTAGGTGCATGTAGCCATTGTGCAGCTGCTGATATGACAATTGAAGGAATGGTACAAGATGCCCTAACCTTTGAAATACCTGAAGTTATAAAAGTCGTGAGGATAGAAGAATAATTAAGAATTATTCTTTTTTATTAACCAATCTAATTGTGGCATTAAATTATCTCTATTTAAAAATAAATGAATTTCAATTAAAAACTCTTCGTAATCAGATGCTTTATCCACAATAGAAATGATACTTTCTTCTTTTAGTTTATCCTCCATTATTTCTTCGTATACATCAAAAAAGTATGATGGAAAAAGAAGTCTTGCATATAATAATTGTCGTTCAAATGCTGGCATTTCATAAATCTTAAAATATTGTTCAATTTCACTCCATACATCTTCACCATTAAAAAAGCGGGCTTTAATATATTCTGCAAAATCCCTAACTTTATAATCTATAATAAAAGTAAGTGGATTATATAAATTAAAAGCAGTATTATTTGCTTTTATTCTCTTATGCGCAATTGTTAACGGAAGGTTTATTTTTATTTTTCCTGCAATGTTTTTAATATATGAGATAGCATTTTCTGCTAAACCAATATAATAACTTAAATATTCACATATTATTGGATACTTTTTACCCATTTGACTTATTTGATATTCAAAATAGTCAATTTTAGCACTCCATAACATTGGCCAATTACTTCTATCTAATATTTCATTAGTTTTTATATCTGAATTACTCATACTTATAAAATTAATTTCAGCTAGATCTATTTTTTTATTAGTATTAACATATACTCTCATTAGAACATATGGAACTTCATCAACAAAAGTTACAACATTTTTATCTTTATTTAAAATTATTTCGTGTACAAGAGAACCCCTTCTAATCATTTCTACATTTAATCCATATAAATACTGAGAATCTTCTAAGGGGCGATCAAAAACTAAAAAGTAGTACAGTTCATCATTATAGTTAAAATAAAATTTTTCGTTTTGTTCACGAATATAATCTGGATATATGCTATAATAATAATTGATGTAATGATTCATACAATCACCTGTTTTATCATATGATAAACAAGGATTTTTTATGAGGAGGACACATGGAAGAATTAAAGGCATTAGCCATTAAAAAACTTGAAGAGCGTGGCGTTACAATAAATGATATTGCTCTTATTGTAAAAGACATACAAAGCATATATAGAAACATCTCAATCGATGAATGTATAGACACTGTTTTGTATGTTATATCTAAAAGAGAAACGATATATACGATACTCACTGGTATCTCACTTGATGAGGCTGCTGAAAAAGGATTATTAGATGAAAAAGTTAACAATTTAATCAAAAACGATAAGGGTTTATTTGGACTTGATGAAATACTAGCTTTAAGTATCGTTAATATGAACGGTTCTATTGCTTTAACCAATTTTGGATATTTAGATAAAATAAAACCTGGTATTATTGGAAAGATCGACAATGAAGGAAAGAAAAAAATTAGATGTCATACTTTCTTAGATGATATTGTAAGTGCGATTGCAGCTTCTGCAGCTAGTAGAATAGCTCATAATGTTGAAGAAAATTGACAACTTATTTTATGCTTTGTATATAAAAAAGGATGAAACTTTTTGTTTCATCCTTTTATTTTGCTTCTTCAATAGCTCTTGTTTCTCTAATAACAGTAACTTTTACTGTTCCTGGATATTGAACTTCTTTTTCAATTCGATCTTTTATATCTCTAGCTATTTTTATACTCTTTAAATCGTCAATTTGTTCTGGATTAACCAAAATGCGTAATTCTCTTCCTGCTTGAATAGCAAATACTTTTTCTACACCTGGAACATCTTTAGCAATGTTTTCTAGTTGTTCTAATCGTTTAGTATAATTTTCTAACGAATCATTTCGAGCACCAGGTCTTGAAGCCGATAAAGCATCAGCTATTGCTACTAAAACAGCTATATTACTTGTTGGTTCAGTATCACCATGATGAGATGCTATTGCATTTATTACAACTTGATCTTCATGATGTTTTTTAGCCATATCTACTCCTAGTTCAATATGACTTCCTTCAACTTCAAAGTCAATTGCTTTTCCAATGTCATGTAGTAAACCTGCTCTTTTAGCTAAAGCAACATTTTCTCCTATTTCACTAGCTAGTATACCAGCTAAATGCGCTACTTCTTTCGAATGTTGTAAAGCATTTTGACCATAACTTGTTCTAAAATGTAGTTTTCCTAACAATTCAACAATATATGGATCAATTTTAGTTAAACCTAATTCAAAAGTAGCATTGCGGCCATATTCTAGTATTTTAGCATTTATCTCTTTTGTTGTCTTATCATACAATTCTTCTATTCTAGCTGGATGAATTCTTCCATCTTGAATAAGTGATTCAATTGTTACTTTTGCAATTTCTCTACGAAGTGGATCAAAACTAGAAATAACAATAGCTTCAGGCGTATCATCTATTATTAAATCGACACCTGTAACAGCTTCGATTGTTCTAATATTTCGCCCTTCTCTACCTATAATTCTTCCTTTCATATCATCAGTTGGCAATGTGATAACAGAAATGGTTTGTTCATTAGCAACATCAGACGCATACCTTTGCATTGACGCTACTAGCATACTTTTAGCATCCATATCAGCTGCAATTTTAGCTTCCGCTTCCCTTTCTCTGATATATTCAGCTACTTCTTTTTCCATTTCTTCCTCTACTTTTTTCATTACAAGATCTCTTGCTTTTTCTTTAGAAAAGCCAGAAATCTTTTCTAGTAATTCTAGTTGTTGTTTTCTTATTTCTTCCATTTCGGTTTCTGCTTTTTGGATTTCCTTTTGTTTTAACACTAGATTATTATCTTTTTCTTCTAGCATTTTTTCGCGATTTTGAAGCATCTCATCGCGTTTAGCCATACTATTTTCTCTTTGAAGCAATCTTTCTTCCAGTTCTTTTACTTCAATTTTCTTTTCTTTGATTTCTTTTTCAACTTCTAATTTTAATTTATGTGCTTCTTCTTTAGCTTCAAATAAGTGCTCACGCTTAAGTTTTTCAGCTTCCTTACTCGCCTTTTCAAGAATGTTTTCTGCTTTATCATTAGTTCTTTTTCTTTTTATACGATTAATAACAAGAACAGAGCTTGCTCCTAAAGAAAGTCCAAGTACAGAGGTTAAAATGGATATAGTTAATGTATCCATAATCATTTCCTCTTTCTATTATACAGTTAAATATTACTGTTTTTAACTATATACTTCTATTTTAAAATTGATTTAGATTTGTGTCAAGGAAAATATTTTTTTTACTCACTTTAATTATATTATTACATAAAAAGAGGAAATCTATTTTTCCTCCTTTTCTCCTTTTTTTTCTATTTTAAGACTAATACCATAATGTTGTCTTACTTTAGTTTCTAGTTCATTTTTTAATTTTTCATTACTTGCAAGAAGAGCCTTAACATTTTCTTTTCCTTGTCCAAGCTTTTCACCTTTATATGAATACCATGCACCACTTTTTTCAATTATGTTTGCATCTGCAGCTAAATCTATCAATTCACCAGTTCTACTTATTCCTTCACCATACACAATTTCAACATTAGCTATTTTAAATGGTGGAGCAACTTTATTCTTAACAACTTTAATAACTGTTTTGTTACCAACAATACTGTCACCTTGTTTTATTTGTTCTGCTCTTCTAATATCTAAACGAATTGAAGAATAAAACTTTAATGCTCTTCCTCCTGGTGTTGTTTCAGGATTGCCAAATATTATACCTACCTTTTCTCTTAATTGGTTAATAAAAATAGCAATCGTATTAGTTTTACTAATAGTCCCAGATAGTTTTCTTAATGCTTGTGACATAAGACGAGCTTGTAACCCAACATGAGAGTCTCCCATTTCACCTTCAATTTCAGCCTGTGGAACTAATGCTGCAACCGAGTCTATAACAATAATGTTTATAGCTTCGCTTCGTACTAATGCTTCACAAATTTCAAGTGCTTGTTCACCAGTATCTGGCTGAGATAACAAGAGTTCTTTAATGTTAACCCCTAATTTAGATGCATACACTGGATCAAGAGCATGTTCAGCATCAATAAATGCTGCTCTTCCTCCTTGTTTTTGAATTTCTGCTATTGCATGAAGTGCAACAGTGGTTTTACCACTTGATTCAGGACCATATATTTCAATTATTCGTCCTTTTGGGTATCCACCTACTCCTAGTGCTATATCTAACATAATTGATCCACTAGAACAAACATCTATCTCACGGTGAGGTTTCTCACCTAATTTCATAATAGATCCTTTTCCAAATTGTTTTTCTATATCAGCTAATACTTGTTCAAGAGCCTTATCTTTTTGAATGTTTTTTGTAACCATATTTTTTCCTCCTATTTTGTTTACATTTTCATTCTACCTTATTTAACAACAAAATGCAAGTGTTTTTCGAACGTTTGTTTGTCTTTTTTTGTATTGTTTAATTTGCAGAATTAAAAAAACCCTTTTACAAAAAGAGTTTTTTTGAGTAACATTATTTTACATTTTATAAAACTTCAAGTATTTCTGTTTCTTCTTCCTTTTTTGTTATCAAGTGACGATTCATTACATAATATTGAACACCAGAAATCAAAGATAGCATTGTTGCGGTTACTAATAAGAAGTCTGACACTTTAATGTTCCATAATTCGAATGGTAAGTTATAGAAAAATGTTAGCGTAATTCCTACCATTAGACAAATCGTTTTTATTTTACCAGATTTAATAGCTGCAACTACTTTACCACTACTTGCAGCTAGCATTTTTATTGAATTAACAATAATATCGCGCATTATTACAACAACTGCAATAATAGGACTGATGTGGTTACTTGATGCTAAAATAATCAACACTGAATTTACTAATACTTTATCAGCTATAGCATCCATCAATTTGCCAAAATCAGTTATCATATTATATTTTCTTGCTATATAACCATCTAAGAAATCTGTAATTGCTGCAATTACAAATATAATTCCTGCAATTATATATTTACTGTCAACCAAAATCTTGCCTTCAACAAGATAAGTTGGAAATTCTACATTTACAGCATAAAATGGAAATAACAATAAAACAATAATGCCTAAAGATAAAACCATTCTAAAAATTGTTATTCTATTGGGTATATTCATGAGATCACTCCCCTATCGTAAAACCAGTAAAGTTAATTGATTCTACTTCCTTTTTATCTTTAACATTACCAATTATTAAATATGTGATAATTGCTGAAAGTACAATTATAATTAAAATAATGTATTTAAGATACTTAGATTTCTTTTTATATTCTATTGTGTAAGGAGAAAAAACTTCTCTTTTTTCTATTTTTCTTTCTTCGTTTGCTTTAGCTATTTCTTCAAGTGGAATCTTAGATGTATATTCAAAAACAAACTCATTAAAATCATCTTCTAATTTTTCATATTCTAAACTTAAATATTTTGCATAATCCCTAATTATTTGTTTAAGTTCGAAAACATCTTTAAAGGCACTTCTGTTACCTGCTTCAATGTTTTCTAATTGTGAAGGTTTAAGTTTCAGGTCAGTCGATGCTTCTTCAAGCGACACTCCCATCGCTTCTCTTGCTTCGGCTAACTGTTGCCCTATTTCCTTCAAGCAAAATCACCTCTTCTTTGTAAAAAAATAAAAATGCCTCATAAGCCATGTTCTGTCCCTATTTCTAGGTGGCAAATATTTATCTATGTTTCCATCCTCCATCCTGTTCTTATTCCAGGTTGGAAGTTCCCCTACCATATTTGGGTTTCTCACTTGTGGGGTTTACCTCGTTCCACTACTTCAATTTCTCAAAGTCATCGTCACTATGGCACTTTTACACTCTAATAACCATACCATAAGGCTACAGGTTATCAAAGAGCCGTTAGGCATTCGCCTACCATAGGTTATTTTTTCCCTATGCACAAACACTACGATCATCACAGATCGTGTGAGCATGGACTTTCCTCTACATTACTATGAATGCAGCATTTGCCTCGGCATTTTTATTCTTCTTCGCCGTATACTATTTTTTCGAGTTGAGATAGGCGTCTTAGTAAATCAACATTAGTTGGTTTTGTATCAGTGTTTTTAACAATTTCAACATGTTCCTTTAGAACTCTGTTTTCTTGTTTTAAACGCAGATTTTCCTCAACTAATTCATTGATTTCCGCATCCTTTTGTTTTACTATATTAATAAAGTTTGTATAATCTTTAATAATAATATCCAAATACTTGTCTACTTCTTGAGGTCTATATCCTCTTGTATCAACAGGAAAGTCTTTCTCAAGAATTTCCTTAGGACTAAGTGTTATTTTTTCGTATAACATGCACTCACCTCACTCTACTATATTCTATATAAATTTGTGCAAAATGTCAATTTATATTACCTTTTTCTTTCTTTAATTGCTTGCGCTCCTTTTTTGCTTTGTTTATATAATTGATAAATCATCGTAGATAAAGATGATGCCATAACAGCTTCAAACAAACTTTGGAAAGCTATACCAACAAATACAAATTGTACACTTATACTTATAGCCATTAGTATCCATATTATAATCCATTTTGGAACAAAAGGAATATCTTTCAACCCATTGCCTATAACAAGTAAAATGAGGGATAAATATATTATTTGTGGTGTTATTTCAATTTTAAACAATAAATCTTCCATATGACCTCCTAAATAATCATATGAAAGATTTTAGATTTTTATTTTTTCGCAATTAATAGGAGTTTGTTATATTTTGTCTCCTCGATTAAATCATCAAACATTTTATAAATATATACTCTATCCATGGCACCTCCTTAAAACATAATTTAGCACAAAATAAATAACAATTCTTATTTCTACTGATATAACGACAGAACTCGCCAAAGGTTTTCATCAAACATCATTTTTTGTAACCATAGTTATAGAAAAAATGATGAAAATATAGTATAATCTTAGGAGGTGATCAAATGAAATATCCAAACGCTATTAAAAAGACAACAAATAAGATTATCGATTATGCTAATAGAGGAATGAATCTAGAAAGCGATTTGAATTTAACAAATACTTATTATTTAGAAAATAATATAGCCGTTATATATAAAAAACCTACACCTATAAAAATAGTAAAGGTTTCATTTGATAACAAAAAAAATTCAACTATAAAAGAAGCTTATTTTAAAAGACCATCGACAACAGACTATAATGGTTTATATAAAGGGAAATATATTGATTTTGAAGCTAAGGAAGTAAGAGGGAAATCTTTTCCCCTATCTAATATAAATGTACATCAAATAGAGCATATAAAAAAAGTGCTTGCTCATGGGGGAATTTGTTTTCTTATTGTTAGATTTACACTTTTAAATAGAACTTATCTTTTTAAGGGTGAAGATTTAATTGAGTTTATTAATAATGGAAAAAGAAAATCTATACCATTAACCCTATTCGATGAGAAGGGGTATTTAATAAAAGAGGCATTTATGCCTCGCCTTAATTATATAGATATTATAGATATTGTTTACCTAGGAGGTAAAGTATGAAAAAGATATTTAAAGGAATTAAAGAGATATTTAAAGATAAAATGATGATTGCTATTGTTGTTCTTTCTATCCTAGTCTTTGCACTTGGATCAGTAGTAGTGGGCATAATAAATACGACTATTGTAGCAATTATCGTTACCACTTTACTGTTAGTTATAAAGTTTGGAGGTACATTTATTATGGCTAAAAGAAAAAAAGATAAAAAAGCAAAAGTAACAAAAACGAAAAAAACAGCAAAAAGCAAAAGTAAAACAACATGGAAAAAAGTATTTAGCGCTTTTATTCTTGTTATCCTTTCTTTAGGTATAATAGGTATTATTGGTGGAATAATCTTTTTTGGATACATTGTATCAAGTGCACCAGCTTTTGATAAACAAAAATTATTATATAAAGAAGCTAGTGTTTTATATGATATCAATGGAGGAGAAATAATACGTATTGGGGAAGAAATGAGAGAAAAAGTCACATATGACGAATTACCACAAGTGTTTATTGATGCTATAGTAGCTACTGAGGACTCTAGATTCTTTGAACATAATGGTTTTGATTTGCCTCGTTTTTTAAAAGCTTCTGCTGGGCAAGCGTTAGGTGATAGTAGTGCTGGTGGAGCATCAACTATATCGATGCAAGTTATTAAAAACAATTTCACTTCTACTGTTAAATCTGTTACAAGAAAATTTACCGATATTTATTTAGCTGTATTTAAACTGGAAAAGGAATACACAAAAGAACAAATACTTGAGTTTTATGTTAACGATATTCAATTATGTGTAAATAATACCTTTGGAGTTGCTGAAGGTGCAAGAGGTTTATTTGGAAAAGAGATAGGAGATCTTAATCTATCAGAAGCTGCTTTATTAGCTGGTATGTTTCAAGCTCCATGTGGTTACAATCCATTTAATTATCCAGAAAAAGCAGAAAGCAGAAGAAACACTGTTTTATATCTGATGAGAAGACATGGTTACATCAATGCAGAGGAAGAAAAAATTGCTAAAAGCATCCCTGTTGAATCTTTACTTACTGATAAAAAAGCAGATTCTCATCCATATCAAGCATATATAGATTACGCAATGAAAGAAGCTTGGAATAAGACAGGTTTTGATCCGATGGAAGTTCCAATGAAGATTTATACTAATTTAAATCCTAGTAAGCAAAATCATATAAATGATATTTTAAGTGGAAAAATATTCACTTTTGAAAACGATGCAGTTCAAGCTGGTATTGCTGTTACAGACATCAATACTGGAGCTATTTTAGCACTTGGAAATGGGCGAAATCGTACTGGTCAAAAAATAAGTAACTTTGCAACTGATTTAAATAATCAAATTGGTTCTACAGCTAAACCTTTATTTGATTATGGACCTGGAATGGAATACAACAACTGGTCTACTTATACCCCTTTTATTGATGATGTATATTCATATTCAGATGGTAAACAAATCAACAATTGGGATAACAAATATAGAGGATTTCAAACATTAAAATACACTCTTGGACAGTCTCGTAATATTACAGCCTTAAAAGCATTCCAACAAGTTGATAATAAGAGTATTGCTAAATTTGTACAATCGCTTGGTATTAAACCTGAAATAGAAAACGGAAGACTTCATGAAGCACATTCTATTGGTGGATTTAATGGAGCTTCTCCTTTACAAATGGCTGTTGCTTATGCTGCTTTTGGAAATGGTGGTTACTATATAGAACCATTTACAGTTAATAAAATTGAAATAACGGATACAAATGAAGTATCAACCTATAAACCTGAAAAGGTTAGAGTTATGTCTGACTCAACTGCATACATGATTACTGATGTCTTAAAATGGGCCGTAGATACTACTAATGTTGCTGGTCGTATAAGCGGTATTGAAATAGCTGGTAAATCAGGAACAACTAACTTAGATGATGCTACGAAAAAAAGATTAAAACTTCCATCATCAGCAATCAATGATTTGTGGGTTATAGGATATTCTCCTGATTATGCTGTTGGTATGTGGTATGGTTACGAACAAATTACATCTACAAATTACAGTAAATTCGGTACATCATCAAGAGCAAAAGATAATTTATTTAATACTATTGCTAAAGGGATTTTTGAAAAGAACGGCAAGAAATTTACGATGCCTAACAGCGTCGTTAAAGTACAAGTTGAATATGGTACTATTCCTGCAATGTTACCTAGTAAAAACACTCCAAGCGATATGATTAGAACAGAGTTCTTCAAAAGAGGAACAGAACCTACCGAAGTATCTCCTCGTTTTGATACATTAGTTAATGTAAAAGGTCTTGATATTAAAAAAGATGGAAATAATATTACTGTTTCATGGTCACCAGTTACTGCTCCAAACATGATTACTAAAGAATACTTAAAAACTATTGGCGACCAAAAAGATAAGTATATAAATTTACACAATCAAGAAAACGCTAGTATTCTTGGAACTTTAGGATATAATGTTTATTTAAAGAATAACGATGGTTCCCTATCATTCTTAGGATGGACTTCTGATACTAAATTTTCTCATGCTCCTTCTACTAGTGGACCATTAACATATGTTGTTAAAACATGTTATTCTATCTTTAAGAATAGTGAAAGTACAGGAAGTGAAATAACACTATCTGAAAATCCTCATGTTGTAAGAGAAGCATGGTTAGTTAAATACCAAGGAGGAACAGTTGATAAAACAATTAATGTTGGAGAAAAATTTACAATTGCAACTGATGATCCAGGTATTAGAGTAATGATAAATACTGAAGATGTAACTAACAGTAAGGATACAATCATTACTAAAACAATTAAAAACAAAGATGGAGTTATCGTTTATAACAAAGATAACCCTATTACTAATCTAGATACTAGTGCTCCTAATGTTTATACAATTAGTTATACAGTTACATATAAAGGAGAAAACATTCCAATCCTTTCTCCTTCTACTAGAAAAATAACAGTTGAGGCAGCGGGAAGCGAAACTTAAAATAACAAAAAGAAGAGTTTACTCTTCTTTTTTATAATTACAAATACTTCTTAATTTACAATTATCACAATTTGGTTTTATTGCTTTACAATGGTATCTTCCAAATAAAACTAATTGATGATGAATTTTAGGTAACAGTGATTCATCTATTAGCTTCGTTAACTTTTTTTCTATTTGTAAGACATTATCATTTTCAGAGACTAATCCTAATCTCTTTGATACTCTTGAAACATGAGTGTCTACAGCAATATAAGGTCCTTTAAAAAGTTCTGCCATTACGACATTAGCACTTTTTCTTCCTACACCACTTAGGTTTTCTAACACCTTTCGATCATTTATTACTCTCCCCTTATATTCGTCATGTAGTGTAGAGGCTATTTCATTGACGAATAACGCCTTTTTACGATACATGCCTATCGGTCTTAAAATGGCGTACAATTCCTCTATATCAGCCTCTTTTAGGTCTTTTAAAGAAGGATATTTACTAAACAAGATTGGCGTTACTTGATTTACCCTTTTATCAGTAGTTTGAGCACTTAATACAACAGCTATTAACAATTCATAATCTTTATTATAATTAAGTTCACACCGAGGATTGGGATAAAGTTCATTTAAATATTCTATAATTTTATCTATCTTATTCATTTTCCTCTAACCAATTATAATCAGGAATTTCAACAGATCCTTTTTTAGATTTTGCAAAACGTTCCTTTTCCTTACGTACATCTCGGACACTTTTAACGCCTTTTTTATTCCATTCATGAAGTATTTTGTCAATATATCTTAAATTACTAGCTCCATTATATACAGCTTCCCTTAACGCCTCTATGATAACCTCTTCTTGATAATTAGATTCTAACCAACCGGATATGATTTCATATTCCATAGATGACAAGGTACGGCCAAATTCACGTTCAAAAACCTCATAAATATTCGTTTCTTGCGTTGACTCTTCACCTATCATAATTAAAGCTAGTTTATTATAAAAATTATCGATTGACACATGTTCTTCCATAACACCTTCATCATTTTTAATTACTTTAATCTCTAAAAGTCCTTTTTCATAGAGATTATTAATAAACAATAAAACATCCTGTTCTGAAACATTTAAATATGATGATAATTTAGTATAGTCAATAAGTGAATCTTCTTGCATTATAATACTCATTAAAATCATTTCTAATTCGTTTAAACCTAAATCTTTATAATTTCTAATAAGATAAAGGGGAATATTAATACTTTTCATTTTCATTATTTCTATCAATTTTTCAACATTCATGATATCACCTAAAACAATTATATCATCAATTATTACCTATCACAATAAAATCGTAATCTTCTTCTCCTATCTTAAGAATAGCAAGTTCATCATCTCTGATTTGATATGTATCGACAAGTTTTTTATATGCTTCTTCTAAAAAACTATTAGGTAATGCATTTCTATAATGATGAAAAATTATCTCCTGATAATCATTTACTAAAATATTATTAACTTTTGTTTCATAAAAATATACAAATTGGCAATCACTTATATTATAAGAATCACCCATGTATATACACATATTCGTATCTTCATAGGTTATATAGATCACTCCATCTCTTCTAGAGTACTCTATATCACCAATATCTAAATCATAATCAAATATTATCTTTTTATCATAATCAATATCAATATTATACTCTTTAAGCATCAACACATTTAAATCATCATATTTAAACTTACTTAAATTACTCATATCCTCTTCTTTATCCAGGGTCAATAAAGTATTCTCTTCTTCACCAAGAACAAGAATTAGGCTCTTATTTATGAATACAACACCTATTTCATCATCTAGCCTTAAATCAACACAGTCTATAGCTTTAGTACGTGCAAAATAAAAAACTAAGCCAAATAAAATTATAGACAATATATATATTTTCTTCATAAAAAAACATACCCCATTAAAGAGTATGCTATTTTGACAGTTTTTTTTCATCTATATAAGTTTTAATATATTTATTTATATCTTCTTTTTTATTTTCTAATGATCCTTCTAAAATCTTTTTTTCTAATAATAAATATACATCTTTTACCCATTTACCTGCTTTTATATTATATTTACTACATATATAATCAACATCAAAAGCTATTTCCTTGCGTTCTTTAATAGGAAGTGATAAGTACTGTTTATTTATTACACATTTATCAATTCCTTTAATAGAAGCGACAACAGTTGTAATATAAAGACCATATTTATAAAGAATATAATTATCAATTATTGGTTCTTTTAATACCTCAGTTATATTTTTTATTGTTTCTTTTTCAACCTTATTAAAAGGATAAATATATAATACATCAAGTTGTGCCCATATTCCCATAATGTCATCTACTATCTTCAATGTAGATAAATTAGACAATTCTAAATGTTTACCTAATTTTAACTCTTTAATAAGTGATATTCCATAGGCAGCATTAGGACTTGTAAAAATCTTAGTTAATTCTTCTTTTTTTCTTGTATAAGATAATTTTTTTAGCAATGCCCTGTTCTTTTTAATTGCTTTTTTCACATCATCACTAATATCAAAATTTAATGAAGTTGCAAAACGAATTGCTCTTAAAATTCTAAGCACATCTTCTTTTAGTTTTTGTTTAGGATTACCTACAGTCCTAATAATTTTATTATCCAAATCTTCTTTTGCATTAAGTAAATCGATAACATTGCCATCACTATCCATACAAAATGTGTTAATTGTAAAATCTCGCCTTTTTAAATCTTCTAACAAATCATCTATATATTCTAATTTACTTGGTCGTCTATAATCATCATACTTTATTTCTTTTCGATAGGTAGTTATTTCGTATCGCACTTTCTTATAAATTAAAGTAACAGCCCCATATTTTTCAGAAGGCATAACTGCTCCTTTAAAGATGTTTTTTATCTCTTTTGGAGTTGCATTAGTACATATGTCTACATCGATACTTTTCAAGCCTAGAATATAATCTCTTACAACACCACCTACTATATAAGATTCATAACCGCTATCGTTAATTTTTTTTAATAATTCTCTTGCATTTTTATACATATTTTTCACCATTAACATTATACTAAGGATAAAGAAAAAGATAAAGCATTTGCTTTATCTTTTCAATTACTAATTAATTGCTTCTTTTAATTTGCTTCCAGCTTTGAATGATGCAACATTTCTTGCAGGGATCTTAACGTCTTCCCCTGTTTGAGGATTGCGTCCTACACGAGCTGGTCTTTCCTTAGAACTAAAAGTACCAAATCCTACTAAAGTAACTTTATCGCCTTTCTTTAAAGCTTCTGTTACAGCTGCTTGGAATGCATCTAATGCACGAGCAGCGTCTGCTTTAGTAAGTTCTGCTTTATTAGCCATAACTTCAACTAATTCTGCTTTTGTCATTTTAATTACCTCCCACATGTAATTATTCATTAAGCACACTATGCTTACATATATAAAATAGCATGTTTTACCAACAATTGCAATACTAAAATCAAAATTTTGTCGTGTATGGCAAAATATTTTTGCATTTTGTTAATTTTTGGTACTAAGTGAATAAAAAAGCTATCGCCTATAAAACGATAGCTATCATATTGTTAGACCCTTTATTAACGACCTTACTTAATACATGTTGTAGCTTATATTTGATATTTTCAGGTACCATTAGTAACTTAGCTTGAATACCTTCTTGAACAATAACATCTAGTCCCCTACCAAATATTTCAGATTTCCAAATGTTATCTGGATGTGCATCGTAATCCTTCATAAGATAGTTAATTAATTCTTTACTTTGTAGTTCTGATCCTATGATTGGTTCGAATGTACTTTCAACATCAACTCTAATTAGATGAATAGACGGCGCCACTGCTTTTAGTTTAACACCATATTTGTTTCCTTGTTTTACTATTTCTGGAGTATCAAGACGCATATCATTTAAGGTAGGTAGTGCTACTCCATAACCTGTTTGTTTAACCATTTTAAGTGCAACCTTAATTTGATCATACTCTTTCTTAGCTTCATTATAGTCTTGGAAAAGTGATAGTAATTCTGCCCTATTAGAAACATTTACACCTATTATGTCTTTTAACACATGATTATATAAATGATTTGGAGCATGAAGTGTAATGGTTACTTCACCTGTTGCCGAATTAACATCTGATAGATATGCTTTACTAATAAATTCACAGTCATTAAAACTATTGGTTATTCCTTCAACATCTCTTAATTTGTCGATAGGTGCAACACATTCTTTAATTTTTTCAATATATGCTTGTTTTAATGGATGAGTCGGATTTAAACAACCTATCCATTCAGGCATACTAACCTTTACATCGAGAACTGGGAATTCATATAAAGCTTCTTTTAAAATACCATAGACTTCCTTTTCTCCCATTGTTTCGATACTTACTGGTAAAACAGGTACATTATGTGTCTCCTTTAACTTGTCGGCAAGTCTTTCCGTTTCAGGTAACATTGGATGAGTCGAATTTAATAAAACAATGAATGGTTTTCCAATTTCTTTAAGTTCATTGATGACCGTTTCTTCTGCTTCAATATAGTCATTTCTTGGTATTTCACCAATTGAACCATCAGTTGTTACAACAATACCAATCGTCGAGTGATCTCTGATAACCTTTTCTGTTCCAATTTCAGCCGCTTCGATAAATGGTATTTCTTCATCATACCATGGTGTTTTGACCATTCTAGGGCCATTCTCATCTTCGTATCCCTTAGCTGATGAAATTACATAACCGACGCAATCGACAAGACGAATATTAGCGCTAAAATTATCGATATCTACTTTAGCAGCATTACTAGGTACAAATTTAGGCTCTGTCGTCATAATTGTTTTACCATGAGCGCTTTGTGGTATTTCATCTAAACATCTTTTACGTTCAAACTCATCATCTATATGTGGTATTACAATTGTTTCCATGACTTTTTTAATCAATGTTGATTTGCCAGTTCTAACAGCTCCAACAACACCTAAATATATGTCGCCACCCGTACGTTCACTTAAGCTTTTGATAATGTCTACTTTTTCCATATAATCCCTACTTTCATATCATATTTCATTTAAATATATGTAATCTTTGTTTATGATATGAAAAAAAGATATAAAATATATCTTTTCTTATGTTCGATTATTATAAATTATCATCAACAAATTTATCTAAGTCTTTAGGAACCTTATCTTTAACAATAGTATCTATTATTTTATCTTCCTGCTCCTTACTAACATTTTTACCAGTCATATTACTAAGCTCTCTAATTACTTCTCTTAATGTTGCCTCATCTTTTAAATTGTTGTTTTGTAATTTAGATGCCAAATTAATAATGGTATCTTTATCAACCTTCGTTTTATTTTCCACTTTTTTAAAAAAGTTATCGTTTAAAATCATATTTAGAACCTCCTATCCTAATATATGATTAACGATAATTTTTCGTTATTAAACATTATTAAAAAACTTAATGGATTTTTTTACTATATTTTGTAAAGTATAACTGTTAGCATGTTTAATATGACCCAACCATGAATTAAATGATAAAACAAAATCCCTTTTTATTAGTTTGTTTTCATCATACAATTTATTCCATCTGT